>JAWLCG010000075.1:0-12585 GCA_041687295.1 Phycisphaerae bacterium | reverse complement strand
GGGCTTCGCTCCGCTGCGCCCCAGCCTACGCGCTGCGCCCCAGTCTACGGACGGCGGCCTGCCCGGCATCCGGCCGGCGCAAGAAAAAGGCCCGCCGAAGCGGGCCTTTTCCCTCGGTCATCAGGTCTGTGGGATTGGACCTGTAGGGGAACGGATCTTACAGAAGGGCCAGGCTTTCCCCGGCCAGCAGGTCGATGGCCTCGGTGTCGACATTGGCATTGGCGGCGGCCTCGGCGGCGGCCAGGGTGGCCACGTTGGAGACGGCGATGCCGCGGGTGAGCATCTTGGCCGAGCGGGCCTGCAGGGCCAGGCTCCGGGCGGCCAGTGCGAGGGTCGGCTCGGCGGTCAGGACGGGCTGGCTGATCTCGGCGGCAGCCAGGACCGGCTCGGTCGGGGCGGCGGCCAGGACCGGTTCGTCGCCGCCGTCGCTGGCGGCCGTGTTGCCCCAGGCGCCCAGCAGGACGTTGAGGTCGCGGTCGTCCACCACGCCGTTGGCGTCGAAGTCGCCGTCCGACCAGGTCGCGCTGCTGCTGCCCCAGTTGCCCAGGACGATGTTGAGGTCGCGGTCATCGACCACGCCATCGCCGTTGGCGTCGCCGGGGAGGTTCGCGGACGGCGCCCGCTTGATCTCGTAGTAGTAGGTCTGGTAGGTGCCGTCGATCGTGATGCCCTGCCCGCTCAGGATGGGCATCGTCTGGTCCATCGGCACACCGTAGAAGTCCACCGGCCGGGCTTCGAGGATCGGGGCGCCCTTCAGGAAGATCATCGCGTTGACCGGCTTCATCTGCAGCGGCGCCGAGCCCACGCTCGTCAGCTGGTAGCCGTCGGAGCTGTACTGGCTGTTGTACTGGCGGTCCTGGCCCATGGCGGTGACCAGGATGTGCTCGGACTGGTCCAGCGGGCGGTTGTCCAGCGGGGTCAGGATCAGGCTGGCGAAGTCGGTGTTCATCATGATGACCGACCCGGGCAGATCGTAGGTGCCCGGACCGGCGAAGCCGATCACGCCCTGGGTCTTGTTGGACTGGGCGAGGATGTAGTCCTTGGCGCCGTAGCTCCACTTGAGCTGGCCGGTGTTGCTGGTGACGTACTTGCCGACGATGTCCTCGTACTGGGCCCAGTTGGCGGCGAAGGAGTGGCCGATGCCGTCGGCGGCCTTGAAGGTCACCCGCCCCATGGCCAGGGTGTTCAGCGGCGTGTTGAGGTCGCCGACGGGCTCCTTGTCGTCCCAGCCGCCGCCGGTGAAGTCCTGCCTGAGCACGTCGATGCCCAGGAACAGGTCCTCGGTCTCGACGCGTCGGGCGGCGACGATGTCGCCCTCGGCGAAGTGGTTGTTGTAGATCGCGAAGCTCAGGGCCGGGAACTGCCCGATGTAGTGGGGCGTCTCGGTGACGTAACTGTTGAGGCTCGGCCAGCCGCTGCCCATGTAGCTGCGGGAGCCGGCGAAGTGGTAGCTGGCGTCCCAGCCCTGCAGGCCCATGCCGTAGAAGGCCATCAGCGGAGCGGCCTCGGCCTTCCACTGGTTGGGCGGCTTGCTGGTCCACTCGGTGGTGATGAAGGGCTTGTCTTCGACCTGGTACATGCCCATGTCCAGCGTGCCGCCGCCGGGGTACCAGAGCATCGAGTCGTTGTTGACCGCCCCGGTGGTGATGCCGTGCCCGCCGGCGCCGCCGCCGAAGTAGTCGTGGCGGGTGATGGCGTCCATGGCGTCATCGGTCCAGGTGTTGGCCGGGTCGGCGAAGGCCCCGCCCGCCCGCCAGGCCGTCGAGACGATGATGCCGCCGAAGCCGGTGCTCTGCACGCGGCTCTTGTACTGCAGGTAGTCGTCGCGCTGCATCTGGGCCAGGAACTTGATGTAGTCGCCCGCCCGCTTGTTGCCGTTGGGGCCCAGGTAGAGGGTGCTCAGCTCGTAGCCGGCGTACATCCGCATGGGCTGCGTGGACGGGTTGGCGTTGACCGAGTCGTTGGCCAGCTTGGCGGTCCCCCAGGCGGCGGCCAGCTCGGTGTCGTTGGCGTAGTTGTCGCGGACCCACTGGTGCCACATCGTCCGCAGACGCAGCGTGTGCTGCGGGCGGGTCGTGCCGTTGACCAGATCCGCGCTCAGCGGGTTGCTGAAGAAGACGCTGTCCTCGTTGCGCGTCTCCACGATCGCCAGGGCCGGGTCGTCCTTGTAGGCCAGGCCCGTGTAGGGGTTGACGTGGTTGAGCAGCGTCTGGACGTAGGCCCACTGGCTGTCCTGGTACTCCTCGATGAAGGTGGCCAGGCCGTAGGTGTCCTTGTTGCTGGGCAGCTCGTTGTACAGCGCGTCGGGGACGGTGCCGCCCACGCTGACCCGCTGGTCGGGCAGGATCTTGTGGTGGTAGAAGACCGACCAGGTCGTGTAGATGCCGTTTTCCTTGCAGATGGCGAACCAGCGGTCGAAGTGGTCGAGGCGGTCGGCGTCGAAGGAGCGGTTATTCGGCGTGCCCAGCATGCTGCCCAGCCAGCCCTCGACCGAGTGCGTGCGGGTCATGTTGATGCCATGCTTGGCGTAGAAGCGGGCCTGCCGCTGCATGATCTCGACCGAGTCGCTGGCGGGGTGGGAATTGACGCCCCAGAACTTCACGCCCGTGCCGTCCTCGAAGACGAAGTCGTCGAGGTTGCGCCCCAGCCAGCCGTGCTCGCCGGCGGTGTCGTCGAGCAGGTGGCTCATGTCGATGATCGACTCGCCGCTGAAGTCGTCGGGCCCCATCATGACGTTGAACCAGTCATTGGGCCCGGCCGCGGGGGCATTGACGTCCGGCGGGACCACGCCGCTGGGCGCCCAGGCCCAGTTCGTGAAGCTCATCGCGTCCACGCCGCCGGCGAACTGGTTCCACTGGTTGTTGTTGTCGTCCATCCGGATCTCGATCTGGTACTGCCCGGGCTGCAGGTCGACGGTGTCGACGAACGCCCAGCCGATGAAGCGGATGTCCAGCGCGTAGCTGATCGGGACCATGTCGTTCTGAGCGTCGGAGGTGTCGATGAAGGTCTGGGGGCTCCACGTGCCGCCGGCCGGGCGGATGCGGTAGCTGTACCGCGCGCCCGCGCTGGAGCTGGTGAAGGGGTTGACGCGAATCCACCAGTAGAACTCGCCGCCCTCCTGGACCTCCATGTTGTACATGGCCCAGGCCGACTCCGCCCAGGCGTTGCCCCCCGTGTAGTGGGCCAGCCAATCGCCCTGCGGTCCCGGCGAGAGCATGTAGGGGTTGACCCCGCTGTACCAGCTGTTCCGGTTGAACGTGGTGGACGTGGTGTCCTCGCCCTCGATCCAGATCGCCTCTTTGGTGGCGCTGAGCATCAGGCGGGGTTCGAGGGACTCCAACTGGGCCAGTTCAGGGCGGGCGGGCTTGGCCGACTTCATCACGGTACCTCCGTTTTTCTGGATTGAACGTCTGCGAAGACTCCCGGACCTCCTGGAGCGCGGCCCAATGCGGGGGGAGCCGCTGGCGGGAATCCTCAGTCGTTACAATATGCTAACACGGGTTGGCAAATCGCGGGAGGGGGAATATTGACTGTTTTTTCAGCCTTCTGGGCCGCGAAAACGGTTGCATCTCGCATGAAGTGTCCCTCTTCCGCCTTTGGCGCTCCGACTGGGCCCTTGCCGGGGGGCGATGGGGGTGGCACCATGGGCTCGGCCTCGGCCGGCTGTCCGCCGGTCGGCCCTTGCACAGGAGACACGCCATGGCCCGGCCCGTCGCGCAGCTGATCCTGACCACCCACTGGGACCGCGAGTGGGTCCAGAGCTTCGAGCAGTACCGCTTTCGCCTGGTGAACCTGGTGGAGAACCTGCTGGCGATCCTGCGGGCCGAGCCGGACCTGCGGTTCGTCTTCGACGGCCAGACGGTCGTCCTGGAGGACTACCTGGAGGTCTGCCCGCAGCGCCGGGGCGAGCTGGAGGCCCTGGGCCGGGCGGGTCGGCTGGTCGTGGGGCCCTGGTACGTGCTGGCCGACCAGTTCCTCCAGGGCCCCGAGGCCACCGTCCGCAACCTCCAGACGGGCCTGCGCCTGGCCGAGGCCTTCGGCGGGGGCATGCGCCACGGCTACGTGCCCGACTCATTCGGCTCGCTGGCGACGCTGCCGGCGATCCTGAACGGCTTTTCCATCCGCAGCGCGAACTTCGGGCGCGGCCGGGCCCACTTGGCCGACCGGTCGGCTCCGCTGTTCCGCTGGGCGTGGCGCGACGGTTCGGAGGTGCTCGCCCTGACCCGCGGCTACGCCAACGCCCTGCCACTGAGCTACCCCGACATCTGGCGCAACATCGCCGACACCGGCCCGGACGCCGAGGTCGCCCGCGCCACGGCCCGGCGGCTCGTCGAGCGCGACGGCCCGGCCTACCCGATCGGCCTGTTCTACTGGTCGGCCGGCGTGGACCACATGGAGTTGCCGGCCGGCATGTCGGCCATCGTCGAGGCGATCAACGCCGACGGGGCCGTGCAGGTCGCCGTGAGCGACCCGGCCCGCTACATGGCCGCCGCCGAGGCCGAGCTGGCCCGCGCCGGCGCGACGCTGGAGCGGGCCATCGGCGAGATGCGGGGCGACGAGGCCTCGCCCATGAGCCTGCAGGGGGTCTACTCGACGAACCTGCCCATCAAGCAGGCCAACCGCCGGTGCGAACGGCTGATGGCGGGCGTGCTCGAGCCGCTGGCGGTGCTCAGCGCAGCCCGGGGCGAGCCGGTGGGCCACTTCCTGGAGCACCTCTGGCGGCTGGTGCTGCGGAACCACCCGCACGACTCGATCTGCGCGTGCAGCCTCGACCGCGTCATCCGCGACATGGCCGGGCGCTACGACGCCGTCACCGAGCAGGGCACGCTGCTGGCCGAGCGGACCCTCCGCCGGCTGGTCGGCTCCGAGCCGTCCACGACGGCCCAGCCGGACTATCGGCCGGCCGTCACGCTCGTCAACACCGTGCCGGGCCGGGGGGCATGGCCCTTCGCGGCGACCGTTCGCGTGCCGCGTAGCCTGGAGGGCGAGGCCTTCGCCCTGCTCGACCCCGCCGGCCGACGCGTCGGCCAGGCGACCGTGCTGGCCCGCAAGAATCAGGACCTCGAGAGCTTTTACGCCGCCAACGACGACCTCGCCCGCATGCTCTCCAAGACCCCCAAGGGCGACCGCGAGGCCGGGCAGGTCTACGCCCTGCTGGCGGCCGAGGGCGTGGCCGACTTCGGCCCCGCCGCCGGGGCCCAGACGCTGACGCTGGCGCCCGAACCCGCCAAGGTCGCGGAAGGGGACCTGAGGGTCACCGGGCGGTCGATCGCCAACGGCCTGGTCGAGCTTCGCTTCGCCGAGGACGGCACGTTCACGCTGCGCGACGGGGCCACCGGCGCCGACTGGACCGGCCTGGGCGGGTTCGAGGACACCGCCGACATCGGCAACACGTACGACTTTCTGCCGCTGGACGGCGACGGGCCGCTGCGGACGCGCGGGGGCGGGGCGGCGAAGTTCCGTCCCCTGTCGGCCGGGCCGGACCGCGCGGAGATCGAGGTCACCGTCGAACTGCCCCTGCCGGCGACGTCGAGCGCCCGGGGCCGATCGCGCCGGCTCATCCGTCATCGGCTGGTGAGCACCTACACACTCTACCCCGGCTGCCGCGTGGTGCACGTGCGGACGGCCTTCGAGAACCGCGCGACCGACCATCGCCTGCGGCTGTCGCTGGAGTTCGGCGATCGGCCTGCCCTGACGACGGGTACGCACTTTGCCGCCCTGGGGCGCGACTGGACGGGCCGGGGCGACCGCTACTCAATGCTGCCGCTGCTGGACTGGCTGCACCTGCGGCGAGAGCGGGCGGGCCTGGCGGTGCTGGTGCGGGGGCTCTACGAGTTGGAGGCCCAGTCGGACGGGCCGGGCGGTCGGCTGCTGGTCACGCTGTGCCGGTCGGTGCGGCAGATCGGCGCGGGCGCCGGTGCCAACTACGCCGTCCAGCACGCCCGCGAGCTGGGGCCCCGCGAGGTCGAGTACGCCCTGGCGCCGGTCGGCGATCTGACGGCGTCGGCCCGGCTGGCGTCGGCGTACACCACGCCCGTCGTGGCCGAGGCCCACGGTCTGGACAGCCGGGCCGCCCTGGCGCTGCCCCGCGACCTGCTGGCCCTGGAGGGCGAGGGGCTGGTCCTGTCATGCCTAAAGCCCGCCCAGCACCAGGCCGGCTTCGTGGTGCGGTTCTACAACCTGTTCGAGGTGCCCACGACGGCCCGCCTGCGGCTGGGCCTGCGGCACGGCCCCGTCAGCCGGGTCGACCTGGAGGAAAGGCCCCTGCCCGATCGCCCCGCGCCCCAGGCCGACGGCGACGCCTGGACCGTGCCCGTGGGCCCCTGCGAGATCGTCACCCTGCACGTCGGCCCGTAGCCCGTGGGCCAGGCGCGCGTTGCCCTCCAGGCTGGCGGCCGCCCCGAAGGCCACGCCCACCGCCAGGCCCTCGGGGATGTTGTGCAGCGTAATGGCCAGCACTAGCAGCACGCTGCGCCGCGGGGAAGTGTGGATGCCCTCGGGCTGGCGGGTCTTCTCGGCGGCCAGGTCCGGGTGCAGGTGGGGCAGCAGGCGGTCGATCACCCGCATGGCCCCGCCGCCTAGCAGGAAGCCCACCAGCGCCGGCAGGAAGGCCCAGGAGCCGTAGCGGTCCTCGCTCATGGCGATGGCGGGGGCGAGAATGGGAACTGTCCCTGGAAAAGGATGGCGGACGGCCGTCCGGGAGAACGACCGCCCGCCGCTCCTTACCAGGTTGGGCCGCCGGCCGACCAGGGCGGACCGACGGCCCCGCGCTCAGGGAGACAAGGGGAAGCTCTTTCGTTGGCCGCCTCGCCGGCGGCGCTACCGGGCCCGGGGCGGCCGGCCCCGCCAGGCCGACCGGCCGACTTGCCCGGAGGCAAGGTTCGGCCGGCGGCCCGCTGACCCTCTCCGACAGGGCCACTGGGGGCCACGCCCATGGGAAACGCCGTCCATGGCGTGCCCTGTTGGGACGGGCCGGGCCCGATACCGTCTCGGGCCGGGCTGATGCGGGTCCTTCGACCGCGCGGCCCACGCCGCCGCCATCCTCCCACGGACGCACCGGGCGTCCGCGACCAGAGGCGCCGCCGGCCCCACCGTCGAACGCCTGCGAGCGTCCGGGGCAGAGTCGGCCACGTGGCGGCCACGTCCGAGACCAACGGGAATCTACGAAACATATGGGGCCAGGGCAAACCGGCGAAACTGGGAAAACACGAAAGTCCCCCCAAACCGTTGCCCCCCGGCCGGTCGATGAAGAGAATCGAAGCGATGAACCCCGTGCCCCCAAGGAGACGCCCATGCAGTCGCCCGTGATGCCGTCGGTCCCCGAGGTCTTTCGCCACAGCCGTTACACGATCCGCCGCCGGCTGATCAACATCCTGGGCCAGGCGTTTCACATCCTCGACGACACGGGCCGGGTGATCGGCTTTTCCAAGCTCAAGGCCTTTCGCCTCCGCGAGGACATCCGCCTCTACACCGACGAGCGGGCGACCGAGGAGCTGCTCGTGATCCAGGCGCGGGAGGTGATCGACTTCTCGGCCTCGTACGACGTGCTCGACGCCCAGATGAACCAGCCCGTCGGCACGCTGCGGCGGCGGGGCTTCAAGAGCCTCCTGCAGGACGAGTGGCAGATGCTCGACGTGAATGGCCAGGAGATCGGCACCATCACCGAGGACTCGATGGCCCTGGCGCTGGTGCGGCGGTTCCTGAGCAACCTGGTGCCCCAGCGGTTCGACGCGACGGTCGGCGGACAACTGGCAGCCCAGTACCGCCAGCGGTTCAACCCGTTCGTCCTGAAACTCGACGTGGAGCTCTTGGGCCTGCCGACCGTCGACCCCCGCCTGCTGCTGGCCGGCGGCGTCCTGCTGGCCGCCATCGAGGGCCGACAGGAAGGCTGACGCGCAGGCCCGTAGGCCAGGTCGAACGCCAGTGAGGCCCGGCAGCTCTTGACTGTATTGCTGACGGATGTGCGGGTCCACGGCTCTGGGTGCCCCGGGCAAGCCGCAGGCTCGCCCGGCCGGGGCGGGATATCGGCCCGCCTGGCTGGACCGCCTCCGCCCTCGACCGGGCGAGCGGTGCTGACGCCCCGCTTGCCCGGGGCACCCAGCCATACATCCGGTGGGCAAACGGTATGGCCCGCAGGTCGGGGATCCCTCCCCCACATCGGTGTGGGGCACGTATGCCCGACCTACGGGGCTGGGTTCCGATCCACTGCCCGTCGGTCCTGAACCACCCGCAGACGTGGCTACAAACGCCGTAGCCACGGCACCCGGCCCGGGCGGCCTGGATCCCACGCACAGGGTCTTGTTTCGGCCCGGCGGGGGCGGTAGGGTTCGGGGACCCGTTTGGAGGAGCATCCATGACCCCGCAGCCCATTGCCTTTGAGGACCTTCGTCTCGGCGGCGAGATCGCCCGCCGGGCCCACCGCAACTTCGATCGGCTGGAGCGCGACCCGTACCGCCCCGCCAGCGTCTTTCAGGGCCCCGATGCCAAGTGGCCCGGCGACCGCGAGGGCCGGGCCGTGCTGGGCCTGGCCCTGCTGGAGGCGGCCACGCATCGGCCGGCGCGGCACCTGGACGAGATCCTCGCGGCCTTTTCGGCCCACTGCAACGACCGCGGCTACTTCGGGGCCGTCATGCCCGCCGGCGTCTGCCACGAGCAGCAGCTCTCCAGCCATGGCTGGGTGCTGCGGGGGCTCTGCGAGGTGCACCTGCACCGCCAGACGCCCGACGTCAGCGGCCTGATCGAAACGATGCTGACGAACCTCGTGCTGCCGACGGCGGGGCGGCATGGGGCCTACCCGATCGACCCCGCCCGGCGTGAGCACGGGGGCAGCTTTTCGGGCACCAGCCAGCAGGAGGTCGACGGCTGGGTGCTGAGCTCGGACATCGGGTGCGACTACATCTTCCTGGACGGCGTGGCCCAGGCGGCGGTGCTGTTCCCGCGGCCAGGGCTCGACGCGATCGTCGAGGAGATGATCGAGCGGTTTCTCCAGATCGACCTGCGGGCGATCCAGGCCCAGACCCACGCGACGCTGACGGCCCTGCGGGCCCTGCTGCGGTGGTACGAGGCCGGCCGAGGCGGGCCCGAGCTGCTCGAGGCCGTCCGCCAGCGCTACGCCCTCTACCGGGCCCACGCGATGACGGAGAACTTTGCCAACTACAACTGGTTTGGCCGGCCTCGGTGGACCGAGCCCTGCGCGATGGTCGACTCGTTCCAGGTGGCGCTGGGGCTTTGGCGGCACGGGGGCGAGGCGGGCTACCTCGAGGACGCCCACCGCATCTGGCACAGCGGGCTCAACCACGGCCAGCGGGCCAACGGCGGCTACGGCTGCGACAGCTGCCTGGGCACGGGCGAGACGCCCTTCATCCAGTTCGAGACCGACGAGTCGCACTGGTGCTGCACGATGCGCGGCGGCGAGGGCCTGGCCCGGGCGGCCCAGCACGCCTTCTGCGTGGCCGGCGACGGCGTCACGCTGGGGCTGCTGCTGGACGCCGAGGCGACGCTTCGGCTGGCCGGCGGGACGCTTCGGCTGACGGCCTCGACTGAGTACCCCCGTCGCGGCCGGGCGCGCCTGGCCGTGCGGCAGGCCAGCGTCGACGGGCCCGTCACGCTACGGCTGATCGCGCCGTCGTGGGGCGAGCGCTTCGCCCTGTCCGTCAACGGCCAGCCCGTCGAGGCGGCGGTCGAGGAGGGCTTCGTCACGCTGCGGCGGGCCCTGTCCGCCGGCGACGTGGTGGAGTACGCCTTCGACCAGCCCGTGCGCAGTCGTCCCTGCCTCAACGCCGCCCACGGCGAGGGCGTGCTGTTCGAGGCCGGGCCTGTTCTGCTGGGCGTCGACGGCGACCAGGAAGTCCACCTGGACGCCGGCGCCCGCATCGAGCCCGACGGCGAGAACCGCTGGCGCGTCGAGGGCGCCGACGTCGTCCTGACCCCCCTGGACGACATGATCGACCGCCCCGACGCCGCCAAAGGCCGCTACAACCGACAGGTGATCTTTCGTAGTTAGTCGTTAGTAGCGAGGACCACGTAGTAAGGACCAGGGCAGGGCAAGGCAGGGCCCAGGGCCCGGTGCCGTGGCGGCGGAGTCTGCAACCACGCCTTCGGACGCTTTGGGCACCGTCGAGGCAAAGCGGCGTCGCTGCCGCCGCAGTCCTTAGGGCGCAGGGGCCTTGGATACGTCATCGCCGGCGGGCGGTGGTCTGCCCCCCCCCGAAGACCCCGGGCATGCCCGGGGCTATATGGAAGAGGGGGCCGAGGCGCCCGGTGGGGCGCCGTCGGCCGCCTGTTCCGGTTGGCTAGAGTTCCATCGGAGCCTGCTTCTTGGCCTGCTCGAAGCGTTGCTCCATCTCGTCGAGCTCGTCGTCGCCGAAGCTTTCCTCGGCCGCGTCGAAGACCTCGCTCTCCTCCTCCTCGATGTGGTGGGCGATGATCTCCTGGAGCACCTGGCAGCGGGCGTGCCAGCGCTCGTCGTCGGGGCTCAGGGCCAGCAGGTCCTTCAGGACGCTCTTGGCGACCCGGTGCTCCTCGTAGGCCTCGAAGGTCAGCTCCTGCTCCTCCTGCTGCAGGGCGGGGTAGAAGACCTTCTCTTCGCCGGCCATGTGCGGCAGCAGCAGCTGTTGCAGCTTGGCCAGCTGGTCCTTGCGGGTCTTGACGGCCCGGCTGGTGGTCTCGAGCATCTCCTCGAAGGTATCCAGAACGGCTTCGTGCTCATCTCTGAGCATGTCCAGTAGACTCACGGCGACCCCCTTTGGCTTATCTGTGATGTCCCCCTGTTCAGGCCGTCGAACCTCGACGGTCCGGGGCATTGTAGAACTGATTTTCCCCTGGGGCAACGGGGGCGATGGACCGGTCATCGAAGAGCGGGACGTCCCCCGAAGACCCCGGGCATGCCCGGGGCTATATGAACAGGGGAGCCTTGGCGCATTAACCCGTTAACCAATCAACCAGTTAACCAGTTAACGTCTTCCCGTCCCCTACGCCGGCAGGCTGATCGTGAAGGTCGCCCCCTGGCCGGGGGGGCTGTCGGCCTGGATCGTGCCGTCCATGGCCGAGAGGATTTCGCGGCACAGGGCCAGGCCCAGGCCGTTACCCTTCTCCGTGTCGTCCTGGCCGGTCTTGGTCGTGAAGAAGGGCTCGAAGAGCCTCTCCATGTGCTCCGGTGCGATGCCGGTGCCCGAGTCGGCGACGGTGAGGCGGCAGCGCTTGCCGCTTCGGCGGGCGGTGAGGGCGATGCGCCCGCCGCGGCCCTTGGCCAGCACGGCCGAGCGGGCGTTGAGCAGCAGGTTCACCAGCACCTGCTGCAGCTCGGCCGGGCGGGTGCGGAGGGTGAGGTTGGCCGGCACGGCCAGGCTCAGCTCAATGCCGTCGCGCCCCAGGTCGCGCCCGAGGGCGAGCACGGCGTCCTGGACGATCTCGGCCAGGGGGGCCTGGATGGGCGCATCGGCCTCGCTGCGCAGCATCCGCAGCAGGGCGTTGCAGATATCGCTGGCGCGCTGGCCCCCGTCGGCGGCCTTGGCCAGGGCCTTGGCGGTCATCTCGGGGTCGCCGTCGGCGGCCAGTTGGGCGTAGTTGATGATCGGCGTGAGGATGTTGTTGAACTCGTGGACGATCATCGCCGTCATCGTGCCGACCGTCGCCAGCGACTGGGCGTGGCGGAGCTGGTGGCGCAGGGCGTCGTTCTCGGCCCGCAGCCGGGTCAGCTCGTCGGCGTCCGAGGGGCGGGAGCGGGCGGCAAGACTGGTCAACGGCTCACCTCTCTGCTATAGAAGGGTTGGCCGCGCCACAGGGGCGCGGGACCTCCGGCTATGGATGCTATCGGCCGGGCGGGCGGGCGAGCTTGAGGCCCCCTCGCCAACGGGAGACGCCATGGACACCCACTCGCAGCTGTCGGCCCTGCTGGACCTGGCCGAGCAGATCGGCCTGACCGTGCGGGCCCTGCCGGCGATGGGCGAGAGCGACCACCCCGGCGGCGCCCTGGTCCGCCTGCGGGGCCGGGAGATCCTCTTCCTCGACTCCACCGCCAGCCTCGCCGACCGCCTCGACGTCACCGTCCGCGCCCTGGCCGGCCGGGCCGAGCTGGAGAACCGCTTCCTGCCCCCCGAGCTGCGCGAGCGGCTCGACGCCCCGCCCCAGGAGCAGCCATGAACGTCATCGCCCACGGTGTGGACCTGGTCGACACGAACCGCCTGGCCGAGATGCTCCAGCGCCACGGCGACCGGGCGATGGAACGGCTGTTCACCGAGGCCGAGCGGGCCTACTGCTGTGGCCGAAAGAGAGAGCTGGAGCACCTGGCCGGGCGTTTCGCCGCCAAGGAGGCCGTCCTGAAGGTCATCGGCACCGGCTGGCGCGAGGGCATCGCCTGGACGGATATCGAGGTGGTCAACGAACGCTCCGGCCAGCCGAGGGTCCACCTGAGAGGCCGGGTCGCCGAGATCGCCGCCCAGCGCGGCATCGCCCGCATCCTCATCTCCATCAGCCACATCGAGACCCATGCCATGGCCAGCGCCCTGGGTTTGTCCGGGTAGGGCGGGCACGGCCCGCCGTCGATGACGGCGGGGCACCCGGTAGGGCGGGCACGGCCCGCCGCCG
>JAWLCG010000074.1:0-16163 GCA_041687295.1 Phycisphaerae bacterium | reverse complement strand
TACTTCTTGGTCGACCGCGCCATGGCTCATCCCCCTGACAAAGTACTGCCCATTGAACCACTGACAACCTAACATTGTAGGCTGGCCGGTCTAGTAGGGCCAGCGGAGGCGAGGTTCGGCGTGCCGCGATGACGGATCGCCCGTCGAACCGCCGGGCGCCCTCGCGGCACGCAGAACCGCTCCGCTACGCTTCGCGAACCTACGTGCCCTACGTGTCGGGCCCGTTTTCGTCGTCTGCGTGTGCGGCCCATGACCGCATGGGCAACTCTGTGGCCCATATCTTCTTCCCGAAGGTGCCGGGCCTTGCTTCTCTCGACCCGGCCTACGCGGATTCCCCCTTGTCGGAATCGCCGTTGGCGGGTATAAATCGGCGCTATGCTTTGCTGCCTTTCACACGGTTGGTCATGGCGTCGGCCGGGATGGGCCGTCGCCGGACGGTCTGTCTCGGCCTAGCTCCGATCGGGGGCGTGGCTGCTGCCGCGCCGGGGCCCGGAGTCCGGGCCTATCGTAGACTGTCTGCACCCAACAACGTGTGAGGCCTTCCCGTGAAGCACTACTACCCGAACTTCGACGAATTCTGCCGGCTCAGTGAGCGCGGCAACACCGTTCCGGTCTACCGCCAGTTGCTCAGCGACTCGCTGACGCCCGTGTCGGCGTACCAGCGGCTGGCCCATCCGCCCGGCTTCGCGCCGGCCGCCAATGCCCTGCTGCTCGAGAGCGTCGTCGGCGGCGAACGAATCGCCCGCTACAGCTTCGTCGCCGTCGACCCGGAGCTGACCTTCTCCGCCCGCCGTGACCAGGTCACCCTCCGCCGCTCGGGCCAGAAGCCCGAGACGCTGACCAGCGAGGACCCGCTGGCGGTGATGAAGAGCATCCTGGACGACTACCAGGCCGTGCATCTGAGCGACCTGCCGCGGTTCACCGGCGGGTTCGTCGGCTACGCCGGCTACGACACCGTGCGCTACTACGAGCGCCTCGGCGAGGGGCCTGCCGACGACCGCAACCTGCCGGACCTGTACTTCGGCCTGTACCGCACGATGGTCGTCTTCGACAACGTCTCCAAGACCATCAAGGTCGTCTGCAACGCCCACGTCACCGGCGACCCGGGCCAGGCCTACCGCCAGGCCACCGAGAGCATCGAGCGGACCATCCGCCGGCTCCGCGAGGGGCGCGACCAGCCCGTCGGCGAGATCACCACCACCGGCCTGCCGCAGGTGCCATTCGAGAGCAACTTCCGCCGGGCCGACTTCGAGCAGGCCGTCCAGACCTGCCAGGAGTACATCCGCGCGGGCGACATCTTCCAGGTCGTCCTCAGCCAGCGCCTGACGGTGCAGACGGGCGCCAAGCCCTTCGACATCTACCGCGCGCTGCGGGTGGTGAACCCCAGCCCGTTCATGTTCATCCTGAACACGCCGGAGGTGACGCTGGTGGGCTCGTCGCCCGAGATCCTCTGCCGCGTGGAGGACGGCGTGATCACCAACCGCCCGCTGGCGGGCACGCGCCCGAGGGGCAAGGACGCCGCCGAGGACCAGGCCCTCGAGGCCGAGCTGCTGGCCGACCCCAAGGAGCGGGCCGAGCACATCATGCTGGTCGACCTCGCCCGCAACGACGTGGGCCGGGTGGCCGAGCCGACCTCGGTGGAGCTGGCCGACCTGATGGCCGTCGAGCGCTACAGCCACGTCATGCACATCGTTTCGGACGTCAAGGGCAAGCTCGCCCCGGGCATGACGGCCCTGGACGCGCTGCGGACGGCCCTGCCGGTCGGCACGGTCAGCGGGGCGCCCAAGATCCGGGCCATGGAGATCATCGACGAGCTCGAGCCGACCCGCCGCGGGCCCTACGCCGGGGCCGTTGGGTACGTCGACTTCGGCGGCAACATGGACACCTGCATCGCCCTGCGGACGATGGTCTTCAGCCAGCAGAAGTGCTACCTCCAGGTCGGCGCCGGCATTGTCGCCGACAGTGTGCCGGCCAACGAGTACCAGGAGACCATCAACAAGGCCCGCGCCCTGCTCCGCGCGATTGAGGTCGCCGAGGCGGGCTTCAGCGAGTAGGGCAGGCACCGCCCGCCGTCGATGGCGACCGGGGCTGCTGTGCGTCCCCATATAGCCCCGGGCATGCCCGGGGTCTTGGGGAACCGCCAGCGTCGGGGCGCCGTGGGTGCGCCGTTTGCAGCCATGCGTTGGGGCGCAGACACCCCAGCATGCTCCCGAGTTCCGCAGGCACGGCCCGCACGAGATCCCCACGGATTGCCTCCGTGGGCTTGGAGAAGGGCGGGGGAGGGGCTGCGACCAGGCACCCGCTTGCCTTGGGGCGGGTGGATCGGTACACTTTGCCCGAACGGCAGGACCAACCCGATGTACAGGAGAGGCACATGGGCTACGAGCACGGCAGCGGCAAACCGGTGGTGGGGATCGTGATGGGCTCGGACAACGACTGGGGCACCATGCAGCGGTGCGCCGACCAGCTCAAGGTCTTCGGCGTGCCCTTCGAGGTGCGGGTGATCAGTGCCCATCGTACGCCGGCCGTCGCTCACGCCTACGCCGCCGAGGCCGCCGGGCGGGGGCTCAAGGTGATCGTGGCGGCCGCCGGCATGGCCGCCCACCTCGCCGGGGCGATGGCCGCCAACTGCCCGCTGCCGATCATCGGCGTGCCGATCGCCTCGGGCAGCCTGCAGGGCATGGACGCCCTGCTGAGCACCGTCCAGATGCCCCCTGGCGTGCCGGTGGCGACGGTCGGCATCGGCCCGGCCGGCGCGACCAACGCGGGGATCCTGGCCACGCAGATCCTGGGCACGGGCTGCCCGGAGCTGGCCCAGCGGGTCGAGCAGTTCCGCCGGGAGCAGTCCGAGAAGGTCCAGGAGAAGGACCGCCGGCTGCAGGAGGAGATCCGCGAGGGCCAGGGCTGAGGCGGTTATAGGACCAGGAATCAGCCGCGCTTCGCACGGGTTATCCACAAGCCCGCCCGTCACCTGGGGCGCGAAAGGTGCGCACGGACCGTGTTTCCCGGCGTGGAATCCGGAAAAAACCCGTGTTCGTGCCTCGGAAACCCAGGCATCTTCCCCGCCCGCGCCCGGGAAGTGCCTGCGCGCGACGTTTTTTTTCCTCGTGGGTCAATCCTCCGTATCCTCCATACATACAGACGTTTGCGTCATTCTATCCCCGGTGAATCGGCCTGCGGGGCCTACGCAGGCCTGCCCCGTGCGTTGCATCCTGGCGTAGAATCGGCCATTAACCGGGTGGCAGGTGCTTGTTTTACCGAGGCCGGCATGGCTAGAGTGGTGTCCAGAGTTCGCAACAGGTTTTCCACAAGTATGCGAACCAAGCCCTGGACGGCTGGCCGAGGGTGTGTACAATCCTGCGGTTTTCCAGCGTCGCCCCTGGAGGGCGGCGAGGCCTGCCAATCCGGAACCGGGAGCCTGGAACAGTGATCGTAACCGATCAGCCCGGGTCGCAACGGCTGCAGAAAGACCTTCCTCCCACCATCACCGAACGCCTGGCCGGGCTGGGCGTCCATCCGGGGGAGGTCTGGCTGCGCCTCGATGCCGACCTGAATCACCACGGCGAGTACGGGCGCGTCTGGCTGCTGGCCACGCCCACCCACCTGATCAGCCTGCCCGAGGACTCCGACGGGCAGATCCGCCACTTCGCCCGCGAGGAGCTCAACGAGCTTCGCACGCGCCAGGGCGTCGGCGGCGGCTTCCTCGAGGCCATCGTCGAGGGCGTGTACGTAGACATCGTCTCGTACTCCAACGCCCGCAGCGACGACTTCTCGACGGCCGTCAGCAAGCTGCAGAAGTGGCGTTCCGGCGAGGACGTCCAGGTCGGGCCCAAGGACGACGAGGACCCGCGGCGCTGCCCGACGTGCGGCACGGCTCTGCAGTTCAAGGGCGACGTCTGCCAGCGCTGCGTCCAGAGCCGCGCGGTCCTGGTGCGGACCTTCCGCCTGATGAAGCCCTACAAGTGGCTGGCCGCAGCGATGCTGGCGCTGGTGCTGGCCAACAACGGCCTGGCCCTAGTGCCGACCTATCTGACGCGGGCCCTGGTCGACCGGGTGCTCATGCCCGCCCCGCCGTCGGCGGAGGCCCCGGCCGATGCCGATGCCCCAGCCGAGGCCATCGAGCTCTTGCCGGAGGCCCCGCCGGCCTCGGCCCTGCAGGCCGAGTCGCCCGGCGTCGATCCGGCCAAGATCCGCCTGCTGGGCAAGCTGGTCGGCGCCCTGCTGGGCCTGCTGGTGTTGCGGGCGGGCCTGCAGGGGGTCCTGGGCCGCATCGCCAGCCGCGTGGGCACGCAGGTCGCCTTCGACATGAAGAACCGCGTCTTCGCCAAGCTCTCCGAGCTGAGCGTGGACTACTTCGACCGCTACAGCACCGGCCAGCTGATCAACCGCGTCGCCAGCGACACCGAGCAGATGAAGGGCTTCGTCCAGCAGTTCACCGGCGGCCTGATCAGCGAGACGGTCATGGTCATCGCCGTGACGGTGGTGATGATGCTGGTGGACTGGCGGCTGGCGCTGTTCGCCCTGCTGCCGGCGCCGTTCGTGGTGTTGGGCTCGATCTTCTTCTGGCGGCGGGTCTACCCGCGCTACTTCCGCGTGTGGGACGCCAACAGCAAGCTGCACGGGGCGCTCAACTCGATCCTGTCGGGCATCAAGGTCGTCAAGAGCTTCGGGCAGGAGAACCGCGAGCGCAAACGCTTCGCCCAGTCCACCGGCTACGTCCGCGACAGCTTCCGCAGCGTCGAGTACACCACGGCCATGTTCAACCCGACCATGGGCCTGATCTTCCAGATGGGTGGCCTGCTGGTCTGGTTCGCCGGCGGCCGATGGGTGCTCCAGGGCGAGCTGACGCCCGGCGTGCTGCTGCAGTTCCTGGGCCTGACGGGCATGTTCTACATGCCGCTGGGCCACCTGACGCAGCTGACCAACTGGCTGACGAGCTTCCTGACGGCCGCCCAGCGGACCTTCGAGATCCTCGACACGCCCGTGCAGATCGCCCAGGCCGACAAGCCCGTCGCCCTGAAAAAGCCCCGCGGGCACATCGTCTTCGAGAACGTCACCTTCGGCTACGACCACCGCGAGCCGGTGCTCAAGGGCGTCTCCTTCGAGATCGCCCCGGGCGAGCGGATCGGCGTGGTCGGCAAGAGCGGCTCGGGCAAGACGACGATCATCAACCTGCTCAGCCGCTTCTACGACGTCGACCAGGGCCGGATCCTCATCGACGGCCACGACATCCGCCAGATCGACAAGGGCGACCTGCACCGGCAGGTGGGCGTGGTCCTCCAGGAGCCGTTCCTGTTCCGCGGGACGATCTACGAGAACCTCACCTATGGCCGGGCCGACGCCGACCCCGAGATGCTCACCGCCGCCGCCAAGGCCGCCCACTGCCATGAGTTCATCATGCGTCAGCCGCTGGGCTA
Organism: Phycisphaerae bacterium; assembly: GCA_041687295.1. Taxonomy (GTDB): domain Bacteria; phylum Planctomycetota; class Phycisphaerae; order SM23-33; family FEN-1343; genus JAWLCG01. The sequence continues at coordinate 10,746 of JAWLCG010000074.1, read as the reverse complement.
CGACACCTACATCGGCGACCGCGGGGCGGGCCTGTCCGGCGGCGAGAAGCAGCGCATCAGCATCAGCCGGGCCCTGCTGTACGACCCGGCCGTGCTGATCCTCGACGAGGCCACCAGCTCCGTCGACACCGAGAGCGAAAAGCTCATCCAGGAGGCCCTGCTGCGAGCGACGGCGGGCCGGACCACGATCGCCGTCGCCCATCGGCTCAGCACGCTGAAGAACTCTGACCGCATCTTCGTGGTCGACAGTGGCCAGATCGCCGAGTCGGGCAGCCATGAGGAGCTGCTGGCCCTCGGCGGCATCTACTACACGCTGGTCAAGATCCAGACCGAACTGTCCAGCGAGCCCGGCGTCGATGCCCTGGCCGCCCAGAAGTAGGCGACGAGGATTCGGGTGTAGGAGCAAGGACGTAGGACCAAGGACCAGGAACAGAGCAAGCCTGGAGCGACGGCGGGCGCCCTGTTCGAGACCCCCACGGATTGCGGTTCGCAAGCGAACCTCCATCCGTGGGCTTGGAGAAGGCTGCACCTCCGTGTCCAGCGATATAATTCGTAACGCATTAACCAATCAACCAGTCAACCAATCAACCGACTACCCCCTGACCCCCTTCCGCCCATGACCCAGGAACTACGCAAGCAGCTTGAGCAGGGCAAGGCCGACGTGGCCCGGCCCAATCCGACCGAGTCGCGCTACCTCGAGCCGGCCACCACGGTGGTCCACCGGGGCACGCACGGCGTATTGCACGTGACGATCCAGGACGAGCGGATCTACGGCGGCGTGCACGCCGAGCTGCTCTTCCCGGTGCGCTACCCGGACCGCTACATCTCGATGCGGCACACCAACAGCGAGGGCGAGGAGATCGAGGTCGGCCTGATCCGCAACCTCGCCGACTGGCCCGCCGAAGCCCAGGCGCTCATTCGCGAGTCGCTCAAGCGGCGCTACTTCCTGCACGTGATCCGCCGGATCAACACCATCGGCTGGAAGTGGGGCTTCGTCGCCCTCGACGTCGACACCGACAAGGGCCAGCGCTCCTTCCTGATGCGCTGGCGCGGCGACCGCGCCGTCGCCTTCGGCCAGAGCGGCAAGGTCCTCATCGACGTCGACGACAACCGCTACCTCATCCCCGACCTGTCCGCCCTGAGCACCCGCGAGCAGAACTCTTTCCTGCGCTACATCTACTGGTGATTGGATTTGTGATTGGAGATTGCAGATTCTTGATTTGGGAGGGGCGCTCGCGTGACTGGCGATCGCTTCGCCCCCCGCTCATATAGCCCCGGGCATGCCCGGGGTCTTGCAGAGCTGGCGAGGTGACGGCGCGCTCGGAGGTGTTCAGATGTCCCCTATAATCGCAAATCTGCAATCAAAAATCAAAAATCAAAAATCCCTACGCCGGCACGGTGCAGTGCACGGTAACGCCGCCGGCGGGGCGGGGGGCGATCTGGAGTTGGCCGCCGATCTGGTGGGCGCGGTAGCGCATCATCCGCAGGCCCAGGCCGTCGTCGCCCTCCTCGAACGAGCTCGACAGGCCGGTGCCGTTGTCCTCGATCATCAGGCCGACGCGTCCGTTCTGCCGGCCCAGGGTGATGACGATCTCGGTGGGCTGGCCGTGGCGCAGGGCGTTGGTGATGGCCTCTTGGGCGATCTGGTAGAGCGAGTAGGCCACGCGGGCGTCCTCGACCGCCACGGGTTGCAGGGCCTCGAAGTGGCAGTCGACGCCGAAGTCGCGCGTCACCCGCTGGGCCTGACGCCGCAGGGCCACCGACAGACCATCGGGCCCTGACGGCACGGGGCTCAGACCCATCGCCAGCGAGCGGGTCTCGCTGATGGCCTCTTTGGCCAGCTGGGCCAGGCGGGCGGCCTGCTCGGAGAGGGGATGACAGTCGGTGGGGTCCTGCCGCAGGCCCCGCTGCAACGTCTCGGCCAGCAGGGCGATGCCCGCCAGCGTCTGGGCGATGCCCTCGTGGAGGTCCCGGCTGACCTGCTGCTGCAGCGAGAGGCTCCGCTGCTCGATGGCGTCGCGGAGGCGGTCGTTCTCGGCCTTGAGCTGCCGCTGCCGCAGCGCGTTGCGGACGACGGTCAACAGGGCCTCGGGGCTTTGCAGCGGCTTGTAGAGGAACTCGTAGGCCCCCAGCCGCACCGCTCGCACGGCCGAGTCGAGCGTGGCCCGGCCGGTCAGGATGACCCAGGTCTTGCCGGGGGTGTGCTGCTGGCCCCAGTCCATCAGGTCCAGGCCGCTGATGCCCGGCATCGACAGGTCGGTCACCACGACGTCGACCGGCTCGGCCTGGAGAACCTGTTGGGCGTCTTCGCCGCTGGCGGCGCTGAGGATACGAGTATCGTCCAACTCGCCGAGGATGTCGCACAGGACATGCCGCACGCCCGGCTCGTCGTCAACCACCAGTACCGTTACCAGGGGCTGTGTCATGGCGCCCATCCCGTCAGATCGCCTGTCAGCGGCGGCCCTTGCCCGGGCCTGCACGCTGAGAGCCGCTCCGCCATCCATTCTACTGGTCGCCCGCCCGGCAAGTTTGACAAAACGATGGCCCGGTGACAGCGCCTAGGCATGTTGGGATTCAGGTTCTCGCCCTCAAGCGGGTAGCGATCTGAGGGCCGATGACATTTGGGCGATGGGTCAGGCGGGATGGGGCGGTCGGCATGGCTCGATGAGCCGGGCGAGGATGTCGCCGGCCGGGCCGCGGATGGAGGCCGCCAGGCGGGGCGTGTAGGCCGTTGGCTGGGGGTTGATCTCGACCGTGCGGGCGCCGCTCCGCAGGGCCAGGTCGATCAGGCCGGCCGCCGGGTAGACCACCGCGCTGGTGCCGACGCTGAGGAAGAGTTCGCAGTCGGCGGCCGACTCGACGGCCTGGTCCAGCGTCTCGGCCGGCAGGGCCTCGCCGAACCACACCACGTCGGGCCGGAGGGGCTGACCACAGCCCCCGCAGGCCGGGGCCGTCCGGGTGATCGGCACGTCGATGCCCATCGCGATCCGTTGTCGGCAGGCCATGCAGCGGGCCCGCAGCAGCGAGCCGTGCAGCTCCAGGACGCCCTCGCTGCCCGCCCGCTGGTGCAGGCCGTCGATGTTCTGGGTGATCAGCGTCAGCCGTCCCCCGCGGGCCCCGAGGCGCCGGCCCAGCTCGGCCAGGGCGCGGTGGGCGGCGTTGGGCGTCACCTCGGCCACGCGCGCCCGCAGGCCCTCGTGCCACTGCCACACGCGGTCGGGGTTGGCGGTGAAGCCGTCGGGGCTGGCCAGCGACGCGTCGTTGAACCCCGCCCAGCCGCTGCCGGCGCCGCGGAAAGTTGGCAGGCCACTCTCGGCCGACACGCCCGCGCCGGTCAGCACCGCCACCCGCCGGGCCGTCGAGAGCCAGTCGCCGACACGCTGGATCGGGTCGTTGCGTTCGCCGGGCATGGGGGCTCCTAGTCGTACCGTCCCTCGACCAGGTGTCGCACGAAGTCCGCCAGGCCGTCCTCGTCGTGTCGACCGATGGTGTGGCGGGCGGCGACGCGGACGCTGGGGGCGGCGTTGCCCATGGCCACGCCCAGGCCGGCGCGGGTGATCATGGGCAGGTCGTTCAGGTCGTCGCCGACGGCGACCACGTCGCGGGCCCCAACGCCCAGGCCCCCGGCGACGTACTGGATGCCGCTCCACTTGGTGGCCCCGGCGGCGTGCAGCTCGATCACGTGGATGCCGTAGTTGGGCGCCAGGATCGAGATGATCTCCAGCCGGTCCTGCCAGCGCTGGCGGATGCGGGCTTCGACGGCCGGCGCGTCGGCCGGCTCGACCAGCAGCGTCAGGCGGAGCAGGTCGGGCAGGTCGGCCTGGCGGTTCAGGGCGGGCACGGTGCGGACCTCGCAGTCGTGCTTGGCGAACCAGTCGCGCCAGATCTGCCGGTGGTTGCCCACCTCGGTCAGGACGTAGTCGAAGCCCCACCGCCAGCGGTCGACCAGGCCGACGACGGCGTAGCCCATCTCGGCGCACTGGGCCGAGACCGCCACGGCTGCGTCGGGGTCGATGGGCTCGATGTGGAGCGTTCGGCCCGTGTCGGCCTCGACGATGATCGAGCCGCCGATGGCGATCAGCGGGTCGGCCGGCAGCGGCAGGTTGCACTCGCGCCAGGCGGGGACCGCCTCGGTGGGGCCTCGGCCCGTGCAGAGGCAGACGGCCAGGCCGGCCTGCCTGGCGCGGCGCATGGCCTCGGCGTGGGAGGGGCTTACGCACTGGTCAGGGCCCACGAGCGTTCCGTCCAGGTCCACAGCCAACAGCTTGTACCGCGTCAAGGTCAGCGTCCTCCGGTGAGGGTCACCCGCCCCAGGCCGCTGCGGGCCAGCCGGGCCGGCGCGGGCAGGTCGGGTGTGGGAATCAGGGTCAGAATTTCGGCGTCGCGCTGGGGCAATTCCCCCAGCACCTCGTCGGGGCGCAGGCCGCCGGCCAGCAGCAGGCGGGGCCAGCCCTGGGCCGTGGGGGCCAGTTCGACCGAGACCATGTCGTCGCGAGGCCGGGTCATGGGCCCCTCGGCCAGCACCGTCGCCGTCGGGCCGTGCAGCAGCCGGGCCCGGTCGATGATCGTGTCGCGCCGGCCCCAGTCGGTCTCGCCGCCGGCGATCAGCACCAGCGACCCCCAGGCCGCCGTCTCCATGTCGCCCACGCCGCCCTCGATGGGGATCGCCCCGGGCCGCACGGCCACCGAGCGGTCCTGCCAGGGGTAGAACGCCTGAACGTGCTGGACGGTTCGGCCTCTCTTGCCGGCCAGGACCAGCGCCTCGTCGTCGGCCATCACAACCAGGCCCAGGTCGTCCACGCCCGGCTGCAGCGTCAGGGCCAGCATCGTGCTGACGCCTTTGGCCACGTCGACCACCTCGGCCGTCGCCGCCGCTTGCCCGCTGCCGCCGACCAGCAGCACCCGCCCGTCGCTGAGCCGCTCGGCTCCGTGGCCGGTGCGCCGCTGCCGAAGGCGAATGTAGTGGTCGATGGTGTCCGTGGCCGGGTCGAACACCTCCGCCAGTGTCCCGCCGGCCAGCAGCACCCGCCCATCGGGCAGGACGGTGGCGGTGAATTGTGCCCGGGGCGTGCCCATCTTCGGTCCGGGGCGGAAGCTGTCGGTGGTGGGGTCGTAGATCTCCGTCGAGTCGGTGGCCTGGCCGGTGTTGCGGGCGAAGTCGATCCGCCCGCCGGCGATGAGCACCCGCCCGTCGGGCAGTTCGATGGCCACGTGGTCCCAGCGGGGGCTGGCCATGGCCCCGGCGGTGGGCGTGAAGGCGTTGCGGGCGGGGTCGAAAACCTCGGCCGGACGCAGCACGAACAGCCCCGGCAGCGGCAGCATGCGGACCTCCAGCCCGCCGGTGACCAGCACCCGCCCGTCGGCCAGGGCGGCGGCCGCGTGACGGGCGCGGGCGTGACGCATGGGGCCGGTGGGTCTGGCCTCGATCCGCCAGCCAGCCTGGGCCAGGCCGGTCAGCAGCAGGAGCATTCCGCTCGTCAGAAGCAGTCGTCGCATCGTGTCGGGTCCTCGCAACCGGCCCGGGGCCGGGGGATGGCTGTCGGCGGGGCAGGGGCCTGATCCTGAGACACTCCCATACCCGCCGGGGGGCGGGGCTGTCAAAGGCTTCCCGGTCGGCTTGCCTGGACCGGCCCCGGTGGGTATGGTAGCACAGTAGGCCGGGGCTGTCCCGACCGAAGGTGCAAGCGGCGTGGGAGTGGCCATGCGGATACGGATCGGGCACAGCGGAGACTCGGCCGAGGGGTTCCTGTTCGACGGCCTGTCGAGCGGGGGCGACCCCGGCGGCGAGCACGACATCGAGTTAGTCACCCGGCCCATCGGCGAGCTGGACGCGGGGGCCTTCGACGGCGAGCTGGAGGCGACGGTGCTGAGCGTGCCGGCCTGGCTGGCGGCGCGGAGCCGCTACCAGCCGCTGCGCTGCGGCGGGCGGTACGGGCTGGACTGCGGGCCGGTGATCGTCTCGGAACGGATGCTCAACGCCCTGGAGCTGCCCTACCGCATCGTGGCCGTGCCGGGCGAGCGGACGACGGGCCTGGTGCTGCTGCACCTGATCGCCCGCGAGCCGCCCCACGCGATCCTGCCGGCCGAGGCGATCCTGCCGGCCGTCGAGCAGGCCCAGGTCGACGCGGGCATGCTGGACGACGAGGCCCAGGTGGCCTATGAGGACTGGGAGTTCGAGCCCGTGCTGGACCTGGGCCGCTGGTGGTACGCCCGGACGCACCTGCCGCTGCCGCTTCGGCTGCTGGCGGTGCGGCGGGACCTGGGCCCCGCCGTCGTGGCCGAGCTGGCCTGGCGGGTCGAAGCGAGCATCCGCCATGGGCTGGAGCATCGCGAGGCCGTGCTGGAGCGGCTCATGGACGAGCGGATCGAGCTGGAGCGGGAGTACGTCGAGGCTTTCATCGACCGCTACGTCACCAAGTTCGCCCTGGACCCCGGCCAGGCGGGCACGGCGGGCCTGCGGATGCTGCTGAAGCTCGGCGTCGAGGCCGGCCTGATGCCCGAGGCCCCCGAGGTGGACTTTGTGTAGGGCGGGCAGCGCCCGTTGAGGGACTCATGAAGGCACTGGCGACACTGGGCAAGGGTACGATCGGCTGGCTGGAGGAGTTCGGCGACTTCTGGCGCTTCTCCTGGCGGGTGCACCGGGTGCTGCCGGTGGCGATGACCCGCCGCAGCGGCTGGGGCCAGCTGATGCGCCAGTTTTACGAGGTGGGCACCCGCAGCCTGCCGGTGGTGATGATCACCGGGGCATTCGTGGGCATGGTGCTGGCCGTGCAGGCCGTCTCGCAGTTCAAGGCCGCCGGCCTGGAAGGCCAGATGGGCGCGATCGTGAACACCTCGGTCGTCCGCGAGCTGGGCCCGGTGCTGGCGGGCATCCTGCTGGCCGGCCGGGTCGGCGGCGCGTTCGCCGCCGAGCTGGGCACGATGCGGGTCACCGAGCAGCTCGACGCCCTGCGGGCCATGGGCACCGACCCGATCCGCTACCTCGTCGTGCCGCGGTACATCGCCTGCACGGTGCTGGGGCCCTTCCTGGTGATCTACGCCGACTTGATGGGCATCGCGGGCGGCTACTACATCAGCGTGATGGTCTACGACATCAACGGGGCGGAGTACTGGCGGCACGCGGCCCAGGCGATCGTGATGTTCGACGTGACGCTCGGGCTGATCAAGAGCGTGCTGTTCGGGGCCGCCATCGCCCTGATCTGCTGCCACAAGGCGTTTCGCTCGGCCCCCGGCGCCGCCGGCGTGGGGCGGGCGTGCACCGAGAGCTTCGTCGCCAGCTGCATGGTGATCCTGGCGCTGGACTTCTTCGCCAACGTGCTGCTCAACGCCATCTACGTCTCCCTCTACGGCGTGCGACCCCTGTTCGGCTAGGAGAACGCGATCATGCGAAGGGCCCTGGACAACTGGCTCGCCCGGCACCGCCACCCGGTGAGCTTCTGGCTGCACATGGTGGGCATCCCAGCCACGCTGACGGCCATCCCCCTGGCCGTGATGGACCGCTGGATCTGGGCGGGCGTGCTGTTCATCGGCGGCTACGCACTGCAGCTCATCGGCCACGCCATCGAGGGCAACCGCAGCGGCGAAGAGCTGCTGCTCCGCCGTCTGTTCCGCCGACCGTAGGGCCCACAGGCCGGGGCCCGGCACACTCATCGCCAGCCCCATTCGGTCCGCCCAGCCTCCGCGCCGCCGGGCCTCGCTCCGCTCGACGCGGCCTACAGGCGCTGGACGATTCGGCCCGGGCGTCGGCGCCGTATCGGCCGAAGCCGGCGAGGATCGACTCCAGCAGCGGCACCATCCGCCCCAGCCGGCCGTGGCGGACGACCAGGTCCCAGAGCGGCTCGAATTTCTTCCACCCGCCGCTGTAGAGCACGTGCCGCAGCCGGTCGGGCAGGGCGGGCTTGGTCCCGGCCGAGCGGAGGATGCCCCGCCAGCTGTAGAACCGCTCGTAGGCGCGCCAGTAGCCCGCTTCGAGCTGCTCGGCGGACAGGCCCACCGGCTCGTAGACCGTGTGGCGGGTGTCGTAGCGGTCCCAGTCTCGGCTGGTGATGCGGCCTTGGGCCTCCAGGCGCTCGTGCAGCGGCGTGCCGGGGTAGGGGGTCAGGATGTGGAAGGTGGCCGTTTCCAAGCCCTGTCCAACAGCCCAGTCGACGGTGCGATCGAAGACGTCCGGCCCGTCGCCGTCGAAGCCGAAGACGAAGCTCGCGTTGATCATCACGCCCATGTCGTGCAGCCGTCGGATGGCGGCCTCGTAGCTGTGACCCAGGTTGTGCGTCTTGCCCACCTGCCGCAGCGAGCTCTCGCTGAGGGTCTCAAAGCCGATGAACAGGCTCCGCAGGCCCGCCTCGACGGCCCGCTCGAGCAGCCCGGGCCGCAGCACCGCCTCGACCGTGGCCGCCCCCTGCCACAGCCGTCCCAGGCCGCGCATGCCCTCGAACAGCGACTCGGCGAAGGCCGGCGCCGCGAACAGGTTGTCGTCCAGGAAGAACAGGTGCTGCCCCGGCAATGCCTCGACCTGCGACAGCGCCTCGTCGACGGCCAGCGTGTAGAAGCTCCGCCCTCCGCGGAAGAACGACTCCTTGTAGCAGAACTCGCAGCGGTGCACGCAGCCCCGCGAGACGACCAGCGTGTTGGGGCAGAGGTAGCGGTCGCGGCGGAGCAGGTCGCGGCGGGGGCGGGGGGCGCCCTCGAGGGTGCGGACGCTCGAGAGGTAGCGCGGGGCGGCCCGGCCCGCGCGGAAGTCGTCCAGGAAGGCGGGCCAGGTGTCCTCGCCGGGGCCCAGGAAAACGGTGTCGGCGTGGCGGGCTGCCTCGTCGGGCCGGGCCGTCGGGTGCAGGCCGCCCAGGCAGACGTGGGCACCCCGCGCGCGGTAGTGGTCGGCCAGGGCATAGGCCCGGTGGGCGCTGGTGACGTAGGCCTCGATGGCGACCAGTTCCGGCTCGTCGTCCAGCGCGACCGGCTCGACGTGCTCGTCGGTCAGCGTCACCTCGTCGGCCGGAGCAAGGTACGCCGCCAGCGTCGCCAGGCCCAGCGGCGGAAACAGCGAGTACTTGATGGGCCGAAAGAATGACGAATGCGCCTCGGTCAGCGCCGGCAGGATCAACTTCACACGCATGAACGGCGTCCCCAGTCTCGCCCCGGCCGGACTCCCGGCCTGCCGTCAGAAAAAAATCGGCCGCGGGTCCCTAGCCAGGACCCGCGGCCTATCAAGATGCTGGCAGCACCCGAATGGCCCGCTCAGGGCGGACCACCCCGGACTAACCCAGCAGCGCCAGCACGTTCTGGGGGGCACTGTTGGCGATGGCCAACACGTTGGTGCCCGCCTGCGTCAGGATCTGCGCCCGGGTCAGGGCGGCAGTTTCCTTGGCGAAATCGGCGTCGCGGATGGCCGACTCGCTGGCGGTGACGTTCTCGAGGGCGACGTTGAGGCTGTTGATGTTGGTCTCCAGGACGTTCTTCTGGAACGCCCCGAGCCGCCCGCGGAGGTTGGCCACCTGCTTGATGGCGTCCGAGACGATCTTGTCGGCCGTCTGGTAGTTGGCGTCGATGATGCTCTTGGCGCCGCCGGTGGTGACCTGGCTCAGGTAGCCGTTGGTGCTGGTGCCCAGGCGATGGGCGGCGATGTTCTCCAGGCCGATGATGGCCTGCTGCTGGGCGTTGACGGCCGGTCCAAGCTGGAACTGGGCCCCGCCGCCGGTGACGGTGAAGGTGGAGGTGCTGGCGGCGACGTTGAGGGTCGCGTCCAGCGTGGCCTCGAAGTTCATCGTCGGGCCGTTGATCTGGATGTCCAGGCCGTCGGTAACGGCCGTCACGCCGTTGACCGAGACGCTGGCGTCGGCGCCCAGGTCGCGCTTGGCGGCCGTGGCGGCCATGTCCTCGACGGCAAAGGTGCCCGAGCGGGTCTCGACGCTGACGAACCGCTTGGAGCCGTAGCCGACCGTCTCGAACACGATGCCGGAGGTCGCGCCGTTGACGTCGCCGCTGCTGATGGCGCGGATGCCGGTGACGTCGGTGCTCTGGTTGATGGCGGCGGCGATCTCATCGCGGGTCGCGCCGCTCTTGAAGTTGAAGACCTCCTGGCCGTCCACGCCGCTGATCTCCAGCGAGACGTCGGTGGTGGCCGTGCCGCCGAGGTAGCGGAGCTGGCCCTTCTCGGCCACAGTGTCCACCGTGATCGTGGCGGCCACGCTGGAGGCGGTGCCGAAGCGGACCTCGTCGACCCGCAGGTCGTGGATCTGGGCGGTGTTCACGCCCGAGAGGGTGAAGTCCATCTGCCCGTTGAGCAGCTTGACGCCCTCGAAGGCCGTCGTGTTGGCGATGCGGTTGATGCTGCTGATGGCCGAGTCGATCTGCAGCTGGTTGGCCTTGATCTCTTCGGGGGCCAAGCCACCCTCGTTGGCCGAGGCGTTGATCAGCCCCTTGATGTCCAGCAGCAGGGCGCCGACCTCGTTGAGGGCACCCTCGGCCGTGGCGATGACCGAGCTGGCGCGGGTGGAGTTGCCGATGGCCTGGCTGATGCCGGCCATCTCCGAGCGGAGATTCTCGCTGGCGATCAGGCCGGCGGGGTCGTCCTTGCCCGAGTTGATCCGCAGACCGCTGCTGAGCCGCTGCAGGTGGGTCTGCATGACGTTGTTCGTGTTGTTCAGCCGGGTCATCGCCCGCAACGAGGCGATATTCGTGTTGATACGCGACATGGCATCCTCCCTGATCTGCCCCGACGAATCCGGGGCCAGGTATCCTTACCGGTCG
>JAWLCG010000073.1:0-16245 GCA_041687295.1 Phycisphaerae bacterium | reverse complement strand
CGTTCGCCCAGACCCCAATGCAGTGGCCGCGGCACGGCGGGGCGCAGGCGGAAGTGCGGCGGCTGTCGGTTGGCTCCGGCTTCGTGACGCGATGCGGCCCGTGGGTGTATCCAACCCGTAGGGCGGGCACGGCCCGCCGCCGATGGAGGACCAGCGTCCGGGTGCCGCAGCTGCGCCGTCCGCCGCCACGTCTTTTCGAGCGTCCCCCCACGGCAGGCGATCCGCCTGCGCGTGGGGCTTGTCCTGCGCAGTATGGAGTGCGGCGGCAGCGACGCCGCTTTGGCTTGGCCCACCTACCAGCCAAAGCGGCGACTCTGTCGCCGCACTCCACATGAGCCAGTCTCCCCAGGCCAAGCCAATTGTATATTGTATATTGTATGCAATCGGAGAATTCAGAGAATAAGCCCCATGGGACGGGGCGCAGGCCGGGGCGGAGGAGGCGTTGGATTGCGATGGGCGTGGCCCGGCCTGATGCCCACGGAAGGCATTCCGTGGGCTTGGGGAGGATGAGCATGGTGTGCAGGCCGGCCTGCTCGTGCGTGCGGCGGATCAGCTCTCGGCCGATGCCGCACCGCTGGTGCTGCCGGTCCACGGCCAGGTCGCAGAGGTACGTGCAGAAACTCCGGTCGCTGATCGCCCGGGCCACGCCCACCAGCTGGCCCGCGTCGGTCCGGGCGGTGACGATCACGTCGGCGCCGCGCAGCATGCCCTCGAGGGTGGCCGGCTCGCCCATCGGCCGACGCTCGTCGAGGCCGGAACGGCGCAGGACGTCGACGAACTCCCCTGCGTTCAGATCGGGCTCGACTGCGTAACGGATGGCCACGGGTGATGCTCCTGCCAGGGAATGGGGACGGTACCGTGCTCCGCTTGTACCGCCGGCGCAACCGGCCGTCAATGTGGGCAGCCGTGCCCGGCACGGAGGCGGTCACAGCAGCAGGCCGAACAGCCGAATGTCGCGGAGTTGGCCGTCGCGGCAGATGGCGGCGGGCCGAAGGCCCTCCTCGGCAAAGCCGCACGAGCGCAGCAGGGCGACCGAGGCGGCGTTGTCAGCGAAGCAGTCGGCCTCCAGTCGGCGCAGGCCGAGCCGGCGGGCCTTCGCCAGGGCCGACACAAGAAGCAGCCGGCCGATGCCGCGCCGGGTGAGTTCCATCCGCACGCCGATGCCGAGTTCCCCGCAGTGGGCCCGTGCGCCCTGGCCGCGGTTGATGCCGATCATCCCCGCCACCACCCCGTCGGCCAGGGCCCACAGCGGGTGGTTGCTCCCCCGCCGCTCCAGCCGCCACTGCCGGAACGACGCGATCTCGTCCTCGTCGCTGACCTGCTCGGACGCCCAGCTGGGGTCGTAATCCCATCGAAGCTGGTCCGGCGCTGTCATGAACTCACGCCACGAAAGGATCTCGTCGCCCGTCGGGTCGTACTCGTCCAGGTCGACGATGCGAAGGGCTTCCGGCATGGTGCTACCCCTGGGGCCCAGCAGGAAGGTGGGACGACGCGGCTACGCCGCTCTGTCCCAGCCTACGGACTCAGTCAGAGTTCCTCTCCCGGACTTCGCGAACGGCCGAGAGGATGTCCTCGGTCGTGGCCTGGGTCTGGACGGTGGGCACGTCCAGCGGGGAGCCCTCTTGCGGTTTTACGCTGACCTGAAACGTGTCCCCGCCGCGACGGCGAATGAGGACGACTTCCGACTTGGCGCGGTCCAGGACCTCCGCGAGATTCTGCCGGGCCTGGGAATAGGTGTAGACTCTCATGGCTTCTCCAGAAGCGTAACGCCCAGCGAGGCGGCGATCCGGCGTAACGGTTGATCCAGCGTCAGCAGCGGGCACCGCAACTGCAGGGCCGCCTGCAGGAAGTAGGCATCGTACGCGTACATCGTGCGTTCGACGGCCAGCGCCAGGGCAGCGCGTGCGTCGACCGCAACCATCTCAACGGAGATCCTGCCAACCAGATCAAAGGCCTCCATCGCCTGCGCCGGAGAAATCCTCTGACGCCTGACCATGCCGGACAGCGCGTTGGCGACCTCGAAGGGCAGGACATCGGGGGCAGCCAGCTCAGCTTTCCGGGTGGCCTCGATCAGCCAAGGCCGCTCCGGCTCGTCCAGTACCACGGCCAGGAGCACATTGGTATCGACCAGGATCGCCATACGTACAATTGTACATTCCCGGGCCGATCCCGTCAACGTTGGGTGCGCTGGCCCGTTCGGGAAGTTGGTAGGGCCGGCGACTCGTTGCCGGCCCTACGGACTGTCACCGCTTGGCATAGGGCGGCCTCAGGCCGGGGAACATGGGGTAGTGCCTGACGTTCAGCGTGCACAGGCGGGCGTTCTCGGCCTGGGCGGAGGCGGCGACGATGGCGTCAGCGAGTCCCAGCCCATGGGACCTGCCGAAGTCCCGCTTCAGCAGCCCCGCCGCCTTGGCAATGGTAGCGGTCACAGGCACCACGGGGTAGAGCGAGACCAACTCGTCCAGGACCTCCATCTCCGCTTCCCCCTTCACCCCCGCGTAGAGTTCCGCCACCACGATGGACGAGAGGATGAGGTCGCCCTGATGCTTGTTGACGAAGGCTACCGCTTCCGCCTGATTCCGCAGGTAGTCTACCAGCACGTCCGTGTCCAGCAGGATCAGCCCGGCCACGGCGTCAGCTCCTGTCCCACTCGCGGCGCAACGCCCGGAAGTCAGGCAGATCGTCGCGGCCCTCCCACATCCCTGCCGCACGCGACAGAGCCGTCTTGCGCCGCTCACTGACGGACTGGCTGATCAAAAGGTCGACGGCCTCGCGAATCAGTTCGCTCTGCTTCTTGCCCGTCGCCTTGGCCAGGGCGGCCAGTTCATCCCGTTCACGCTTCGTCAGGTAGACCTGCGTCCGGACCATCAGTCACCTCCGCTGTATACATCTATAGTATACATCACCCTCAGGCGTTCGGGAAGCGGCAGACGCCAGTTGCCAGCCCTACGGACTGCGGGCGGTCCCGAACCTGCTTGCCTCCGTGGACCTGATCGCCCCCTGACCGCGTCGCCTGCCGACAGAAAACGCGTGCCTGTCCCGGGTTTCCCCGGGTTTCCTTGTCCCGGGTTTCCCCGGCCAGCGTCCCGGCGAGGGCTTCCGCAGCCCCGTTCACGGGGCTTCGCCCGCGCAGCGGGTTCAGGCCCGGCCTTTTAGGCCGGGTACGCCGGGGCCCCTGGATTCCTTCTACTCAGCCCGCTTCAGCGGGCTTACCCAGACGCCCTGCGGGTAAGCCCGCTGAAGCGGGCTGGGAAGAGAACACACAGGGACACCCGCCGTCCCCAGGGCTAGAAGCCCTGGGCTACACCCCGCTGCGCGGGGCCAAGGCCGGTGAACCGGCCTGAAGCTGCCGGCCCTACGGACAGAACTGTGCCAGTCGCGCATTGACACCAGTCGCATCTGGGCTGACAATCGCTGCATCCCAGAGAAACCGGGGCAGCTATCCTTTCTTGGACAGGGGCAAACGCATGCTTGGGTACATCATGTTCATTCTGCTCGCCACCTTCGGAGGCGGCTTTGCGGCCATCCTGGGGACTCCGGTGTTCCTGATCGTGACGGCTCCAGTGATGGCTATCGTGAGACACAATGCTGAAGCTTCCAAGGCAGTTGGGGCAGTCGGTGCAGGTATGCTGCAAGTAGTAGTGCTGTTCACTTTTGCTGCATTGACGCTCTGGATTTCCCCTGAAACCAGCACCGGGTGGCTCGTTGGGATCGGCACACTGCTCATCCTGATTGCCTCCCCCAAGATCATGAACGCTAGATATGCAGTTCCCGCATCTATTGGAAGCTTCTTCCTGCTGTCGCTGATGCTGTAGATAGCCGGGGAAGTCAAAAACGGAGGAAACTCCCGGCAATCAGCAACCCGACGCAGGCTACGGTGAAGATAATATTGAGAATGAAGGGCCAATTGGGCAGACCATCAAGAATCCCCTCGGCCTCCATTTCCTGGCAAAGCCCTTCCATGGCCGGATCGGGAGACCGGTACTTGCTGTTTCTGCTTTCCTGCAGTTGGGCTTCGGCTGCTAGGGCGTGATTGGAGATGACCCCCAAGCTCCAGAGGACACCCATGGTCGCCACGACTGCAGAACCAAACAGCCACCAGTGACCCCAAAGGAGGATACCGGCCACGGCACCGACAAGCACCCCTCCCCAAGCTCTTGCCTTGATCCCCATGGATCTGTCAATCCCCTGTCGGCATGGTAGTCGGTCTCCCCTGAGCGACTGCTTGAGCTACCGTTCGGGTATCCCTCTCCAGATCCTCAGCCACGCGCTCCAGCAGGGGAAGCTGTGCCTCCTGCCATTGGCGGCTGGAACGGATAGAGAAAAAGCCGAGAGTTACTGAAACAGCGACGCTGAAGGCGGCAATTCCTATGGCAATCCACGTGCTGCGTTTGGCAGCACGCAAGGACTCGTTGGTTAGCTCATTCTGTTGCCTCAGGGCCTCTTCCTGCCGCTGAGCCGACCGGGCTGTGAGGTATGCAGAGAGAGGCGGAAGTGCAAGACATGGTGTATGGCCTGGGAGGTCGATGATGGCAGTTGTCGCCTTCGCAATGAGTGTCTCTTCGTATTTCGCGTCCAGTTCGCCAACTGGCGTGTCATCTACGTTCTTTTCAGCCATGCCTCATCTATCCTCCCATCTCGCAACCACCCCTCTGCCGGATGGCAGCCAAGGCTGCAGTATATGGCGTCTGTGGAAGGCTGTCCAGCTGGCAGACCCAATTCGCACACGATGCCCCAATGTATGCGCAATAGGCGACGGCCACGGCGCCCGGTTGGGGCGCCGTGGCCGCTGTGATGGCGGGCAGGCCGGGTGTTAGAACCCCGGCAGGAAGGCCTTCTCGGCCTCGATGAGCTCTTCGGTCATCTGCTTGATTTCGGCGGGGCTGCAGACGGCGGCGGTGAGCGGGTCGAGCATGAGGGCGTGGGCGGCGGCCTCGCGGCTCTTCTCGACGCAGGCGGTGGCGGCCAGGTCGTACATGCGCATGTTCCAGTCGCAGATGGCGGCGAGCTGGGCGGGCAGTCGGCCGAACTTGGTCGGCGTGATGCCGTTGCGGTCGACCAGGCAGGCGACCTCGACGATGCCGTCCTGGGGCAGGTTGTCGATCAGGCCGTGGTTGGGCATGTTGCCGTGGATGACGAACGGCGAGTGCGTCTCACGGGCCTGGATGATGCGGCTGGCGTACTCCCAGGAGCGGGTCTGCTTGAGCTCCTCGGTGCCGGCCAGTATGTTGCGGCGTTTCTCGTCGCAGCCCTTGCGCCAGCCGGGCCACTCGCGGGCGTAGAAGCCGCTCTCGCCGCCGTAGCCCTTGCGGCAGTACTTCTCGA
This sequence comes from Phycisphaerae bacterium, assembly GCA_041687295.1. Classification (GTDB taxonomy): domain Bacteria; phylum Planctomycetota; class Phycisphaerae; order SM23-33; family FEN-1343; genus JAWLCG01. The sequence goes on along the minus strand of JAWLCG010000073.1, from coordinate 10,920 downwards.
TGAGGTCCTTGCGCTTGCGGTAGTACGGCAGGTACTCGCTGAAGTGGCCGCTGCCCTCGGTGACGAAGTAGCCGAAGTGCAGCATCATGTCGAAGCGGACGACGTCCATCTCGTAGGTTTTCTCGTCGGTCAGCACCAGCTCGCGCAGCTGCGGGTAGAGGTCCTGGCCGTTGCGGGTCAGCTCGGTGAACCAGGCCAGGTGGTTGATGCCCGCGCACTGCCACTGCATCTCGTGGTAGGGAATGCCCATCCGCCGGGCCAGGGCGTGGCTGGTGCCCTGGACGCTGTGGCACAGGCCGACGACCTTGGCCTTGCTGGCGCGGGCGGCCGCCAGGCACATGATGCTCATGGGGTTGGTGTAGTTGAGCACCCAGGCGTCGGGGCAGAGCTCCTCGACGTCCTTGAGCACGTCCAGGAAGACCGGCACGGTCCGCAGGGCCTTCATCAGGCCGCCGGGGCCCACGGTGTCGCCGATGCACTGGTCGACGCCGTACTTGGCCGGGATGTCGTTGTCGAACCGCACGCAGGCCGTGCCGCTGACCTCGATGCAGTTGATGATGTAGTCGGCCCCGGCGAGCACCTTTCGGCGGTCGGGGCTGGCGGTGACGCTCCAGCCGGCGGCGCCGACGGTGTCAATGAGCTTGTGGCCCAACTGTTCGGCCAGCCCGAGCCGCTCGGTGTCGATGTCGACCAGGGCCAGCTCGCCCTTGTCGGCGCCGGGGATGTTCAGGATGTCGGTGAAGAGGGTCTGGAAGAACCCGCTGCCGGCGCCCAGGAAGACGACCTTCAGCGGCCGGGTGACCCTGTCCAGAATGCCCAGGTGCTCGGCGGCCTGGCTATGCTCGAAGTGGCCCAGATCTTTCTTCTCTACGGTGGTCAAGACCGCTCTCCCTCGTGTTGTGCTCTTGGGAATCGCGTGGACCGCCCAGCCCGCGCCGGGCGGTGAATCGGGACACTCTACCCAACCCGCCGGGGGCCGGCAAGTGTCGAAACGGGGGATTCACCCGGTTTCTGCGGGGCTCACGCGGCCGTGCGTTCAGCCCCCCCCCGCGCAAACAAAGAGCCCGCGGAGGGTTCTCCACGGGCTCTCACAGACTTCCGGGCGCCGGGCGGGCAGGTGCCCGGCCCCGGTTACCAGCATTGGGGGATCTTGAGCTTCCGGGCCGACTCGATCCGGGCCGTCAGCGGCGCGGGTTCCTCCGCGGAGGGGGCCTCGGCCTTGGCGTCCAGCATGTCGCGGACCTTGACGCGGGCGGTCTCGATGGCCTGGTCGACCTTCTCGCGTCCGCCGGCGGCCTCGAAGTCGGCCACGCGGGCGTTGGCCCAGGTGTACAGGTCCGGGCTGCCGGGCCGCTGGGCGACGTAGTAGCCGCACAGCCAGAATGCACCGGCCGCCATCAGCAGCAGGAGTTTCTTCATGGGTATCCCCTCCCTGCGCCGCCCAGCCGTCCTGCGAAGGGCCCCGGCCCCGGCGCGGGCATAGGTCTCTCTAAGGTATATACCACATGAACCGCCGCCGGGCCAATCGTTGGGCGGATTCCCCAGATTTCGCAAGGCCCGCAGACTCCTGCCGGGCCTCGCTGGCGCTCGACCCGGCCTACGGCGCCCGACCGGGCCTACCACACCCGGTCTACAGGCCCTCGCACACGACGGGCTGTGCGGGTACAATGCGGCGATGGCCGTCAACGCGACACCCGAATACGAGAAGGCTGAGGCCCGCTACCGGTCCGCCACCGCACCTCAGGAGGAACTCGACGCCCTCCAGGAGATGCTGCGGCTGATCCCCAAGCACAAGGCCTCAGAGAAGAAGCAGTCTGACATCAAGCGGCGGATCAAGGCCCTGCGGCAGGACCTGGCCCACAGCCGGGCCGCCACCACGGCCACGACCGACCCCTACTACATCCCCCGCGGCGGGGCCGGCCAGGTGGCCGTCGTCGGGCTGCCCAACACGGGCAAGAGCTCGATTCTCGCCGCCGTCACGCGGGCGCCGGTGAAGGTGGGCGAGTACGCCTACACCACCAGCGTGCCGGTGCCGGGCATGTGGCCCTGGCAGGATGCCCAGATCCAGCTGGTGGACACGCCGCCGTTCACGCCCGAGCACGTCGAGGGCGGCCTGGTGAACCTGCTGCACCGCGCGGACGCCGTGCTGGTGGTCGTCGACGCCGCCAGCCCCGAGAGCCTCGACCAGGCCGAGAGCGCCCTGGCGGCCCTGGCGGGCAAGGGCATCGAGCTGCTGGACGTGCCCGAGGTCGAGATGCCCGAGGAGACCCCCAACGCCCGCCCGGGGCTGATCGCAGCGACCCACGCCGACGTGGTGGGCCCCGACGAGATCGCCACGCTGGCCGAGCTCTACGCCGGGCCGCTGAAGGTCGTCGGCGTCGACTGCACCGGCCCCGAGGGCCTCGAGGCGCTGGCGGGCGCGCTGTGGCGGCTGCTGCACGTGATCCGCGTCTACACCAAGCGCCCCGGCCAGAAGCCCGACATGGAGGCCCCCTTCACGCTGCCCATCGGCGCGACCGTGGAGGAGCTGGCGGCCAGCATCCACCGCGACCTGCCCGAGAAGATCAAGTTCGCCCGCCTGTGGGGCCCGGGCCGACACGACGGCCAGCAGGTCCACCGCACCGAAACGCTACACGACAGGGACGTCGTCGAGCTCCATGAGTAACAGCCCCGTAAAGTTGCCCTACGTCCGCCCCGCCGGCCCGGCTGCACCCGGTTTCTTCCCGGCGATGCGCTACCCGAACTTTCGCAAGTGGATCATCGGGGCGAGCTTCAGCGTCATCGGCACGTGGATGACGGGCACGGCCCTGGCCTGGCTGATCTACACCCAGACCGGCCGAAACAGCGACGTGGGCCTGATGGGCGCGTTCTTCCAGTTCCCGATGGCCGGCTGGCTGCTGGTCGGCGGGGCCATCGCCGACCGTGTGGACAAGCGCCACATGCTGCTGGTCACCCAGTCGCTGCTGATGCTCGGCTCGACGGTGCTGATGGTCTGCAGCATCCTGGGCTGGACCTACCCATGGCTGCTGCTGGGCTTCGCGGCCGTGCGCGGCAGCCTGATGGGCTTCGACATGCCGGCGCGGCACTCGTTCGTGATGGACATGGTCGACCGCCAGGCCCTGCAATCGGGCGTGGCGCTGAACTCGGCGAGCTTCAACCTCGGGCGGGTGTTCGGCCCGGCCCTGGCCGGCGTGCTGATGGGCACACTGGGCCCGACCTGGTGTTTCGCGATCGACGCAGCCACCTACTCGACGGTGCTGGCGGCGCTGCTGATGATCCGCACGCCGAACCGCGCCTCGCGCCGCCGCTCGGCCGGTCGGCTGCACGACCTGAAGATGGGCCTGCTGGCTGCGCTGGGCAACCGCCGCATCCTGCTGCTGATGGCCGTGCAGGCCACCGGCGTGTTTATCATGGCCTACAACACGCTGCTGCCGGGCATGTCGCGCAGCGTCTTTGGCGGCGGGGCGGACCTGTTCGGCTACCTCTCAGCGGCCGTGGGCCTGGGCGGGCTGCTGGGGGCGCTGACGGTGTCGGCCTTCTGTCGCAATGGCCGCGAGGGCCGTTGGGTGCTGGCCGGCCTGGCCCTGGCGACGGTCGGGCTGGTGGTGCTGGCGCTGGTGCCGAAGGCGTGGATGGCGATGGCCTGCGCGTCGGTGTTGGGCTTCGCGGGCCTGTGCGTGTTCAGCCCGGTCAACGCCGCCGTCCAGCTGGCCGTCGGCGAGCGATACCGAGGCCGGGTCGTCAGCCTGCTGGGCCTGGTGTTCATCCTGGCCATGCCCTTCGGGGCGATGAGCTACGGCGGCCTGGCCGACTGGCTGCACCCCCGCACCGCCATCACCGCCGGCGCCGTCCTGGCCCTGATCGCCGCCGCCACCCTCGGCCTCAAGGCCGCCCGCCTCAAGCCGCTGGAGTAGCCCATTTGCCCATCGGATGTGCGGGCTCGGGGGGCACCGGCGAAGGTGGGGCTTCGCTGCGCCCCAGCCTACGGCGCGGGCTGTTTCCGTAGGCTGGGGCGCAGCGTAAGCGCAGCCCCACCTTTGCCCAGGCCAAGGCTGCCCGTAGATTCGGTAGGCAAATGGAATAGCACCCAACGCGGAGCTCGAAGCAACGAAGGGGCCGTAGTCGTACCACCGTCTCCCCCTCCTGCCTGCGGGTTGGCGGCGCCATCCGGCCCAAGCCCACGGAATGCCTTCCGTGGGCATCGGGCCGGGCCGACCCCATCGCGGCCCAACGCACCCGCACGGCCGTCAGGCAAACGCTCTACGTCTTGTAGGCCGGACGCAGTCCGGCAGGGACAGGGGCACCCATGAAGAGTCTACCCCCAGCCGGACTCCGTCCGGCCTACAGGCCACAACCACCGTAGCCACAGGACCGACGAACGGACCAAGTCTTGTAGGCCGGACGCAGTCCGGCAGGGACAGGGCCACCCAGGGAGAGTCTACCCCCAGCCGGACTGCGTCCGGCCTACAGGCTCAGGGGTCGGGCATCGCGGCGCGCCGGGCCCGTCAGTCCGCCTCGATGAACTTGCGGCTCATCAGGAAAACGACCTTCTCCATGACCTCTTTGCTGAGCGTCTTGCGGAGGATCTTGCGGGCCTCGGCCATGTTGGTCCGGCGGGTCAGGTGGGTCAGGACGATCAGATCGTTGTTCATGCCCTCGAGCAGCTCGGGCAGGTCGCGGACGTGGATGTGCTTGCCGGCGCGGGCGCGGCGGACGTGCTCGTCGGTGAAGAAGGTGCACTCGATCAGCAGCACCTGGCTGTCGCGAACGTGGGGCAGGTCGGAGTAGTTGCTGCGGGCGGTGTCGCCCATGTAGGTCACCAGGGGCACCTCGAGGCGGTTGACGATCTCGACGCCCTTTTTCTTGAGCGCGACGATCTCGGGCCCGGCCAGGCCGAGGTACTCCTCCTTGAGTTTTTGGCGGACCTCGATGATCGAGTAGCCCAGCGAGGCCCCGACGTGGCGCGTGGCGAAGGCGCGGGCCAGCAGGTTGCGGCGGATCTCGTAGTCCTCCCCGTGCTCCATGCCGACCAGGCGATGGGGGCTGAGGTGGCCCTCGATCTCGGCCCAGGCGCTCATCAGCTTGCGGATGGGCCCGACGAGCGGCTTGGGCAGCAGGCATACGCCGCCGCTCATGCCCTGGAACTGCCGCTGGCTGAAGTAGTACGCCAGGCCGGCCGAGTGGTCCATGTGCCCGTGGGTCAGCAGGACGTGGTTGAACGCCAGCGCCTCCCGCGGGGCCTTGCCGATGTCGAACACCACGTCAAGCTCGGGCACGATGAGGACCGACTCCTCGCCCGCAACGCTGTAGCCGCCGACGGTCAGCGTGTCGGTCTTGATGGTGCTCAGTTGCCAGGGGCGGGTGATCATGGTTTACTCTTGGCTGGGGCCCTCGCTGCGGGCGGGCCATGGGGTATCATTCGTGGCGAGCCCCTGGCCCGGCCAGAGACATTCCCCGCGGCGCGGGAGCGGCGGGCATGGTAGGCTCAGCGGGCGGGCCCGTCAAGGACGCATTGGTCGAGGGACCCACGACTGACAGGGAGGCACGTCGCATGCACACCCCACTGCCGCCATGGATGCATCGGCTGGGCCTGGCGGTCGTGCTGGCCCTGGCCGGCCTGGCCGGGGCCGACCGCGTCGTCACCACCGACGGGCGGATCATCGAGGGCACCGTTACCCGCGAGGCCCTGCGCGTGCACGTCGACACCCCCTTTGGCCGGGTGACCGTGCCGGCCAGCGACGTCAAGGAAGTCCTGACCTCGGGCACCGAGTCTGACGCCGGCTCGGCGGACCCGGCCGCCCCCCCCCCGCCGGCCGGTCCGCGGATGCCCACGGGCCCGCGCGTCTCGGTGGGCCCGTCGCTGGTGGACGCCGATCGGCCCGAGCCGCACGCCTTCGCGACGATGCGACGCATCCTCCTGTCGGCCCAGCCCGGCGGCACCGGCTCGATGCGCCAGGCCCTGGAGACCTACCGCATCCTCGCCCACGACGGCGCCGTCCGCAGCGGCCGAGACTGGCTCACCCGCCCCGAGCGGCAGCGCCGCCGCGCCGCGTTCACCGAATCGCTCCAGAAGGCCGAGGCCAAGGTCGCCCAGGCCGACCGCATCGTGGTGACTGACGAGGACCGCACCGCCGCCGATCGCAAGGCCCGGCTGTACGCCGAGGCGCTGGCCGAGCTCAAGATCGTGGCCAACGCCTGGGGCGACCCGCTGCTCCGCCGCTACCTGCTGGGACAGCTGGCCCTGCTGGAGAACCGCTCAGCCCTGGCCATCCGCACCTTCAGCGACTGCATCCGCCAGGCGCCCGAGGTGGCGGGCTTCTACACCGCCCGGGCGCGGGCCTACCAGCAGTCGGGCCAGCCGCTCGAGGCCCTGGCCGACTACCTGGCCGCCTTCCGCCGCGACCCCTCCCAGCCACTGCACTACTACGACCTGCAGACCGCCGTCGAACGCACCCCCGGCGCCCAGACCCGCAGTGCGGTCTGGCAGCAGGCCCAGCAGCTCGTCCAGAACTACACCCGCCCCGACAGCCGAGACCGCGCCAGCCGGCACAACGTCCTGTGGCCCATGCCCGGCGGGGCGTGGTCGGCCCTGCCCGGGGCCCTGCCGCTGCCGGCCTACAACGGGCTCTACGTGCAGCGGGCCCTGGCCGTGCCCGTCGGCGAGGAGGGCACGCTGCTGGTCGACGCCGACGCCGTCGCCGACGCCGAGCAGCTGCTCGTCGAGCTGCCCGACGGCTCGCTCGTGCCGGCCTGGCCCGTCCGCCTCAGCAGCGGCTACCGCGACCAGGCCGCCGAGCTGCCCCTGGCCGCCATCCGCACGCCCACCGCCCGCTACCGCCCCCCGCCGCTGGCCGCCGAGGCCCTGACCCGAGGGGCCAGGCTGACCGTCTGGACGCGAGGCCTGTGGCCCGAACTGGACACGCCCTCCCCCCGCCAGACGCCGGCCGAGCCGAGCCCCGACGGCACCGGCCTGTCGGTGGCCCTGCTGCCCGGCGAGCCGGCCAGCCCCGTCCTGACCGACCAGGGCCAGCTCGTGGGCTTCCTGGCCGGCCGGCTCGACATCCGCCAGGAGGCCGGCGGGCCCGACCGCTTCGTCCCCCTGGCCGAGCTCGACGAGTACCTCCGCCAGGTCGCCCGCAGCGGCAGCCTCGACGCCCCCCGCTCCGCCAGCGACCCGCTCCAACCCCGCAGTGGCCCCCACCAGGCGGCCGGCGAGGTCTTCACCGTCCACATCCTCAAGGCCGACCGCCCCGCCGCCGCCCCCCGCCGGTAGCGTCTCCCAAGAGCAAGAAGCGCCCGGGTGCCCCCGCGCGATCGGCGGACCGCCTCTTTGGAGTGCGGCGAGTCATCGCCGCTGTGGCTCGATGGCGGCTAAGCCAAAGCGGCGATTGCATCGCCGCACTCCATACGGCGCTCGCGCCCCGCGCCTCCATTGGTTGGTGCGACTGACGATCAGACGCCCCTGACGGGGCTACAGAGGACCGTAACTCAATGTCCTTGGTTGGCCGGTCTAGTAGGCTGCGTTTGGCCGGAACCGGACGGAAATGTGACATCTTCTGCAACCGGTTCAACTCGCCGCTGGCTGCGCAAGTGCAAGGCGCAGCGGGCCCTACCCGCCCCCGCCGGCCCGGGGGGGGCCTGCCGGTTGCCCCTGATGGCGCCTTGACACGCTACATATAGGGAGTACACTGCTCGCTACGTCTAGATGTTGGCGGCCCGGGCCCCCTTTTGCGTCGGCCGGAGCGTGACTCCATGCAGTGCCCCTACTGCGGCATCGACCGGGACAAGGTGATCGATTCGCGCAGCAGCGATGGCGGGCGCGTCGTGCGCCGACGCCGCCAGTGCCTGCAGTGTCTCAAGCGTTTCACCACCTACGAGCGGATCGAGGACACCATCCGCCTGACCGTCGTCAAGAAGGACGGCTCGCGGGTGCCCTACGACCGCAACCGCATCCTCGCGGGGCTGCAGGCCGCCTGCTACAAGCGCAAGGTCGGGGAGAAGCAGCTGTTAGCGATCGTCGACGCCACCGAGGAGGCCATCTTCCGCAACTTCGACAAGGAAGTGCCCTCCAGCTTCATCGGCGACACGGTCGCGGGGTTCCTTCGGCGGGTGGACAAGGTCGCCTACGTCCGTTTCGCCAGCGTGTACCGCCAGTTCAAGGACGTCGGCGACCTGATCGAAGAGGCGCAGGAGATCATCAACGCCCCGCCGGACGACCCGGACCAGGGCCGGCTGTTCGAGGACTTTCTCGGCGAGGCCAACCAGGGGTAACGCACCGCCGCCCGGCCGCGGACAGGTGCCATTCGGCAGGAGGCCGACCGGTGAACGGATCAGGGACGATCCACGTTCTCAAACGCGACAATTCGACCGAGCCCCTCGCCCCGGCCAAGCTCCGCCTGTGCCTGTGGCGCGGGCTGAGCGGCAGTGGCGGGCGATTTGAGCAGGCGCAGTGGCTCACCGACGCCATCGCCGCCCACCTCCGCCGCGCGGGCCAGCCGACGATCAGCAGCGGCGCCCTGTTCGAGATGGCCGTCAACGCCCTGCGCGCCACGGGCCATCGGTCGGCCGCCGCCGCCGTCGAGGCCCACCACCAGTGGCGCCAGCGGGCCCGCCGGAGCCTGGCCGTCCGCAACGAGCTGGGCCTGGCCACCGCGTGGGACCGCGGCTGGCTCACCGACACCCTGGCTGACCGCTGGGCCCTGAGCCGCCCCACCGCCCGCGCCCTCAGCGGCATCCTCGAGGACGACCTGCTCGGCTCCATCGACGAGCTGCCCGAGCGGGCCCTACTCGACCGCGCCGACGAGTTGATCGAGCAGTTCGGCCTGGCCCCCTGGTGCCTGCTCGCCTCGGCCCCCACCGGAAGGCTCCAGGCGTAAGCCTGGGCGAGCGCGTAGGCCGGGTCGAGCGCCAGCGAGGCCCGGCGGCGTAGAATCTCCATGTTGCAGCCAAGCGGTTTCAGGGGTACACTTCGCCCGTTCAGCCCTCGCACCGATGCCGGGGCCGACCAGCCAAAAAGGAGAGGCCTGACCATGCCCACCAACGCCATTGCCGTCCAGCTGTACACACTCCGCGACGTGATGCAGACCGCCGAGGAGATCCGCACCGGCCTGAAGCGCGTCGCCGAGATCGGCTACGGCGCCGTCCAGGTGGCCGGCCTGGGTCCGCTCAAGGCCGCCGAGTGGCGGACGCTGCTCGACGAGAACGGCCTGGCCTGCTGTGGCTGGCACGTCGGGCACGACCGCATCGTCAACGACCCCTCCGCCGTCGGCGCCGACGCCCACGCCCTGGGCTGCCCGACCGTCACCGTGCCGGCCATGCCGGGCGACTACCGCAACGAGGCCGGCATGCGCAACTTCGGGGCCATGCTCGACAAGGCCGGCGCAAACCTCAAGACCATGGGCCTGCGCCTGGGCTACCACAACCACAGCTTCGAGTTCGAGAAGTACGCCGGCCAGATCGGCCTGGAACTGCTCTACTCCAGCTGGTCGCCGGCGAACGTCTTTCCGGAGCTCGACCTGTTCTGGGTGCAGCACGGCGGGGGCAACCCGGCCGCCTGGCTGCGGCGGTACGCCCAGGGCGCCCCGCTGGTCCACTGCAAGGACTTCGCCATCGTCGAGAACAAGCAGCTGTTCGCCCCCGTCGGCGAGGGCAACCTCGACTGGGATGACATCCTCGCCGCTACGAAGGAGTGCGGCATCCGCTGGCACGTCGTCGAGCAGGACCAGACCTACGGCCGAGACCCCTTCGACTGCGTCGCCAGCAGCTTCCGCTTCCTCCAGAGCAAGGGCCTGGCGTAAAATACGAACGTCAACGCGTCACCGCGTCACGGCGGGCCGCCTCGCCTCTCACGCAGTGACGCACTGACGCAGTGACGGCATCGAAGACAGACGACACGGATAACGGATAAGACATACCCGAATAAGGAGACCCCCATGCCCATGACCGTCGCCGCACAGATGTTCACCGTCCGCATGCACTGCAAGACCCCCGAGGACATCGCCGCCTCCATCCAGCGGCTGGCGAAGATCGGCTACCGGGCCGTGCAGGTCAGCGGCATCGGCAAGATCGACCCCAAGGACCTCAAGAAGATCCTCGACGACAACAACATCAAGGCCATCGCCACCCACACCGGCATCGAGCGCTGCCGCGACGACGTGGACGGCCTGATCGCCGAGCTCAAGACCCTTGACTGCCCCGTGACGGCCGTCGGGTACATGGGCGAGGAGTGGCGGACGCCCGAGAAGGTCGGCGAGTTCGCGAAGATCATGAACACCGCCGGTGAGAAGATGAAGGCCCAGGGCCTGGCGCTGGGCTACCACAACCACAGTTTCGAGTTCGAGAAGATCGACGGCAAGCTGCTGATGGACCGCATCTTCGAGGCCGCCGACCCCAAGAACGTCTTCGCCGAGATCGACACCTACTGGGTGCAGCACGGCGGGGCCGACCCGAGCGAGTGGATCGGCAAGTTCAAGGGCAACCTGCCGCTGGTGCACTTCAAGGACTTCGGCATCCTGCAGAACAAGCAGGTCTACATGCCCGTCGGCGAGGGCAACCTCAACTGGCAGCGGATCATCAAGGCCTGCGACGACGCCGGCGTCAAGTACTGCGCCGTCGAGCAGGACAACTGCAACGGCATGGACGAGTTCGAGGCCCTCACCATCAGCCTTCGCAACCTGCAGAAGATGGGCCTGAGCTAAGACATACCGTCCCAGGATTGAACCACAACGCGGCGGGTACCCCCCAAGGGCCCGTCGCGTTTATTTGTGTCGGAGCCTCTGAAGACGGCCACAGAGAACACAGAGGACACAGAGATAGGATATATCGCTTGCATGCCGCGACGCTGGCCAAAGCGTGCAGACGGGCTCTGCCGTAGGGCGGGCATGGCCCGCCGCCGATGGCGTCAGACTCCGCCGCGGCGGG
>JAWLCG010000072.1:0-16472 GCA_041687295.1 Phycisphaerae bacterium | reverse complement strand
CTACCAGCTGAACCCGCTGCGCGGGCGAAGCCCCGTAAACGGGGCTGCGGAGGCACTCGCCGGGGCGCTGGCCGTTCTGGTAGGCCGGACGCAGTCCGGCTGGGCAGAAGCGCCGCATGAGGCCCCTTTCCGCAGCCGGACTGCGTCCGGCCTACAGAAGCCTGTAGGCTCCGACAGAGCGTAGCGATGTCCCACCTTCGGCGGCGTCCGGACGGCCATGACGGTGGGACGCCGCGGCTGGCGCCGCTCTGTCCCAGCCTACGAACTACTGGCCATTAGTGCTCGCCGTAGAAGGCCCAGTCCGACAGGTCGTCAGCGGCGGAGGAGCCCACGTGGCCGTCGAGGAAGGCGTAGTTGCTCGTGCCCAGGTGCGGGTCGAGCGGGCGATGCCGCCACTGGTCGCGCGGGACGTTCCTGCTGGGGTCGAACCACGCGTCAGGCCGCCAGGAGCCATTGCTCTCCTGCCACTCGTGCATGTCCATCAGGAAGACGGTCTGCTGGGGGTGGGTCTGCGTCTGCATGTTGATGTACCCGTCCCGGCTGTAGTACTTGCCGTGCGGGTACTGCTTCTGGGCGCAGGCGACGGCACTGTAGGCGACGGTGCCGAAGAAGGTCTCGTCCAGGGCCAGGCTCTTGGGGCAGAACAGTGCAGCGACCTGCTTATTGCCCATCATGTACGGGTGCAGGTCGTCGTACTCCTGGTCTTCCGGCTGCCACCAGCCCGGGATGCTCGCATCGTAGACCAGCTTGCGGGACGAGACGGTGTGGCCGGTGACCCAGTAGGAAATGACGTAGAACCATTGTCGAGGCCAGGAGTTATGCAGAGTCCAGTAGAAGCCCCGGTCCCAGGGAGCCAGGCGGACGTCGTTGTTCTCCAGGCCGTAGGTGGCGTAGGCCTGGGCGACGCCGCGGAGGTTATTGGCGCAGACGGCCTTGTGGGCCTGCTCCTTGGCCTGGGCCAGCGAGGGCAGCAGGATCGAGACCAGCAGGGCGATGATCGCGATGACCACCAGCAGTTCGATGAGCGTGAAGCCTCTACGGTGCATGGCGCGACCTCCGATATGGCGAACACCCCAGGGGCGGCTGGACCGAAGGGGCCCAAAGAAATGTCGGGGCCCGCCCCTGTTCATTCGCATTTTACCCCGGTTCTGACGCCTGTAAACCACTTAGGCGCGGTTTTCTGGCAGGTTCCGCGAGCGAGGCGCGCAAAACAGCGGCGGGGCGAACCCGAAGGCCCGCCCCGCCGCTGGAGATCGATCAGGACCGTGTGCCGGGGCTACTGGTCTTCGCCGCGGAAGTTCCAGTCCCGCATCTCGTCGATGGTGAACGAGCTGACGTGGCCGTCGAGGAAGGCGTAGTTGCTCATGCCGAGGTGCGGATCCTTCGGGCGGTAGCGGCGATCTTCCTTGGGCACGTTGGCCTCGTAGCGGTACCAGGGGTCGTTCCGCCAGCCGCCCGAGCCGTCGACGTACTCGTGCATGTCGATCAGGAACGCGGTCTCCTGCGGGTGGGTCTGGAACTTCATGTCGATGTAGGCCTCGTAGCCGTAGTCCCGGCCCCAGACGTACTGACGGCGGGCACAGGTGACGGCCGAGTAGCCGACCTGCGGCTGGCCGTTCTCGGGGAAGGCGTCGCCGTTGTTGAGCACCTGCGGACAGAACAGCTCGGCCACGGTGCTCTGGTTGTTGATGTAGGGGTGGCGCATGTCGTAGTCGCCATCCTCCGGCTGCCACCAGCCCTGGGTCAGATCGTAGGTCAGCTTGCTGGTCGGGGCGCTCTGGCCCTTCACCCAATAGGCGATGATCCAGTACCACGACCGCGAGTAGTGGTTCGGGGCCGTTGGGTAGAAGTAGCGGTCCCACACGGCCGGGCGAACGTCGTTGTTCTCCAGGCCGTAGGTGGCGTACGCCTGGGCGACGCCGCGGAGATTGTTGCCACAGATCGCCTTTTGGGCGTGCTCCTTGGCCTGGGCCAGCGAGGGCAGCAGGATCGAGACCAGCAGGGCGATGATCGCGATGACCACCAGCAGTTCGATGAGCGTGAATCCTTTACGTCGCATGATATGGACCTCCGAAATGATGACACGGATGCGGCGATGAAATGACGTGAGGCCCCGCCACAAGGGGCGCCACCCGCATCCGCCCATATTGTACCGCCGGGGGATCGGGTGTAAACAGATTTCTGCGCAGCGAAACGGGCGCCGCAGCGCCCGTTTCGGATGGCGGTTGAGGGGCCTACTCGACCTCGCCGCGGAAGTTCCACTCGATGAACTCGTCATACGCCCGCCGCTCGACGTGGCCGTCGACGAAGGCGTAGTTGGAGCCCCCCATGTGGGGATCTTCCATGACGCCGCCGGGCGGGCGGTTGGCTGGGGCCACGTAGTCGAACCAGGGGTTCTTGGCCCGCGGGCCACCGATCATGACGGTGTCCTGCACGTGGGTCTGGCGGTTGAGCTCGATGTAGTCGCCCCAGCCCCACGGGCCCCAGGGCAGGCGTCCCCCGCTCGCCAGGATCTCGGCCGGCGCGAACGAGCCGGTGCGGGTGTTCATCGTGTAGGAGCCGACATTGTTGAAGTAGGCGTACTGCTGGTCGAGCATCGACGGGCAGTGCAACTCAGGCACGATGCCGCGGCTCCAGTCCCAGCCCGCACCCCAGTAGAGGTACGGGTGCGGGTGGCCCCAGGTATGGGCGGCGTGGTTCGGCGTGTCCACGGGCTGGTAGAAGCCGCCCCCCGAGCCGTTCCTGTAGTACAGCGAGTCCCGGCTCAGCGAGGCGCCCTTGGCCCAGTAGGCGGCGATGTAGGGCCACTGGCGGTGCCAGCCGTTGCCGGCCGGGAAGCCCAGGCCGTAGTCCCAGCCATTGTCCCAGCCGGAGAAGATCACGTCGTTATTGTCCGTGCCGTAGGTCGCGAAGGCCTGGCCGAGGTTCTTCATGTTCGTCTGGCAGAGGACGGCCTTGGCGTGCTCCTTGGCCTGGGCCAGCGAGGGCAGGAGAATGGAAACCAGCAGGGCGATGATCGCGATCACGACCAGCAACTCGATGAGCGTAAACCCCTTACGACGCATGGCAAGGTCTCCGATGTGAAAGGGCCACAGGTCATTCTGTTCGGTGCCCGCCAAGACAGGTGACAGGAAAGGGCGAGCACACTTAAAGAGTATATCGCCGAGAGAGACGGTGTAAAACGAAATCTCCACAAAAGCCGCCCCGCTCAGCGGCGCCGGCGGCGGAGCTGGTCCCAGGGCACCACGCCGACCCGCTGGGCCCACTGCTCGTAGAGGCCCTGCAGCTCGGTCAGCCGGCCCGGCTCGCGCTGGCCGAGGTCATGCAGCTCGGTGCGGTCCTCGTCCATGTTGTACAGCTCCCACTGGCCTCGCTCGTCCTGGCTGACGAGCTTCCAGGGCCCCAGTCGCACGGCCCGGTTGCCCTCGTGCTCCCAGAACAGCGGCCGCTGACGGCTCCAGGAGCGTCCCTCCAGCAGGGGCAGGAAGCTCTCGCCCTCCAGGGGCGTGACGGCTCGGCCGTGGTGCTCGGCGGGGTAGATCGCGCCGGCGGCCTCGAGGCAGGTGGCCATGATGTCGATGACGTGGACGGTCTGGTGGTGCAGGGCGCCGCCGGCGAAGCGGGCGGGCCAGTGGGCGACCAGCGGCGTGGCGATGCCGCCCTCGTGCACCCAGTGCTTGAACAGGCGGAAGGGGCTGTTGGAGGCGTTGGCCCAGGGCAGCTCGTAGCTCATGTAGGTGTCGGCGTCGCCGGGGGCGATGTCCGGGCGGTTGCCGATGCGGATGGGTCGGCCGTCGCGGGTGAGCCCGCCGTAGCGGGCGACGTGGCCATCCTCGGCCAGGAACTCCGCGCAGCCGCCGTTGTCCGACAGGAACAGGATCAGCGTGTCGTCAAGCTGGCCCAGGCGCTCCAGCGTGGCCACGATGCGCCCCACGCCCTGGTCCATGCGGTCGATCTGGGCGGCGTAGACGGCCATGCGGGCGTCCTGCCAGTCCTTCTCGGCCGCGTCGGCCCAGGGCGGCGCGCTTTCGTCGCGGGGGCTGATCTCCCACTTGCGGTCGAGCACGCCGAGGCCCTTGAGCTGCTCGTGTCGGCCGGTGCGCAGGGCGTCCCAGCCCTGGCGGTACTGACCGCGGTAGCGCTCGATGTCGTCGGCGAAGGCGTGCAGGGGCCAGTGCGGCGCGGTGTAGGCGACGTAGGCGAAGAAGGGCGTCTCGTCGGCGACGCTGGCCTCGATCATGCGGCAGGCGTTTTCGCTGATGGCGTCGGTGTAGTAGTAGTCGTCGCCGGTCGGCTCGATGAAGGTGTCGTTGTGGATCAGCGTGTAGGGGTCGAAGTAGTTGGCGGCGCCGGCCAGGGTGCCGTAGTGCTCGTCGAAGCCGCGGGTGTAGGGCGTGGGGAAGCCTGCCGTGCCAGGCCGCCAGGCGTCGGGGCGCTGGGCGTCGTAGGGCCCGCCCACGTGCCACTTGCCGCTCATCAGCGTGCGGTAGCCGGCGGGCTTGAGGGCCTCGGCGATCGTCACGCAGTCGTCGCGGAGGTAGCCCTGGTAGGCCGGCCCGACGCCGCGGTCGTTAACCATCTGCCCCACGCCGGCCTGGTGGGGGTAAAGCCCCGTCAGCAGGCTCGCGCGGGTCGGGCAGCAGCGGGCGCAGTTGTACATCTGGCTGAACCGCGCCCCGCCGGCGGCCAGGCGGTCGAGCGTGGGCGTGCGGATCTCCGAGCCGTAGGGCCCGATGTCCGAGTAGCCCATGTCGTCGACGAGGATCACGATAATGTTGGGCCGCTTGGCGGGTTCGGACATGGCGTCGCTCCTTTCGGGCTGGGTTGGCGTCGGAGGCAGTGTACCGCCGGCCGCCCCGCCCCGCCAGTCCGGCACGCCCCACGAAGACCCCCGGCTTGCCCTGTCTCTTTATCACAAGTGCTCAGGCACACGCCTGGGCCCGTAACCATAGAAGTTCGCGGGCGCGTTGGGCACGGTACGGCTTGCAGTCAGCCGGCGGCGGGCCGAGCAGGCGTGGCAGGCTCTGCCCGCGCAGGCTTCACAAGGGCACACTCGCCGGGGCTCTGCCCCCATTGCCTGCCTTGGGCGATCTACGGGAAAGATCGTCTGTCCGGGGCTATATGAAAAACGGCGGCCCCGGAACGCTGTCCGGGGCCGCCGCGTGAAGAATCGAAAATCCCAGATCAAAGATCGAAAATCCTAGAACTCGTACTTGAGCTGCACCGCCCAGCCGCAGGTGTCAGGGGTGTTGCCGACGTCGCCCAGCCAGGCCCAGCCGCCGGCGAGGGTCAGCCGGTCGCTGAGCATCAGGCCGGCGAACAGGACGTGCCAGCTGTCGTCGTCGCCCAGCAGGCCGGGCACGACGTCGTAGGGGTTGGCCTTCTGGCGGAACTCGTAGCCCAGGGCCAGCCAGTTGGTCACCAGGCCGATGACGCTGGCCTCGATGGTGATTTCACGGTCGTCGCCGAAGCCGAGGTAGCCGATCTGGGCGGCCTCGCTGGAGCGGGCGCCCAGCGAGAGGATGACCGGCACGCCGAGGATATCCGGCGGCAGGGTCTTGCTGGCGACCAGGGTGAAGTCCCAGCCAGTGGCCGACTTGAGGCCCACGCCCGTCAAGGCCCCGCCGGTCTGGTTGTCGATGTGCTCGATGCCCACGTTGGTCTTCAGATGGGCGCCGAAGGTGACGGCCGGCATCCAGGGCTGATCGAACTCGCCCTCGCGGATGACCATCACTCGGCCGGTGAAGGTGTGCAGGAAGACCTCGTTGCGGTGGACGTTCAGGCCGCGCTTGCGGATCTCGCTGGGCACGGTGCCCAGGCGGAAGTGGCTGAAGGCGTAGGCCAGCTCGAAGCGCTTGAAGAGCGTCTGGCTGATGGCCAGCGTGTTGACGTACTTCTCGCCGCCGATGCCCAGGAAGGTGTAGCTGACGCTCGGCAGGCAGCAGTCGTCGCCCTCGGCGCCGGGGTTGCACATGTAGGCCACCGACGTCACCGGGCCGCCGCCGTAGCCCTCAATGTTGTGCAGCGGCAGCGGCGGGGGCTTGGCGGCCGAGGGGGCCACCGTCGGGGCCGGCTCGCCCGCATCGACGGCCAGGTCGGCCTCCACGTCGCCAGCCAACTGCTCGCCCAGCACCAGCCATCGCTCCAGCGTGTCCGACGAATCCGCGGCAGCCAGGCCGGCCACCAGCGCACAGACGGCCAACGTCACGATCCCCATACGTACCATGTGCCTCTCCTTGTTTGGTCCCGCGTGCCTAGTACAGAGGTGCATAACCCAGGTGTCCGGGTGCGGGCCATGGTAAGGCAAGGTGCCTGCCTGTCAAGCATTTGCTGAGAATGCTTCGCAGGTTTTCAGGTGAAGTCCGTAAGGCGGTGCGAGCACGGGGAAGGGTAGACACGACCCGGGAAGAGGCGCCTTCGTAGGCTGGGGCGCAGCGGAGCGGAGCCCCACCTTTGGCGCAGGCGCCCATGGAACGTCGTGCCCCAGGCGCGGAGCCCGGACGAGAGCCCCACGGATTGCGCGACTCGCGACGCTCGCCGCTGCATCCGTGGGCTTGGAGAGGGCTGCCCGCCGGGCCTCGCTGGCGCTCGACCCGGCCTACGGCTCAGCCCGGCGCGTGGCGGGTGGGGGTCAGCTCGATGGCGTCGGGGTCGGTGCCCTCGCCGGGGACGGCCACGCCGTCGGCGACGAGCTGGTCCCAGTGGCGGGCGTTGAACACGCAGCCGGGGTCGCCGCCGTGGAGTTGGCCGGTGTAAGCGTCGGCGCGGGCGCGGCAGCCGCCGCAGTAGTCGCGGAACGCGCAGACCTCGCAATGGCCCAGCCTCCGCGTGCGGTCGTTGAGCACCTCGTAGAAGACGCTCGAGCGGAAGATTTCCAGCACCGGCCGCTCGCGGACGTTGCCCATCACGCGGTGGGGCAGGTAGACGCAGGGGGTCAGGTCGCCGTTGGGCTCGAGGCAGACGTAGGTCCGCCCGGCCCCGCAGCCGCCGAGGTATTTGGCCACCACGCGGGCCTTGACGCCGCCGCCCGAGCCGGCGTGGCTGCAGGCGGTTCGGCCGGCCTCGAGCGGGGCGTGCGCCAGGCAGACCCGCCCGAACTGCGGGGCCGTCGAGATCACGCCGATCCGCCCAGCCTGCATGTACTCGTTGAGCAGCTCCAGCAGCCTTTCGCGCTGGGCGGGGGTCAGGTCGCCCTGGACCATGTCCAGGCCGCGGCCGACCGGGATGAAGTTGAAGTGGGCGAAGCAGCCCGCCCCCAGCTCGATGGCGAACTCGAGCATGGCGCGGACTTCCTCGACGTTGCCCTGGTGGACGCACATCGCCACGCCCAGGCGCAGGCCCGGCGTGTTCACGACGGCCTTCATGCCCGCGACGGCCCGCTCCCACATGCCCGGCACGCCGCGGAAGCGGTCGTGGCGTTCGGCGTGCACCGAGTCCAGCGAGACCTCGACGTACCGCACACCGGCCTCGGCCAGCTCCGCGCAGCGCCGCGGCGTCAGCAGCACGCCGTTGGTGGCCAGGCTGACGTGCATGGCGTAGCTCTTCGCCCGGCGGACCACCGGCAGCAGGTCCGGGCAGGTCAGCGGTTCGCCGCCGGCCAGGGCGAACATGGGCGTGTACATCCGCCCGAACTGGTCGACGACGTCGAGCTTCTCTCCCAGCGTCAGCTCGTCATCGAGCCGGCGGTGCTCACTGTCCTGGTAGCAGTGTCGGCAGCGGAGGTTGCAGCGGTTGGTGATGTTCCACACGCAGAACAGCGGCGAGCTGAACTGCTGCGGGCGGGTCAGGCCGAACTCCGCCACGCTGCGGGCCGTCACCACCAGCCCGCGGACCGTCGGGGCGTGCTCGGCAAGGCGCTGGCGGACGGTGGCCCGGGGCGTCTTGCCCTTCACCCGGTCGATCAGCAGGTGCAGGGGCCAGTACTTCAGCCGGTCCAGCCAGGGGGCCGAGGGGTTGGCGTAGCTGGCGAGCATCCGCTCGATGGCCGTGCCGCGCGGCCCGTCGCTGGAGAGGCTCCGCAGGATCCGCCGGAACCAGGGTTTGGGCAGCAGGTCTTCCAGCGGGTGGTGGTAGTCGATGTCGAGCAGGCCGTCGCGGTTGCGCAGGACGGGGCTGGCCGCGGCGTAGGCGGCCGAGCTGAGCGAGCCGTCGCTGGTTCGGCCAGCGGACTTGTCCGGGTCGGCCGAGGACTCGAACGCGTGCGCGTACCGCTTGCCCAGCCGCGCCGCCGTCGTGTGCCCGGCCGGGGCCGTGAAGCTGCTGTCACGCTGCTCGGTCTGCTCGTCGCTCATGCGGCTCCTGACATGTCGCGTCCTCTGGATCGCGCCTGCTCTGCAGACGCTTGACCGCCCCAGCAGGACAGCGCCCTTTTCTCCAAGCCCACGGATGAAATCCGTGGGGGTCGCGGGCGGGGCGATCGGCCCTAGCCCACGTGCGTTCGTCCCGTCCTCCGCCGAAGACCCCGGGCAAGCCCGGGGCTATATACCGACGGCGGGCGGTGCCCGCCCTACTCTTGGGGCGCCCGGGGCAGGACGGTGGTGATGACGCCGGGCTGGAGCTGGGGTCGGCCGTTGAGGTGGGCGGTGATGCGGACCCGCTTGGCCTCGGGCCAGCCGGGCTCGACCGGCACGGTCATCTCGAAGGTCCGCGACTCGCCGGGGCCCAGCGTCCAGGGGCTCAGCACCTGGATGGCGGCCTCGGGGTACTGGCGGACCTGCTGCCAGGTGCGGTTGTCGTGCTCCCAGACGGTCACGAGCATCAGGGCGCCAGTCCGCGAGGTGATGGTGACGGGCTGGTCCTCGCTGGTGTTGGTGGCGATGAGGCTGACGTGCAGCGGCTCGCCGATGCGGACCGTCCGCGGCTGGACGGTGACCTGCACACGGAGGTCCTGCCCGGCGGCGGTGGCGGTGACGGGGCTGGGCGCGTCGACGGCGGGCCCCGGGGTGCAGCCGGCCAGCAGCAGGCCGGCCAGGGCCAGGGCGATCAGCGGGGCGGCGTGTCTCATGGCGTCTCCTTTTGTCCGTTGCCGGGCTGGGCGTCGGAGTCGCGTCGGTGGGCGGCCTCGACCCCCGAGCGGTAGCCCGGCCCGCAGTTGTAGGTGCAGAAGGGGAAGATCCCCTCTGGCGTGGTGTAGAGGATCACGCAGCGTTTGGCGCGCTCGACGTCGTAATTGTAGGCGTCCTGGAAGTGCATGCCCGCCGAGAGCAGCGTGCGGTAGTTCTGCTTCTCGGCGTCGCCGCGCCCGATGCGGTGGTCGACCATGCCCATCAGGCTGCGGATGAGCCGCTGGACCGTCAGGCCCTCGGGGGCGGCGTCGGCGTGGAAGTTCCGCTTCATCAGCCGATAGAGCGCCAGCTTGTCCCGCCAGCTGGGCCGGCCCCGGGCCTCGATGCGAAGGGCCAGGCGGTTCATGCCCGCGAACATGCCCTGCACGTCGATCACCTGCGGGAAGGGGTAGGCCTGGCCCTCCGGCGAGACCAGAAAGTAGGTGCCCATTGCGCAGTCGGTGTGGCAGCTGGGGCGGATCTTGGGCTGGCCCGTCAGCGCCTGGAGCACCTGGGAAAAGGGCACCACGATGCTCAGCGGGAACATGTCGCGCAGGGGCTGGCCGCCGACAGCGTCGGCGATGTCGTGCGACAGGTCGCCCAGCGTGTAGCGCTGGGCCTCGAGCTGGCCGGGGTCGATCCGCCCGGTGAAGCTCACCGGCTGCCAACTGATGCCGCTGATGGTGTCAACGTTGTCCAGGGCGAAGCGGAGGATCGGGCCGACCTGCTCGTCGTTGACCCCGCGGATGATCGTGGGCACCAGGCAGATCTTGAGCCCCAGCTTTCGGCAGTTGTCGATGCAGGCGAGCTTCTTGGCCCACAGGCCCGGGGCGTTGCGGGTGTGGCGATGGGCCTCCTCGCCCAAGCCGTCGAACTGCAGGTAGAGCGTGTGCAGGCCCGACTCGGCCGTGCGGGCGGCGAAGTC
Organism: Phycisphaerae bacterium; assembly: GCA_041687295.1. Lineage (GTDB taxonomy): Bacteria > Planctomycetota > Phycisphaerae > SM23-33 > FEN-1343 > JAWLCG01. The sequence goes on along the minus strand of JAWLCG010000072.1, from coordinate 6,503 downwards.
CGCATCGGCCATGCGGATGCCGTTGGTCGCCATCTGGATGTGCGAGAAGCCCATCCGCCCGGCCTGCTCGACGATGCGGTGGAAGTCCGGGTGCAGCGTGGGCTCGCCGCCGCTGAACTGCACCGCCGAGGCCGGGATCGGCCTCAGGTCGCGCAGGGCCTGCAGCATGTCCACGATCTGCTCGTAGCTGGGCTCGTAGACGTAGCCGACGGCCCCGGCGTTGGCGAAACAGATCGGGCAGCGGAGGTTGCAGCGGTTGGTCAGGTCGAGATTGGCCAGGCACGCCGAGGACTGGTGCTGGCCGCACAGGCCGCAGTCGCTCGGGCAGCCCAGCGTCGAGGGCCGGTGGGGCTGGGCCTGGCCGGCGTGCTCCTCGAAGCTCCACCACATGGCCTTGGCGTAGAGCTGCACGTCGCGGTTGATGCAGTCGCGGACGTGGCCATGCTCGGGGCAGGTCTTCTCGATCCAGACGGCCTGGTCCTCGACGAAGTAGCGCCCCACCACCACGGCGAGGCACTCGGGGCAGAGGGTCTGCACCGTGCGGGGCAGGCCGCGGAGCAGCGGGCGGATGGGCTCACCGGCGAGGGTGTGGGTGGCGCTGCCGGGCACGTCGGAGCTGCGTAGCGTGTAGATCGCGTCGTGGTGGAACTGGCGGGCGACTCCGCAGGCCGGGCAGTCGAAGGCAACGGCCACGCCGCCGTCGGCGGCCTCGAAGCGGGCGGCCACGACGGTGCCGCAGGTCGGGCAGGTGGCCCGGGTGTCAAAGGGCAGCCGGGCGAAGTGCTCGGCGAAGCGCTGCTGGGCCTGCTGACGGCGGCGCAACTCGGTCCGGACGTCGCTGGCGAACGGCCGAGCCGGCGGCCGGGTCGCCCCGTCGCCCTGAACACCGGTCGGCTGGGCGCCCGACTGACTCGTCGGCATGGTCATGTCGCACTCCACTACTTCCGGCCGGCCCGGGGGGGACCTGCCCGGCGGACCAATCCGCAGGGGACCTCCGCTCCGGACCCGGCGGCCCGGGAGCCCCTAGCGTTGATTGTAGGGTCCCAGGCCCTCTAGACCACCTCGACCCGGCGTTGGTTAGGCCCGTTACGCCCGCGGCCCCTCGAAGCAGGCCGGGTACTGCCGCGGCTGGCTCTTGCGGCGGCTGTAGGCGCGGGCGAGCTCCATGAAGATGTCCAGGTCGCGCTCCATGTTGGAGCTGCTGGCGTCGAAGTAGAAGTTGCGGATCGGCAGGTTCTCGTGGTCGCGCGACACGGCCGGGTAGACCGCCTCGCTGACGATGCCGTTCATGCAGCTGAAGGGGCTGATGTCGATGATGCCGTCGATGCCCTTGCGGTAGAGGTAGATCGACTTGCCCACCGACAGGACCATCTCGCCCAGGGCCGCGTCGGCCGGCAGGTAGGGCCAGCCGGGCTTGAGGACCTCTTCGTAGATGTCGTGGGGCTCCTCGTAGCCGGCGAAGTCGGCCGCGAAGGGCTCCAGCAGGGCGTGCTCGTCCTTGCGCTGGACGTGGTTCTTGGCCAGGGCCTTGAGCATCTCGACGCTGAAGCCCTTGCCGTCCCGCCGCAGGATGTCCTTCTGGCTCCAGTTGGTGTACCAGACCCACTCGCAGACGTCGCTGAGCCAGGCCTCGCCGCCGTGCTGCTCAATCTTGCGCAGGGCGTCGTAGTTGCTGAAGGTGTTCAGCCGGCAGAAGATCTCGCCCACGATGCCGATCAGCAGCCGATCGCGCGTGTAGCGGGCCGGCACGTCGTGGTAGAGCGCCCGGCTCTCCAGCAGGGCCGCCCGCAGCGCCGCCAACCGCTCGTTGCCGGGCAGGCCCGGGGTCTCGAGGACCCGCTCGACCCGCCGCATCGACAGCTCGAAGGCCTCGTCGGCCGCCCCGGGCAGCGTCTCGTAGGGGCGGGTCCGCAGCAGCATCTTGTGCAGGATGTCGGCCGCCACCAGGCCCCGCCACAGCGTGCGGACCAGGTCCGGGGCGTGCTCGGCCACGCCGTCGTAGCCGTTCTTGCTGGTCGGGCTGATCACCGGCACGTCGCCGTAGCCCATCTCCTCCAGCACCCGCCGCAGGTACGGGGCGTACTGGCCGAAGCGGCAGGGCCCCTCGGCGATGGGCATGAAGAAGGCCGTCTTGTCCGGCTGGAAGCCCGGCCGGCGGATGATCTTGAGGAAGTCGCCCAGCGTCACCTTCTGCGGGTAGCACTCCTCGCCGCTGCTGTAGAGCCCGCCGAGTTCAAGCGTCTGCTCGTCGGACTCCTCGCACACCCGCGAGTCGATGCCCGCCCCGCGGAAGACGGCCGCGAACATCCTCGCCCCCACGTAGGTCATGCGGGGCACGTACATCGTTCGGCCAGCCAGGCGGTGGGAACTCTGCGTCTGGGTACTCATGGGGGGAACCGTTAATGCGTTAAGGGGTTAATGGGTTGATTCGTTAACTGGTTAATTGGTTAACTCGTCGCTGCGTCACCGCGTCACTCCGCGGGGGTCCCGCCCCCCTCGCGCTTCCGTGGCGACCGTCTTTCCACGCCCACGGAATGCCTTCCGTGGGCTTCTCGTCCGGGGCGGACGCCAGAGTCCTGACGTTGCCTTGCCGGGTCCTCGAAGACCCCGGGCAAGCCCGGGGCTATATAACAGGCTTATATCTGAACGCTCTGCGGGTCTTTCTCTGTGTCCTCTGCGCCTCTGTGGCAAGTCTTTCTTCTTCGCCTGCCGGGCCTCGCTGGCGCTCGACCCGGCCTACGGGATCCTACGCCTTGGTCTTGGCCTGCTGGGCGGCGGGCTGCCAGGGGCGGAGGATGCCCTTGCTGTCGAGGTAGGCCTCGCAGCGGGTCATCATGCCGGCGTCGTTGCTGTGGCCATCGAACTGCAGGGTCAGGAACGGCTTGCCGCTGGCGACGCGGACGAAGTGCTTGATGAAGCTGTCCGGCCCGCACTTGAAGTTCGTGATGTACACGATGTGCAGGTTGTCGTGCTGGGCGACGATCTTGGCCACGGCCAGGATCTTTCGGCCATAGTTCCAGAACATGTTGTCGTTGATGTCGCGGATGTCGACGGCGTCGGTGGCCAGGAAGTCCAGCGGGATGACGTTGACGCCGTAGCTCTCGCGCATCTTGCGGGCGATGGAGAGGTTCACGCCGACGTCGTGGATGTTGTAGGGCCGACCGACCAGCAGGATGCCCGGCGCGCCGGACTCGGCCAGCGTGGCCAGGGCCTGCTCGCCGGCGGCCAGGCAGCGGTCGACGAACCGCTGTCGGCTGTCGAGGGCGGCCTCGACGGCGCGGTCGACGGTCTTGCCGGCGACGCCCAGCGGGGCCAGGGCGGCCCGCAGGTCGCGCTTGAGGACCTTGGCGCCCAGGCGGAAGCGGAGCACCGGGCTGATCCACTGCTCCTGGCGCACGTGGGCCAGGGCGGGGCTGCGGCGGACCATGTAGGGCAGCGTCTGGCCCCAAGGGCACACGTGCGACTCCACCTGCGTCCACTGGGTGGCGGCGTTCTGCACACTGGGCAGCAGGATGTAGTCCAGCCCCTGGGCGGCCAGCTCGGCGACGTGGCCGTGGGCGACGATGATCGGGAAGCACGGCTCGGCGACCACCGCGTCCAGCCCGGCCGTGATGGTCGGGCGGTTGGTCGGGTCGCTCAGGACGGGCCTCAGGCCGCAGCGCACCAGCAGCGTGCGGTAGAACGGCAGCAGGTCGTAGGCGTACATGGCCATGGGCACGCCGACGGTCGGGGCGTTCTCGGGCAGGCCGGCCAGCTCGCCATCGTCCATGAGCCACTGCTGGCGCTGGGCGATCAGGTCGGGGATCACCGCCTGGCGCTCGCTCTTGGCGGCCTTGCGGAAGCGGTCGGAGCACTTGTCGCCCCAGTAGGTCTTCTCGCCCTCGACGGTGAACTCCTGGATAACGCAGGCGTTGGAGCAGCCCTTGCAGGTGAACTCGCGGAGGGTGTAGTCGACCTTGTCCATCTCCCAGCCGCGGAACCGGCTGCCCTTGCCGGCGACGTGTCCGTTGCCGTTGCCGTTGCCCGCGACGTACTGGCCGCGCGTCATGTTGGCCTTGGCGGGGGCGGGCGTGTCGGCCTGGGACATCTTCTCGCGGGCCAGCAGGGCGGCGCCGATGGCGCCCATCACGCCGTTGTGGGGCGGGACGATGATCTCCTTGTCCAGGATGCTGGCGAAGGCGGCCGCCACGGCGTCGTTATAGGCCGTGCCGCCCTGGAAGAAGATGCACTCGCCGATCTTCCGCCCCCGGACGACGCGGTTGATGTAGTTGTAGGCGATCGAGTAGGCCAGGCCGGCGACGAGGTCGGCCTTGTCCGCGCCGCGCTGCATGTAGCTGTTGACGTCGCGCTCCATGAAGACGGTGCACCGCTCGCCCAGGCGGATGGGGGCCTGGCTGGACAGGGCCAGCTCGGCGAACTCGCCCTTGATGGCGATGTCGAGCTCCTCGGCCCGCTCCTCCAGGAAGCTGCCCGTGCCGGCGGCGCAGGCCTCGTTCATGGTGAAGTCCACCACGATGCCTTCCTGCAGGCTGATGTACTTGGAGTCCTGCCCGCCGATCTCGAAGATCGTGTCGGGGCGGCGCTGGATCATGCGCCCGCCGATGAAGCTGGCGCCGGTCTTGTGGCAGGTGATCTCGTCGTTGATCGTGTCGGCGCCGACGAGTTGGCCGATCAGCTCGCGCCCACTGCCGGTGGTGCCCACGCCGCAGATGCGGACCCGCTCGGCCAGCTCGTCGCGGATCTCGAGCAGGCCCTCGGCCACCACCTCGATGGGGCGCCCGCGGGTGCGGGTGTAGATCTCCTTGACGACGTTGCCCTCGTCGTCGACGAGCACCAGGTTGGTCGAGACGCTGCCGATGTCGATGCCGAGGTAGACGTCCAGCGGCTCGCCGCCGTAGGGCAGCTCGACCGGCTCGACCTGGTCGCGGAGCAGCAGCACGCGGTGCATGCTCAGCGGGGCCGTCGTGGGGAAACGCCCGCCGGCGGCGTCGCTGGCGGCCCGCAGGTCGGCCATGTGGCGGACGCCGACGCCCTCGCCGGCCGCCGCCGCCAGCAGGGCCGCCCCCGCCGCCACCCAATGGCTGTGGGCCGGCGGGACGACCAGGCCGGCCTCGTCGAGCTCGAAGGCCTCGCGCATCGCCTGCACGACGGCCGAGTTGCTCGCCACGCCGCCGATGAAGGCGACCGGGCCGGTGATCTTTCGGCTGCGAACGACGGCCGAGCGGAAGTTCCGCGCCACCGCGTCGCACAGGCCGCGAAGCACCTCGGCCGGCACGTAGCCCTTCTGCTGGGCGTGGATCATGTCGCTCTTGGCGAAGACGCTGCAGCGCCCGGCGACCTGGGCGGCGCGAGTGGCGGCGGCGACGATCTGGCCGATCTCCTCGACCTTGTACCGCAGGCGACCGGCCTGCTGGTCGAGGAAGCTGCCCGTGCCGGCGGCGCAGTCGCCGTTGGTCTGGTAGTCGGTGATGCCCATCGACCCGGTGGCCGGGTCGGGCTGCAGGGCGAGGAACTTGCTGGTCTCGCCGCCCATCTCGAAGATCGTCGGCACCCCGGGCGCCAGTCGGCTCGCGGCGGCGGCGATCGCGCGGAACTCGTTGACCTGCGGCACGCCGAGCTTGCCGGCGACGACCTCGGCCCCGCTGCCGGCCAGGGCCAGGCCCGCGATGTCGTCGCTGCCGACCAGGGCGATGATCTCGTCGAGCAGCTCAGTGGCGGCCTCCACGGGCCGGCCTCGCGTGCGGCGGTAGGCGCTGAGCCACAGCCCCGGGCCCTCGCCCGCGGTCGCCTGCCGCGTCAGCAACTCCTTCGCGGCCGGGCTATCCAGTCGCTCCGCCGCCGCTCCCTCAGCCACCACGGCCGCCTTGACGCTGACGGCCCCCACGTCGATGCCAATATGACACACCATGCTTGGATCTCCACATCGGCGCGGACCGCCCCGAGGGGCGAACCCAACGGGCAGAAGGGGAGACCGGGAAAACCGAACGCCGTCGCCGCAAACCCGCCCCCGCGCTGGTACCCCTCGGGTCGGCCTGGGCACAGCGGCCACCGCCGGCTCCTCACCAGGCGGACCGCTCTCCTCCTTCGCTCGTCACCGCGCATCCGGAGGCCCCTGCCCAAAGCAGCGCAGGGACTCCCCGAATTGGCCTATTATGGCCCCAGGGGCCCAACGCGGCAAGGCAATTCCGCCCCCCGCGCCCGCCCTACCGCCGCCGCACGGCCAAGCCAGTAGGGCGGGCAATGCCCGCCGCGAGGACGTGGCAGGCCCCGTTGGGGCCCGGCGCCCTCCGCGGCGGGCATTGCCCGCCCCATGGACGATCGCTGGTAGGGTGTGCAGGTTCTGCCCGCAGCCTGCGGAGGGCAGGTCCTGCACACGCAACGGCGGCCCAGGGGCCAGCCTCGGCACCCTCGTCCCGTGTGCAGAACCGCTGCGCTGACGCTCCGCGAACCTGCACACCCAACGTCGCCACAGACATCGGCGGCGCCTGGCGCCTCCGCGGCGG
>JAWLCG010000071.1:0-16683 GCA_041687295.1 Phycisphaerae bacterium | reverse complement strand
CAGCGCGAGCTGATCATCGGCGACCGCAAGACCGGCAAGACCTCCATCGCCGTCGACGCGATCATCAACCAGAAGCACACCGGCGTGCTGTGCGTCTACGTGGCCGTGGGGCAGAAAGAATCCACCATCGCCGCCGTCGTGCAGACCCTCCGCCAGCACGGCGCCCTGGAGTACACCACGATCGTCGCGGCCAGTTCTGCCGACTCGGCCCCGCTGCAGTACATCGCGCCGTACTGCGGGGCGACGATCGCCGAGTACTTCATGTACACCCACGGCGCCGATACGCTGGTGGTCTACGACGACCTGAGCAAGCAGGCGTCGGCGTACCGCCAGCTCTCGCTGCTGCTGCGCCGCCCGCCGGGGCGCGAGGCCTACCCCGGCGACGTGTTCTACCTCCACAGCCGGCTGCTGGAGCGGGCGGCGAAGATGGCCGAGCAGTACATCCTGGTGCCCACCGGCACGCCGGCCGGCGCGACCGACCCGGGCCTGGCCGTCGACGGGCAACTCTATTGGCGCCGCGAGGGCCGGGCCCAGGCCGAGGCCGCCCGCCGCCGCCGGCCTGACGGCGAGAGGCTCAAGGTCCACCGCCTGCCCAACTCGGGCGGCTCGATGACGGCCCTGCCGATCGTCGAGACCCTTGAGGGCGAGGTCTCCGCCTACATTCCGACTAACGTCATCAGCATCACGGACGGGCAGATCTACCTGGAGTCCGAGCTGTTCTTCGCCGGCCAGCGGCCCGCCATCAACGCCGGCGTCAGCGTGTCGCGCATGGGCGGCAAGGCCCAGATCCAGGCCATGAAAACCGTCGCCAGCTCGCTGCGGCTGGACCTGGCGGCCTACCGCGAGCTGGCGGCCTTCGCCCAGCTGGGCACCGAGCTGGACTCGGCCACCCAACGCCAGCTCGATCGCGGCGTGCGGATGCTCGAGCTGCTCAGGCAGCCCCAGTACCGCCCGTTCCCCGTCGCCGAGCAGGTGATCAGCCTGTTCGTCGGCACCCGCGGCTACCTCGACGACATCCCGGCTTCGCAGGTGAGGCCCTTCGAGGACGAGTTGCTCGCCCACATCCGCGGCGAGCACCCCGAGCTGCCCCAGGCCATCGACGAGTCCGGCCAACTGAGCCTCGACGTCATCGCTCGCCTCGAGAGCATCCTCGACGAGTTCAAAGAGCTGTTCGTCGTCCGCCAGAAACGCCAGGCCCGCCAGCGGGAGGATGACCTCGCCGAGCAGGAGCGCCGCGTGGCCGGTCGCGAGAGCCGAAGTGAGCGGGAGCTGGACACCGAGTGATTTCTGGTTTTCGGTTGCCGAGTTCTGATGTGAGAGGCCCCGGCGACGTAAGGCGCGATCATGGCCAAGGCGCGACAGATCCTGCGGCGGCGCAAGACCATCCAGAACATCGGAAAGGTTACGCGCACCATGGAGCTGATCAGCACCGCGCGATATAGGCAGGCGGAAGGGCGGCTGCGGGCGGTGAGCCCCTACACACGCCACCTCGAGGGGATGCTCGAGCGGATGGTCGCGCTGTCGGGCGAGCGGCTGGTCGACCCGCTGACCCAGCCGAGGCCGCAGGCCCCGCGCGAGGCCCTGGTCGTGCTGGCGAGTAACCGGGGCCTGTGCGGCGGCTACAACGCGGCCCTGCTGCGGGTGGTCCGCGAGCGGGTCGCGCAGTGGCGCGACGAGGGGCGGGCGGGCGACATCTACGCCTACGGGCGCAAGGCCATCAGCGCCCTGCGGTTCTCGCGCATCGAGGTGGCCCAGCCGCAGATGCAGTTCGAGACTTCCCCGAGCATCGAGGACATCATGCCGCTGGCCGACGAGCTGATGGACCGCTACCGCGCGGGCGAGCTGCGGGCGGTGACGGTGGCCTACTGGCGGTTCCTCTCGGCCGGCGCCCAGCAGCCCGTGCTGGCCGAGCTGCTCCCGCTGGGCACCGACCAGACGGCCTGGGGCGGCGCGGGCCCGCCGCCCGACGACGTGGGCCTGCACGGCTCGGCCGAGTACGAGTTCCTGCCCGACCGCGAGGCGATCCTGCAGGCCCTGCTGCCCCAGGCGGTGCAGTTGAGGCTCTTCCGCAGTTTCCTGGACGCCCTGGCCAGCGAGCAGATCGCCCGAATGACGGCCATGCGACAGGCCACCGAGAACGGCCAGGATATGGTCCGCCTGCTCACCATGCAGTACAACCGCGCCCGGCAGACGACGATCACCACCGAGCTCAGCGAGATCATCGGTGGCATGGAGGCGATGCAGTAATGGCAGCAACCGGCAAGATCGTGCAGGTCATCGGCTCGACCTTCGACGTCGAGTTTTCCGAGGATCAGACGCCGCGGATCTACAACGCCCTGCGGGTCGACAGCGACACCGACCGCGCGTCGGTCCACCTGACCGGCGAGGTCCAGCAGCACCTCGGCGGCGGCGTGGTCCGCTGCGTGGCCCTGGGCAGCACCGACGGGCTCGCCCGCGGCCTGGACGTGCTCGATACCGGCAACCCCGTCATGGTGCCCGTGGGCCCGGAGATCCTCGGGCGGGTCTTCAACGTCGAGGGCCTGCCCGTCGACGACCGCGGGCCGGTCACCACCGACGAGGTCCGCCCCATCCACCAGGCGCCGCCGGAGTTCGTGGACCTTCGGCCCCAGAGCGAGCTGTTCGAGACCGGCATCAAGGTGATCGACCTGCTGTGCCCGTTCGTCCGCGGCGGCAAGATCGGGCTGTTCGGCGGGGCGGGGCTGGGCAAGACCGTCATCATCCAGGAGCTCATCGCCCGCATCGCCAGCACGCACGGCGGCTACTCGGTCTTCGCCGGCGTCGGCGAGCGGACCCGCGAGGGCAACGACCTGTGGCTGGAGATGCAGGAGACCGCCATCGGCCAGACCGGCCAGAAGGTCATCGACCACACCACCATGGTCTTCGGCCAGATGAACGAGCCGCCCGGCGCCCGCCTCCGCGTGGCCCTGACGGCCCTGACCATGGCCGAGTACTTCCGCGACACCACCGGCGCCGATACGCTGCTGTTCATCGACAACGTCTTCCGCTTCAGCCAGGCCGGCGCGGAGGTCTCGGCCCTGCTGGGGCGCATCCCCTCGGCCGTGGGATACCAGCCCACACTCGGCACGGAGATGGGCGCCCTGCAGGAGCGGATCACCTCCACGCAGAAGGGCGCTATCACCAGCGTCCAGGCCGTCTACGTGCCCGCCGACGACCTGACCGACCCGGCCCCGGCGACCACCTTCACGCACCTGGACTCGTTCATCGTCCTGAAGCGCTCGATCGTGGAGAAGGGCATCTACCCCGCCGTCGATCCGCTGGAAAGCTCCAGCCGAATCCTCGACCCCCAGCACGTCGGCGAGGAGCACTACCGCGTCGCCCGCCGGGTGCAGCAGATCCTCCAGCGCTACCGCGAGCTGCAGGACATCATCGCCATCCTCGGCGTCGAGGAGCTCAGCCAGGAGGACCGCCTGCTCGTGAGCCGGGCGCGAAAGATCGAGCGGTTCCTCAGCCAGCCCTTCTTCGTGGCCGAGGCCTTCACCGGCAAACCGGGCAACTTCACGTCGCTGGCCGACACGATCCGCAGCTTCAAGGAGCTCGCCGAGGGCAAGTGGGACCACCTGCCCGAGTCGGCCATGATGTACGTCGGCTCCATCGAAGAGGCCGCCCAGCGCGCCGCGCAGATGGCCGAGAAGCAGAAGCAGCAGTAGAATGCAGCCGGAGCCTCCAAGGGGCGCCAGTTTCCAGCCTGCCTTGCGGTTGCGCCTGTGGGTTGGCCGAGGGTCCTGACCAAGCCCCTCCGAGGCTCCGGACCAGCCCGTTGGCGGCTCTGAACCAGCCCCTTCAGGGCGCCGAGCCGGCCCCGTGGGGGTTCCGAACTGGCGCCAATGGGCTCCGGGCCGGGGCCCTTGGGGTCTTACGAGGCATCCCGCAGGGGCCGGGCCGCCGGCTGGCCACAAACGCAGAGGAGATCGCCATGGACGTGCGCGACGCCATCGCCAACCGCTACAGCGTGCGGGCCTATCAGGACAGGCCCGTGGAGGACGAGAAGCTGCGGGCCGTGCTCGAGGCCGCTCGGCTGGCGCCGTCGGGCTCGAACCGCCAGCCGTGGAAGTTTGTCGTCGTCCGCGACCCCGAGATTCGCCAGCAGATGGCCGCCGCCTGCAACGGCCAGGCCTTCGTCGGCCAGGCCCCGGTGGTGATCGCAGCCGTCGGGCTGATGCCCGACCGCGTGATGCGCTGCGAGGTGGTCGGCGACGCGGTGGACGTGGCCATCGCCATCGAGCACATGGCCCTGCAGGCGACCGAGCTGGGGCTGGGCAGCTGCTGGATCGGCGCGTTCGGTCAGCAGGCCGTCCGCGACGTGCTGGGCATTCCGGAAACCGCCAAGGTCATTGAGGTTCTCACGCTGGGCTATCCCGCCGACGGGCCGCGAGCCAAGAACCGCAAGGGCCTCGACGAGATCGTCTGCTGGGACCGCTGGAGCTGATCATGGCCTACACCAAGGCGCTGCGTTGCCAGCTCATCACGCCGGCCGGCGAGGTCTTCGACCGGCAGGTGCGGGGTGTCACCCTGCCGGCCACCGACGGGCAGGTGGGCGTGCTGCCCAACCACGCCCCGCTGGTGGTGGCGCTGGGCGAGGGCTCGGTGAGCTTCCGCCAGGCCGACGGGCGATCGTTCCAGATCAACGTCGCCGGCGGGTACGCCGAGGTCTACCAGAACGTGCTGACGATCCTGCCAGGCCGGGCCGGGCGGCTCGTCGAGCGGGGCAAGCTCGACGAGGCCGAGCTCGACAGCGCCCGCCAGGAGCTGCAGCAGTACCGGGGCCGGCGACGCCCGGAGCAGGGCTGAAACCCGTGGTGCCGCTCCGCATCGCCACCCGCCGCAGCCGGCTCGCCCTGGCCCAGAGCCGCCTGGTCGCCGACGCCCTGTCGGCCGCGCTGCCCGGCCAGGCCGTCGAGCTGGTGCCCATGGACACCCGCGGCGACCGCCAGCGGGGTCCGCTGGCCCCCATCGGCGGCAAGGGGCTCTTCACGCTCGACCTCGAGCAGGCCCTGCGCACCGGCCAGGTCGACCTGGCCGTCCACTCCGCCAAGGACCTGCCCGCTCGCCTGCCCGGCGACATGACGATTGCCGTCACCCCCGCCCGTGTCGACCCCCGCGACGCCCTGATCAGCCGAGGCGGCGTCCAGCTGGAGGCGCTGCCGGCCGGCTTCCGCTTGGGCACCAGCAGCCTGCGCCGGGCCGCCGCCATCCTGGCCCATCGGCCCGACGCCCGGATCGAGCCGTTGCGGGGCAACGTCGAGACCCGCCTGGGCCGGGTGCTCAGCGGCGAGGTCGACGCGACGGTCCTGGCCATGGCCGGGCTGATCCGTAGCGGCCTGCTGGCCGAGCATGCCGCCCACGTCACGCCGCTGCCGATCGATCATTGCCCGCCGGCTGCAGGCCAGGGCGTGCTGGCCGTGCAGGCCCTGACGCTGGCCGGGCGGCTCATCGAGCGGATCGCCGCGATCGACGACGCCGACACCCACGCCGCCCTGCTGGCCGAGCGGTCCGTCGTGCGGGCGCTGGCCGCCACCTGCAGCGCCCCGCTGGGCGTGCACGTCTACCGCGCCGACGACGGCTGGCACGCCCTGGCCCTGCTGGCCGACCCGGCCGATCTGCACCGCCGCTGCCAGCCCGCCGTCGGTGCCGCCGAGACCCCCCAGGCCGCCGCCCAGGACGTCGTCGCCCAGCTCCAGGCCGCCGGCGCCGCCGACTGGCTGCGCCCGTCGTGGCCCTGATTTCTCCAAGCCCACGGATGCAATCCGTGGGGGTCTCGTCCGGGCCGTTGATCTCGAGGCACAGCACACCCGCCGGTCCGGGCGCAAGACGCTCCCACGTGGCTGCAGACAGCGCAGCCACGGCACCGGCGCGGTGGTGGGGGCTTGCGAAGACCCCCGGCTTGCCCTGTCTCTTCATCACAAGTGCTCAGGCACACGCTTGGGCCCGTAACCATAGAAGCTCGGGGGCGCGTTGGACACGGTACGGCTTCCAGTCAGCCGGCGGCGGGCCGAGCAGGCGTGGCAGGCTCTGCCCGCGCAGGCGTGACCCGGGCACATTCGCCGGGGCTCTGCCCCGGACCCCGGGATTTGTCGCATTGGCGCCCCCCGGCAGGGGACTTGAGGCGCCCGTCCCCAGGCCCAGCCGGCCGGGCGGCGGGAGCTCCTTCCATGCCGGTGGCCCCAAAGCGCTAAATCCCGGGGTTTGGGGGCAGAGCCCCCATGGCTTGCCTTGGGCGATCTACGGTAAAGACCGTCTGCCAGGGGCTCAAGGCCCTGGACGAAGAGTTGTGATAAGGAGACAGAGCTTGCCCGGGGTCTTCGAAGGCGTGGGCGGTTCGGGACGGGGGGAGATCTTCCAGTCGGGATTCAGCGCGGCGCGGCTTCCGCGCTAACGTTGGGGGAAATCTGCGCCGATTGAGGGATAGGTGAGCAATTCCCGTGCCGTACGCTTCACCCGTCGGGGATTGGCCGGTAGAATAGGGCCCGTATGAGACTCGACACCTCCCAAAACATGCGCCTCGAACAGCGGATGAAGCTGGCGCCGCGGATGATCCAGGCGATGGAGATCCTGCAGCTGCCGCTGATGGCGCTGCAGGAGCGGATCGAGGCGGAGATGGCCAGCAACCCCGTGCTGGAGCTGCGCGAGGGGGCGGACGAGCCGGCCTCGACCGAGGCCGAGCCGGAACTTGCGGAGGATCGGCCCCTGGTCGTCAAGGACAACGACGACCAGGCGGAGGACTTCCAGCGGCTCGACGCCTTCCAGCACGAGCACGAGACCGACATGTGGGAGGGCGAGCGGCGCGAACGCCGCAGCGACAGCGGCGAGCGCGACGCCAAGATGGACGCCATGGCCAACACGCCCGCCCCCGAGGGGTCGCTCTACGACTATCTGCTGGCCCAGTGGGCCCTGCTGGAGGTGCCCGAGGATCTTCGGCCCGCCGGCGAGTTGATCCTCGAGCGTCTCCATGACGACGGCTACCTCCGCGAGGGGCTCGACGCGCTGCCGGCCAGCACGAACGTGCCGGTCACCGTCGCCCAGCTCGAGGGGGCCTTGGCCTGGGTGCAGCGGCTCGAGCCGCTGGGGGTGGGCGCCCGCAACCTCCGCGAGTGCCTGCTGATCCAGCTGGACGCCCTGGCCTCGGCCGGGGGCGACGTCGCCCTCGAGCGCGAGTTGGTCCGCAGCTTCCTGCGCGACATCGAGATGAACCACCTGCCGCTGATCGCCCGCAAGACCGGCCAGTCCGTCGAGCGGATCAAGCAGGCCATCGTGAACCTCTCGCACCTGAACCCCCGGCCCGGGCGGCTGATCGGCCAGCGGTCCGTGCCGATGATCGTGCCGGACATCGTCGTCGAGCTCGACGAGCACGGAGAGCCCATCGTCATCGTCGACGACGGCTCGCTGCCGCCGCTGCACATCAGCCGGGCCTACCGCCGGATGGCCCGCGACGGCAAGGTCGACCGCCAGGCCAAGGAGTTCCTCCACCGCAACATCCGCTCGGCCCAGTGGCTCATCGGCGCCATCGAGCAGCGCCGCCAGACTGTCCGCCGCGTGGCCGAGGAGGTCTTCGCCGTCCAGAAGGACTTCTTCGAAGGCGGCGAGGCCGCCCTCAAGCCGCTGCCCATGGCCGACGTGGCCGAGAAGGTCGGCGTGCACGTCGCCACGGTCAGCCGGGCGGTGGCCGGCAAGCACGTCCAGACGCCCCGGGGCATCTTCCCGCTGCGGATGTTCTTCAGCGGCGGCACGACCACCGACGCCGGCCAGGACATGGCCTGGGACGCCGTCAAGGCCAAGCTCCGCGAGGTCGTCGACGCCGAGGACAAGGCCAACCCCCTCAACGATGAAGAGCTCATGGACGCCCTCAAGGCCGAGGGCATCGAGATCTCCCGCCGTACCGTCGCCAAGTATCGCGGCCTGCTGAACATCCCCCCGGCCCGCCAGCGGCGGCAGTTCTGACCGAAGCCGTTAACGCGTTAACTCGTCAATGCGTTAACGCGTCAATGCGTCGGTTCATCTGCATCGGACGGCGCGTGCAGTGGGGGGCTTCCACGCCCACGGATTGCCATCCGTGGGCTTCTCGTCCGGGCCCTTCCTCGGGGGCCCCACGCCGCCTCGGCCCGCGCGCCCAGTAGGGCGGGCCCGGGCTTGCCGCGGAGGCGCCGGCCGCCATCGACGGCGGGCATTGCCCGCCCTACGGCAGAGCCGGTTTTCGACCTCCCCTCTTGCCCTCTGACCGCCTTTGGCCCAGACTACCGCCGACGCCAACGAAAAGGAGAGACCCATGCATGCCCGACCGCAACGGAGCCCGGCCGAGCCGTTCGGCTACTGCCTCAACACCAGCACGATCAAGGGCGAGGGGCTGGACATCCTCGCCAAGGCCGAGATCGCGGCCGAGGCCGGCTTCGACGCCCTCGAGCCGTGGATCCGCGAGCTCGACGCCTGGATCGAGGCCGGCGGCACGATGAAGGACCTGGGCCGCAAGCTCGCCGCGCTGGGCCTGACGGTCGAGAGCGCCATCGGGTTTCCGTCGTGGCTGGCGGATGACGACGAGAAGCGTCAGGCCGGCCTGGCCGAGGCCCGGCGGAACATGCACATGCTGGCCGAGCTGGGCGGCCGGCGTCTGGCGGCCCCGCCATTCGGGCTCGACGGCATGGACCGGCTGGACCTGGTCGCCGCCGTCGCGCGCTACCGCGACCTGCTGGCCATCGGCGACGCGACCGGCGTGGTGCCCATCGTCGAGGCCTGGGGCCATTCGCCCCTGTTCAGCACCCTCGGCCAGGCCATCCACGTAGCGGCCGAGAGCGGCCATCCCAAGGCGTGCATCCTTCTGGACGTGTTCCACATGTACAAGGCCGGCTCGAGCCCCGCGGGCCTCAAGCTGCTCAGCGGGCGGGCGATCGGCATCTTCCACGTCAACGACTACCCGGCCGAGCCGCCGCGGGAGCTCATCAAGGACTCCGCCCGCGTCTACCCCGGCGACGGCGTGGGCCCGCTGGGCGAAGTCTTCCGCAACCTGCAGGCCATCGGTTACGACGGGCACCTCTCGCTGGAGCTGTTCAACGAGCGCTACTACGCCCAGGACCCCCGTCAGGTCGCCCGCACGGGCCTGGAGAAGCTCCGCGCCGCCGTCCGCCAGGCCCTGAACCCGTAGGCTCTCTTGGAGCGCAGCGAGGCCCGGCAAGCCCCATGACGAGTGCCATGGTCGCTCGCGGCCATGTTGAGCGTGCCCCCGGCCCAGCCGGCAGGCTGCGAGCGCCTCTGCGAGCGCCTATGCGTGAGCTCCGGCGAGCGCTCTGCAGCCCCGTTCACGGGGCTTCGCCCGCGCAGCGGGTTCAGGCTCGGCCTTGTAGGCCGGGTTCGCCGGGGCCCTAGGACTCCTTCTTCTCAGCCCGCTTCAGCGGGCTTACCCAACGCTTGGCTGGAGCATTCCTTCGGGGCCGGGCGTCCTCTATACTGGTAGGGGCGTCCCGCGCGGGCGCGTGGAGTGTGCTGGATGGAAGCGACGATCCAATCTGTGCTGCGTCGGCTGGCGCGTCGGCTGCTGTGGACCCGTTCGGTCGAGGCCCTGGCCGTGGGGGCCGGCGGCGGGGCGGCCCTGGCGCTGGTGCTGCTGGGAGCCCGGCTGATCGCGGGGCCTTACCCGCTGTGGGCGGCCCTGGTGGCGGCGCTGGCCCTGGCGCCGGCGATGCTGGCCCTGCCGGATCGCCGGACGAGGGCCTGGCCGAGGCTGGGCCGCGCCCTCGGCAACTTCCCTCGGCCCGCCCGGCTGGTGCTGGGGGGGCTGGCGGTCGCATCGACGTTGGCGGCGTGGACGCTGATCGGCCTGGGTCTGTACGCCCGGCTGGAGCCGTGGCTGATCCCGACTGTCCTGGTGGGCCTGGGCGGGCTGGCGGCGGCGGTGGCGGTGGTGGTGCGGGGCGTGAGCCTCCACCAGGCCGCCCTCTATGTCGATGGCCGGGCCAACCTGGGCGAGCGGCTCACGACGGCCCTGGAGCTCGAGCGGACCGGCGGGTCGGTCTTCGCCGAGGCGGTGCGGCAGCAGGCGCTGGCGGCGGTGCAGCGGCATCGGCCCGGGCGGATGGGCTTCTGGCGGCGCACCCGCCGGACGCCGGCGGCCGTGGGGCTGCTGGCGCTGGCGTGCGGGCTGGTGCTGCTGGTTCGCCCCCTGCCCGTGCCGGGCGCCCAGCGGCAGCGCCAGTGGCAGCAGGTCAGCCAGCGCGCGGCCGAGGAGCTCCAGCAGCAGGCCCAGCAGCTCCGCCAGCATGCCCAGACGCGCGAGAACCCGCTGCTCCAGCGCCAGGCCGAGGAGCTCCAGCGGCTCAGCGAGGGCCTGCAGCGATGGGGCGAGGCCCCCGACCCGCAGGAGACGATGGCCCGGCTCAACCAGGTGCAGGCCGAGCTGCGGTCGGCCGCCGATCGGCAGGGGGCCCTGGAGCTCGCCCGCCAGCGGCTCAGCGCGTACAAGACGGGCGACTCGGACCTGGCGCGGATGCTGGGCGAGTCGCAGGCCGAGCAACTGGGCGACCTGGCCGAGCAGCTCGAGCAGCAGGCCTTGAGCGAGTCCCAGCAGTCGCAGCTGAGCAGTGCCCTCCGTCAGGCCGCCAGCGCCGCCCAGGCCGACCCGCAGCTCTCCAGCGCCCTGCGCCAGGCGGCCCGGGCCGTCGACGAGCGGCAGGCGGGGGCCTTCCGCGACGCGATGGGCCAGGCGTCGGCGTCGGCCGATCGGACCGCCGCCCAGGCCGGCGACCCCCAGGCCCTCGCCGACGCCCAGAACCAGCTCGAGGACGTCAAGCGCCAGATCGCCAGCGGCCTGGGCGGCGGGCTCAGCGAGCGCGACATCCAGCGTGCCCTCGCCCAGGCCGGCCAAGGCTCCGGGCAGGGCAGTGGGCAAGGTGGCGGCCAAGGCTCTGGCGGTGGCGCCGGCCAAGGCGGTGGCGGCGGCCAGGGATCCACCGGCCCGTCCGGCCAGGGCCAGTCAGCCCAAGGCTCCGGCGGCCAGGGCGGCCAAGGGGGCCAGGGCGGCTCGGAAGGCTCGGGCGGCGGCGGGGGCAACCAGGTGGCCGGTCGGCCCGGCTCGACCAACCTCGAGGACAGCGGCGGGGGCCCCGGCGGCCACTACGAGGGCTCGGACTTCCGCGAGGGCAAGTGGGCCCGCGTCTACGACCCCCGTGCCATCGAGACCCAGGGCAGCGAGGAGCACGTCGCCGGCGCGGTCGACCCCGAGGGCGACCCCGTCGCCCGCCAGGAGTTCTACGCCCCCGGCACCGCCGGCGAGAGCTACGTCGAGACCGAACGCGCCTTCCAGGCCGGCCAGCAGCGGGCCGAGGACGCCCTGGGCCGACAGAAAATCCCCGCCCACCTCCGCCGACTCATCCGCGACTACTACGACCAGCAGTAGCGGCCCGGGTACCCGCCGTGGGAGCTTGATGGACTTCGTCGTACACAACCTCTACCTGGGCCTGGACGAGCCGCAAAGCCGCCTGGCGACGCTGGCGGCGCGGAAGCTGCGCGTTCGGCCGGCCGACGTCCGCCAGTGGCGCATCGTCCGCAAGAGCCTCGACGCCCGCCCCGGGCGGATGCAGTGGACCTTCAGCGTGGCCGTCGCCCTCGACCCGGCCCGGCACGGCAAAGTCGCCAAGGCGGCCCGCTCCGACGTTCGTCCCTACGCGCCGCCGACGGGCCCGGCCCTCGAACTCGGCGCCGAGCCGCTCGACGGGCCGGTGGCCGTCGTGGGCGCGGGGCCGGCG
Source organism: Phycisphaerae bacterium (assembly GCA_041687295.1). Taxonomy (GTDB): domain Bacteria; phylum Planctomycetota; class Phycisphaerae; order SM23-33; family FEN-1343; genus JAWLCG01. The sequence goes on along the minus strand of JAWLCG010000071.1, from coordinate 4,915 downwards.
GGGCTCTTCGCGGCCCTCGTTCTGGCGGAGGCGGGCTATCGGCCTATCCTGATCGACCGTGGGCGCGACGTCGCCCAGCGCCACCGCGACGTGGCCGACTACGTCCGCGAGCGTCACTTTCACCCGGAGAGCAACTACCTCTTCGGCGAGGGCGGGGCCGGCGCCTACAGCGACGGCAAGCTCTACACCCGCGTCCACGACGGCCTGGTGGGCTGGGTGGTCGAGCAGTTCGTCGCCTTCGGGGCCGACGCGGAGGTCGCCATCGCCGGCAAGCCCCACGTCGGCTCCGACCGCCTGCCGCTTATCAGCCGGGCCATGCGCGAGCGGGTCGAGCAGCTCGGCGGGCAGGTCCGCTACGGAACCCGCGTGGACGGCCTGGAGATCGCCGCCGGTCGGCTCCGCGGCCTTCGGCTCTCCGACGGGCAGGTGCTGGCGGTGGGGGCGGCGGTGCTGGCAATAGGACATAGTGCCCGCGACACCTACGCCATGCTCGCCCGCACCGGCGTGACGCTCCAGGCCAAGCCCTTCCAGATGGGCGTGCGGATCGAGCACCCCCAGGAGCTGATCGACGCCGCCCAGCGGGGCGCCCTCGCGGGCCGGGCCGACCTCGGGCCCGCCGACTACCACCTGGTGGCCAGGGGCTCGCCGGCGGTCTACAGCTTCTGCATGTGCCCCGGCGGCGAGATCCTGCCCGCCCACCACCAGGCCGAGGCCATCTGCACCAACGGCGGCTCGCGGATGCGCCGCGACAGCGGCTGGGCGAACGCGGCCCTCGTCGTCACCGTCGCGCCCGACCAGTTCGGCGATGACCCGCTGGAGGGGCTCGCCCTGCAGGAGCGGATCGAGCGGGCCTGCTTCGCCGCCGCCGGCGGGGACTACTCCCTCGCCGCCCAGCGCGTCGAGGACTTCCTGGCCGGCCGGGCGCCCGGCGGGCCGATCGCCACCACCAGCCTGACCGGCGCGACCGGCTGCGACTTCGACGCGCTGCTGCCGCCGTTCCTCTCGGCCGCCCTGCGCCGCGCCCTGCCGGAATTCGACGCCCGCATCCCCGGCTTCGCGGGGCCCGCCGGCGTGCTGCTGGGCCCCGAGACCCGCGCCAGCTCGCCCGTCCGCATCCTCCGCGACGCGGCCGCCCGCACCAGCCCCGCCGCCGAGAACCTCTACCCCGCCGGCGAGGGGGCCGGCTACGCGGGCGGCATCGTCAGCTCCGCCGTCGACGGCCTCCGCTCGGCCGAGGCCCTCATCCGCCGCTTCGCCCCGCCGCGGTAGGCGCGCGTCGGCCCCTTTCTCCAAGCCCACGGATGCAATCCGTGGGGGTCTCGTCCGGGCCGTGCGCCGAGGGCCCAAGGACGCCTCGGCCGTCAACGTGTCGCCCCCAGACGTGGCGGCAGACACGATCGGACGTGCGGGTGAACTGGGACGCCGGATCGACAGCCCAGCCGCGATGCCCACGGATGGCAATCCGTGGGCTTGGGCCAAGCGTCCGCGTCGACCCGCAGGCGCAATCGGCGGACGGTGTAGTCCCCCCGATCCAAAGCGGCGTCGTTGCCGCCGCACTCCATACGGCCCAGGCACGCTGTGCCGCCATCGCCGAGCGGCATCTGCGAGCGCTGCCCACTCGACAGGGCCCGTCGCGTCCCGTATGCTCTAGCGAACCCCCGCCGCGTCGGCCGGGGCGCAACAGGGAAGGGCGATCATGGCCGAGCAGGACGTGCAGGCACGAGTGCAGCGGTTCCAGGAGGACTACACCGCCATCGACCGCGAGGTCCACAGCTTCATCGTGGGCCATCAGCGGGTCGTCGACGAGGTGATCATCTGCCTGATCACGGGTGGCCATGCGCTGCTGGAGGGCGTGCCGGGCCTGGGCAAGACGATGCTCGTCCGCACGCTCAGCCAGGTACTCGACCTGGAGTTCAGCCGCATCCAGTTCACGCCCGACCTGATGCCCGCCGACATCGTCGGCACCAACGTCGTGGTCACCACGGCCAGCGGGGGCAAGGCCTTCGAGTACCAGCCCGGGCCGATCTTCGGCAACCTGGTGCTCGCCGACGAGATCAACCGCGCCACGCCCAAGACGCAGTCGGCCATCCTCGAGGCCATGCAGGAGCGGAGCGTCTCGATCGCCCGCACGACGCACCGCCTGCCCGAGCCGTTCTTCGTGCTGGCCACGCAGAACCCGCTGGAGATGGAGGGCACCTACCCGCTGCCCGAGGCCCAGCTCGACCGCTTCCAGTTCAAGATCAACGTCACCGGCCCCAGCCTCGACGAGATGGTCGCCATCCTCGACCGCACCACCGGCCAGAGCGTGCCCGACCCCCAGAAGGTCGTCGACGGCCCGCGGGTGGTGGCCATGCAGCAGCTCGTCCGCCAGGTGCCGGTGGCCGGGCCCGTCAAGGAGTACATCGGGCGGATCGTGCTGGCGTCGCACCCCGACAGCGAGTTCGCGCCACAGGTCAGCCGAAAGTTCGTCCGCTACGGCGCCAGCCCCCGGGCGGCCCAGTCGATCGTGCTGGCGGCGAAGGTGCTGGCCCTGCGGGCGGGTCGGCCCAACGTCTCCTTCGCCGACGTCCGCGAGGTGGCCTACCCCGCCCTGCGCCATCGGCTGATCCTCAGCTTCGAGGGCCAGGCCGAGGGCGTCGACCCCGACGAGATCATCCGCCAGATCCTCGAAGCCGTCCCCGAAGCCGCCACCGTGTAAACCCGTAGGCCGGGTCGAGCAAAGCGAGGCCCGGCAGCGAGGGCGCCCCAGGCCACCGTGGGTCCCTATATAGCCCCGGGCTTGCCCGGGGTCTTCGAAGACGAAGATGGGCCACAGAGGACACAGAGGACACAGAGAAGTGCCACAGAGGTTTCTTTCCTGTCTCATATAGCCCCGGGCATGCCCGGGCTCGTCCGCGGCCCCCCCTCGGCCGACAGCGCTACAATGTACCCGCAGTGGCGCAGTGACGCAGTGACGCAGTGACGGATCCGAATTAACCAATCAACCCGTTAACCAATTAACCCTTACCCGACATCCACCGTGCCCTCCAACGCCGACAACCCGTCTGACCCCAACGGCGGCCGCCCGCATCGGCGGCGGCCTCGCTACCGCGGCACGCACCCCCGGCAGTTCCAGGAGCGCTACAAGGAGCTGGACGCCGAAGCGTACCCCGAGATGCAGGAGCACGTTCGCGCTCAGGGCCGAACGCCGGCTGGGGCGCACGTGCCGGTGATGCTGGCCGAGGTGCTGGCCGTGCTGGCCCCCCAGCCCGGCGCGGTGGTGGCCGACTGCACGCTGGGCTACGGCGGCCATGCGCGGGCGCTGCTGGAGCGGGTCGGGCCCGAGGGGCTGCTGGTCGGCCTGGACGTGGATGCCGAACAGCTCGCCCGGACGCGGGATCGCCTCTCGGGGGCGGGGCACGACAACGTCCACCTGCATCACAGCAACTTCGCCGGCCTGGCCAAGGTGCTGGGCCTGGAGGGGCTGGCTGGGGCCGACGCGGTCTTCGCCGACCTGGGCGTCTCGAGCATGCAGATCGACGACCCGCGGCGCGGCCTGAGCTACAAGCACGACGGCCCGCTCGACATGCGCCTGGACGCGCGGATTCCCCTGTCGGCGGCCGACTGGCTGGCCCGGCTCAGCGAGGCCGAGTTGGCCGAGACGCTTGCCGATCTGGCCGACGAGCCCCACGCGCAGGCCATCGCCGCGGCCATCGTCCGCCGGCGCCAGCAGGGGCCGATCACCCGCACGGGCGAACTGGTGGATACGATCTTCGCCGCCCTCGGCCTCGACCGGCGGCGCTGGCGCCAGCAGGCCCAGGCGAAGACCCACCCGGCCGCTTTGACCTTCCAGGCCCTGCGGATCCTGGTCAACGACGAGTTGGGCAGCCTGCGGCAGCTGCTGCGGATCGCCCCGGACTGCCTGGCGCCCGGCGGGCGGATCGCGATCCTGAGCTTCCATAGCGGCGAGGATCGGCTGGTCAAGCGGGCCTTCCGCGAGGGCCTGCGAGCGGGCCTGTACGCCGAGGCGCCCGACGAGGTCCAGCGCCCCACGCCGCAGGAGCTGGCCGATAACCCCCGCAGCCGATCCGCCAAACTCCGATGGGCCCGGCGCATGTAGGGCGGGCATGGCCCGCCGCGGCGGAGTCTGACGCCTCGGCGCACCGGCCTGGCCCGCTCGCCGGCAGGGCCTTCCCTTCAGCCGGCCGGGCCGGTAGACTCTGAGGCCATGGACGGGCGTGAAGGGACGCCCGTCCGCGGACACATCTTTGGATGCAATCTGGGAAGGACAGGGGCATGGCCATTCGTGCGCGATGCAGCAGTTGTGGGGCCGAGTACCGGCTGGCCGACGAGGCCGTGGGCCGAAAGGCGCGGTGCAAGGGGTGCGGGGAGGTCTTCCGCGTTCAGCCGTTGGCGGTGGTGGCGGCCCGGACCGAGTCCGACCCGCTGGCGGGGCTGGCCTCGATGGAGCAGGCCGCCGAGGCCGTCCACGAGCCTCGCGAGCCGGTTGTGACGTCGGCGGTGGCAGCGCCGGCCGCCCCGGCGGTGGCGGTGGCCTACGCTCGGCCCCAGCGCAAGCGGTCGGCCTCGAAGGACGTGTTGGGCTTCGAGATCACCACAGGCCGGCTCATGCTGGGCCTGACGATGGCCCTGGGTCTGACGTTGGGCCTGAGCCTGATCCGCCCGGGCCTGGCGCCGATGGTGGGGGCCGTCATCGGGCTGATCCTCTCGATGGTCGGCGGCATCTGGTCGCTCCTCGTCGCCTTCCGCGAGAGCGTCACCTGTGGCCTGCTGTACCTGCTCCTGCCGTTCTACTCGATCTACTACCTCTTCACCCGCTGGGAGGAGATGCATCGCCCCTTCCTGGTGGGGCTGGCGGGCACCGCCTTCGTCCACATCAGCGCGGCGGTGGGGTAAGTAGGGCGGGCATGGCCCG
>JAWLCG010000070.1:0-16747 GCA_041687295.1 Phycisphaerae bacterium | reverse complement strand
AGATCTTCGAGCTGGGCATCTTCCACGCCGACCCGCACCCGGGCAACCTGTTCGTGCTGGCCGATAACGTGCTGGCGCCGCTGGACTTCGGACAGGTCGCCCGCCTCACCGAGGACGACCGCCACCTGATGGCCGACGTGGTGACCGGCATCGTCGACCAGGACCCCTCCCGCATCGTGCAGGCGTTCCGCCATGCCGACATGCTCCCCGACCCTTCCGGCGCCCGCGACCTGACGCGCGACGTCAGCGAGGTGCTCGACAGCTACCGCGACCTGCCCCTGGCCGAGATCCCCATCGGCGAGGTCATCAGCCACATCTTCGCGCTGATCCGCCGACACCGCGTCCGCCCGCCGGCCGAGTTCACCCTCATGCTCAAGAGCCTCATGACGCTCGAGAGCCTGGCCAACAAGCTCGACCCGCAGTTCGACCTGCTGGGCGCCCTGAAGCCCTACGCCCGCAAACTGACGCTGCGGCGGCTGAACCCGCGCTACATCTGGCGCACCGGCCGGCGGACCCTGCGCGACCTGGGCGACCTGATCACCGACATGCCCGAGCAGGTCAACGGCATCCTGACCACCATGCGTCGGGGCCGGCTGCAGGTGCACATCCAGCACGAGCACCTCGAGAGTCTCATCGAGACGCTCAACAAGAGCTCCAACCGCATCAGCTTCGGCCTGATCATCGCCGGCACGGTCATCGCCTCGAGCCTGCTGGTGACCCAGCCCGACGGCAGCATCCTGGGTTTGGTGGGCTACCAGACCCTGGGCATCATCGGCTACCTCACCGCCGCCATCCTGGGCATCTGGACGATCATCTCGATCATCCGCAGCCGACATCTGTAGAGCGGCAGGCCGGCGGTTGCAGCCAGGACGCGTTGGCCCTACAATGGCGGTTCTTGAATACTCGTGAGTCTTGTAGGAGAGACGAATCTCATGGAATTTCCGACTGCTGAACGTCTGCGCAAGCTGCCGCCGTACCTGTTCGCCGATCTGCGCCGCAAGATGGCCGCCGCCCGGGAGAAGGGCATCAAGGTCCTCCGCATCGACATTGGCGACCCCGACCAGCCGACGCCGGATCCGGTCGTGGAAGAGGCTGTGCGCTCGCTGACCGACGCCAACGACCCCGCCCGGCACCGCTATGGCTGCGACGTGCCGGCCCCCGAGTTCCCCCAGGCCGTGCGCGACTTCTACCAGCGCCGCTACGGCGTGACGGTCCCTGCCGACGGGCTGGTGACGACGATGGGCTCCAAGGACGCCATCGTCAAGTTCTGCATGGGCCTGCTGAACCCCGGCGACCTGGCCATCGCCCCCGTGCCGGGCTACCCGACCTACAACATCGGCCACGTCTTCGCCGGGGCCGTCACCTACCAGGTGCCGCTGCTCAAGAGCAACGGCTACCTCGTGGACTTCGACGCCATCCCCGACGAGGTCCGCCGCCAGGCGAAGATCCTCTGGCTCAACTACCCCAACAACCCGACGACCGCCCTGGCCGACCTGGACTTCTTCCGCCGGGCCGTCGAGTTCGGGCGGAAGCACAACATCCTCATCGCCCACGACAGCGCCTACAGCGAGAACACCTACGAGGGCTACCAGGCCCCCAGCATCCTGCAGGTGGAAGGGGCCGAGGACGTCGCGGTCGAGTTCTTCAGCCTCTCCAAGGCCTTCAACATGACCGGCTGGCGGGCCGGGGTGGTCGTGGGCAACCCCTCGGCCGTCAAGGCGCTCAACACGGTCAAGGAGAACGTCGACAACGGCCAGCTCCGCGCGGTGCAGTTCGCCGCCGCCAAGGCGCTCAACAGCTTCGAGCAAGTCGTCCCGCCGCTCAACGAGATCTACCGCCGCCGGCGCGACCTGGTCGTCGAGACGCTCAACAGCAAGGGCTGGTCGCTCGCCAAGCCCCAGGCCACCATCTACGTCTGGGCGCCCGTGCCCGACAAGTACAAGGGCGACAGCGGTGCCTTCGTGGCCGACCTGCTGGAGAAGACCGGCGTCATGGTCACCCCCGGCCGCGGCTACGGGCAGTGGGGCGAGGGCAACTTCCGCATCTCGCTGACCTACCCCGACGCCGTCCTCCGCGAGGCCATGGACCGCATCGCCCAGATGAGCCTGTAGGCCCATATAGCCCCGGGCATGCCCGGGGTCTTCCGTGAGCGGGTCGTCGCCCGGCCAGGGCGACACAGGGAGTCGGCGGTGCGACACGAGGTGTACATCGGGCTGGGGTCCAACGTGGGCGACCGGGTCGCCACCCTCCGCCGCGCGCTGGAACTGCTGGAGGCCGAGCCGGCCATCGAGGTCCGCCAGGTGAGCCGGTTCATCTCGACCGAGCCGGTCGGCCCGCCGCAGGCCCGCTACACCAACGCCGCCGCCCGCCTCGAGACCGACCTGGAGCCGCACGAGTTGCTCGGGCGGCTCCAGGCGATCGAGGCCGCCCTCGGGCGCGACCGCAGCCAGGAGGTCCGCTGGGGCCCGCGGACGTGCGACCTGGACATCCTGCTGATCGGCCAGGCCGTCATCGACACGCCCGCGCTGACCGTGCCGCACCCGCGGATGCACGAGCGGGCCTTCGTGCTGGTGCCGCTGGCGCAGATCGCCCCCAACGCCCGCCACCCCGTGCTGGGCCGGAGCGTCCGCGAACTTCGCCGGGACCTGGAGGATCGGCCATGAGTGCCCGCCTGATCAGCCTGGTCGGCCCGCCCGGCTCGGGCAAGACGACCGTCGCCCACTGGCTGGCGCCCCGCCTGGGGGCGAGGCTCGTGCTGGAGGACTTCGCGGGCAACCCGTTCCTGGCCCCGGGCTTCCTGGGCCATACGGAGCTTCGCCTGGCCGCCCAGCTGCAGTACCTGCTGGGCCGAACGCAGCAGCTGCTGGATCTGAGCTGGCCCGAGGCCGGCACCGTCGTGAGCGACTACACCTACCTGCAGGACGCCCTGTACGCGCGGGTCTGGCTGGCGGGCGAGGAGCTGGAGACCTACCGCCGCGTCAACGCCCAGCTGGCCGGCTGTGTCCACGGCCCCGACGTGCTGGTGCACCTGGACGGGCCCGTCGAGCTGCTCGTCGAGCGGGTCGCCCGGCGGGGCCGGCCCTTCGAGGCGCTGTTCGGCACCGAATTCCTCGGCCGGCTGCGGCGGGAGTATCAGGCCCTCGTCGCCGACGCGCCCTGTCCGGTGGTCGCCGTCGACATCGCCCGCCAGGACCTTCGCCGCCCCGACGAGCAGGCCTGGCTGCTGGAGCAACTGCAAACCATTGCCCCCAGCCCCGCGTAACACTCGCGGAGCCCCGCCCTCCGATGGCGCCGGGCCCCGCCACGGGACCCTATATAGCCCCGGGCTTGCCCGGGGTCTTCGATGGCGCAAAGACTTGGCTGCAAACGCCGCAGCCACGGCACCGGGACGCTTCTGAGTGCTCGGACGCTCCGGGACCCGGGGGTGAAGAAGACCCCCGGCATGCCGGGGGCCATATGAGGGGCGCCCCGGCAACGCCCTTGGAGAGGCGAACGATGGACATCTGCAACACGATAGACGACCTGCGGCGGCGTGTACGGCTGGCTCGCTCGACCGGTCGGACGATCGGCCTGGTGCCGACGATGGGCGCCCTGCACGCGGGCCATGCCAGCCTGGTTGACGCCTCGGTCGCCGAGGGGCACTTCACGGTGGTGACGATCTTCGTGAACCCGACGCAGTTCGGCCCGACCGAGGACCTGGCCAAGTACCCCCGCACGCTCGAGGCCGATCTGGAGCTTTGTCACGCCCACGGGGCCGGGGCCGTCTTCGCGCCGAGCGTCGAGGAGATGTACCCCGAGCCGGGCCGGACGGTCGTGCACGTCAGCGGCCTGACGGAGGGCCTGTGCGGGGCGGATCGGCCGGGGCACTTCGACGGCGTCTGCACGGTGGTGGCCAAGCTGTTCCACATCGCGATGCCCGACGCCGCCTACTTCGGGCAGAAGGACGCCCAGCAGGCGGCCGTCATCCGGCGGATGGTGCGCGACCTGGACTTCCCGCTGGAGGTCCGCGTCTGCCCGATCGTCCGCGAGGGCGACGGCCTGGCCCTGTCGAGTCGGAACCGGTACCTGTCAGCCCAGGAGCGGGCCCAGGCGCCGGCCCTGCACGAGGCGCTGCAGACGGCCGCGGCGCGGGCGCGGGGCGGTGTGCGGTCGGCCGAGCAACTGGCCGGGGCCATTCGCGACACGCTGGCCGAGCGGGCCCCGCTGGGCGAGCTTGACTACGTGGCGGTGGTCGCCCCGGACACGCTCGAGCCCGTCGAGGCGGTCGCCGCTCCGGTGCTGCTGGCGGTGGCGGTGCGGTTCGCCTCGGCCAGGCTGATCGACAATCTGCGGGTGGACCCGGACGCGCCGGTTTCGTAGAATGGCGGTCTTGCATCAAGCGAGTCGTGCGGAGTCCAGTCGGGAACAACCATGCTACGTAAGATTCTGACATCCAAGATCCACCGCGCCACGGTCACCGAGGCCGACCTGAACTACATTGGTTCGATCACGATCGACCGCGACCTGCTGGACGCCGCCGACCTGGCCGAGTGGGAGTGCGTCCTGGTGGCCAACCTGGCCAACGGCACGCGGCACGAGACCTACGTCATCGCCGGCGAGCGGGGCAGCGGCACGATCTGCATCAACGGGGCGGCCGCCCGGCTCGTGGACGTCGGCGACCAGGTGATCATTATGGCCTTCAGTCTGCTCGACGAGGCCGAGCGCCAGACCCACCGCCCCCGGATCGTCCTGGTGGACGACCGCAACACGATCCTCAAGACGCTCTAGACCACGCCGCGCGCCGGCGGGAAGTGCTCATGCGACCGATGCTCATCGACCTGACGGACTGGCGGCCCTTCGGCGTGCCGCTGGACTCGCCGCTGGTCAAGGTCTCCCTGGCCCTGGCGCTGGTGGGGCTGGGCCTGTGGCTGGCCGGCGTGCTGAGCCGTCGCCGCGCCGTCCGCACCGGGCGATGGCCGAGTCTGGCCGAGTGGGCCCTGGTGGCCGCCCTGGCCGCGTCGGCCGCTGCACTGATGGTCGTCGTCGGGCAGGTCCACAGCTACGGGCTGATGATGGCCCTGGGCTTCCTGGCCGCCATCGCCCTGGCCCGCTGGCGCACCCGCCGGGCCGGCGAGAACCCCGAGGTCATCAACGCCCTGGGCATTATCGCTCTGGTCGGCGGCGTGGTGGGCGCGAGGCTCAGCTACGTCTTCGAGCACTGGAGCGACCCGCTCTCGCCGATGAGCCATGGCAGCCTGGGCGAGCGGCTGACCGAGGTCGCCCGCCTCAGCTCCGGCGGGCTGGTCTTCGACGGCGGGCTGATCCTGGCCTTGCTGGCGGTGCTGGTCTACCTTCGCCTGCGCAAGCTGCCGGTGCGGCGGTTCCTGGACATCCTGGCCATCAGCTGCATGGTGGGCCTGGCGTTCGGGCGGATGGGCTGTCTGCTCAACGGCTGCTGCTTCGGCGGCACGTGCGATGTGGACTATCCGCTGGCGGTGGAGTTTCCCTACGCGGCCCGGCCGCTGGTGCACGCCCACGGCGAGGGCTACCCCCCGGCCAGCCACGTCTCGCCGGTGTTCAGCCATCAGTTTCACCAGGGCCAGCTCGAGCCCGAGCAGTTGCCCGGTGCGCTGGTCGAGACCGACGGCGGCCGGGCGCGCCTTCGGCCCCCGTCGGAGCTGTCCACCCCGGCCGAGCTGGCCGCCGGCCGACACGCCCACTCGCGGCCGGTGCACCCGGCCCAGGCGTACGGCATCGTCAACGCGCTGGTGCTGGCGGGCCTGCTGACGGGCCTCTACCGGCTGCGGACGCGGGAGGGGCAGGTCTTCGCGATGACCTTCGTGCTCTACCCGATCACGCGGTTCGTGCTGGAGTACATTCGCGACGACAACCCGGGCATGGTCCTGACGCCGGCGCAGATCAAGTGCATTGTGCTGCTGGCGTTCGGCGTGGCGATGCTGGTGGCGCTGCGGTGGCTGCCTCGCTCGGCGGGTCCGGACTGGCAGCAGCGGCAGGCCGAGCTGGCCAAGGTCGAGGCGGACAACGCCCCCTCCCGCAAGCGCCGCCCGACCAGCCGAGCGCGGTAGGGCGGTCGGGTGGCCACGGCCCCGGCCCGTTCAGACAGAAATGAGTGACCGATGGCGATGGACAGCACCAATCTGGCGGGGGGGCTCAGCGAGGCGGACGTCGAGCGGCTGGTGGTGGGCTCTCGGCCAACTGGTGGCGGCTGGGTCCGCTGGGGGCGGCTGGCGCCGATGGTCCTGATCGGCCTGGCGCTGGGGCTGCTGCTGATCATGCCGGCGGACGCGTCGGTTGGGCTGCAGACGGTGCCGTTGCTGTTGCTGATGGGTACGGTGGGCGTGGGCTGGTGGTTCGGTCGCCGGTTGCGGCGGGTGGCGGGGTTGCACGCCCAGGCCATCCAGGCCGTGCAGATGGGCCAGTGGGACCGGGCCGAGCCGGCGCTGGAGCAGCTGCTGGCCGGCCCACTCGAGCCGCCCGGGGCCCGCGTCTCGGCGCTGCTGGCGCTGGGGCGGGTGGCCGACCATCGGGGTCTGCACGACGCGGTCGTCGCGGTGTACCAGGAGGTCCTGTCCAGCCCGGCCGACCCGGCCCAGCACCAGTGGGCCCTGGCCGCCCAGGCCAACAGCCTGCTGCTGGCGGGGCGACTGACCGACGCCAACGGCCTGCTGGACCGGCTGCGGACGGCGCCGCTGATCGAGCCGATGGCCACGCTGGCCGCCCTGGCGGGCACCTATCGCGACGTCCAGACCCGCAACTACGCCGCCGCCGTCGAGCAGGCCGACCGCCTGGCCGACCGCGCCCGGCGGCACCTGGGTTTCCGGGCCGCCTACGCCTACGGCCTGCTGGCGCTGGCCCTGGCCGAGCTGGGCTGCGACGAGCGGGCCGGGCGGTTCTACGACTGCGCCACCCGCCTGATGCCGCCCGATCGGCTCGCGCAGCGCTACCCCGAGCTGGCCGGCCTGGACCGCCGACTGGCGCCCGCGGAGAGCCCGCTATGACCCGCGCCGCCCAACTCGTACAACGCATCCGCCGCGGCCTGCTGGTGGGCGGCTTGCTGCGCTGGGGCCTGGTGGCGGCGGCCACGCTGGCCCTGCTGGGCACGCAGGGCCCGGGCCTGCTGGGCGTGACGCCGAACACCTGGCTGATCGTCGTGCTGGCGGCGCTGGGGGCGTGGGTGGGCCTCTCGTTCGGCTCGACGGCGAGCATGCGGATGGTTCACATGGCGCCGAGCTACGCCGCCTCCGGCCGGCCCGACCTGGCCCAGCAGGCGCTGCTGACGGCGGCAAGCCGCTTCAGTCTGCACCGGGCTGTGCCGATGCTGGCTGTAGCGAACCTGGCGCTGCTGGCCCATGAGCAGGGCCGGCACGCCGATGCCGTCACGCTCTGCCGCTTCGCCCTGGACCGTCCGGGCCGGGCGCTGCGGGGCATGATCAATGGCCTGCGGATCGTGCTGGCCGACAGCGAGCTGATGCTGGGCCGGCTGACGGCCGCCTACGAGCAGCTCGAGTGGCTCCACGGCCAGTCGCTGGGGCTAAGCGAACGGCTGGCGCTGCTGCTGACCCGCTGCCACTACGAGGTGGCCGTCGAGCGGTGGGACTGCCTGGTCGCCGACCTGACCGAACGGGCCGAGCTGGCCAGCCACCTGCCGCCGGTGCAGTCGGCGGCGGCGCTGGGCTGTCTGGCGCTGGGCTGCCAGCACACGGGCCGAGCCGCCCAGCGGGACTGGCTCTGGTCGCTGGCGACGCTGCTGGCCGATCGCGAGGTGCTCGTGGCCCGACTGCCCCGCCTGGAGGCCCTGCCGGCGGAGGGGCTGGACCTGCCGTGGTCCGCCCCGTCCCGCCCGGACGAAGCCGAGAAGTCTGCTGGGAGTGATGCATGAGACACGTCATCGTCGTCCTGCTTGCCCTGACGCTGCTGAGCCCGGCCCTGCAGGCCCAGCCGGCCAGCCCCGCGCCGGCCTCCGCGCCAGCGCCCGGGCCGGTCCAGAAGGCCCTGGCCGAGGCGCTGCTGCTGGACGCCCAGCTCGACCACGTGCCCGATCGCAACCTGCTGCTGCAGGCCCGCCGCTCGAGCGTGCTGGCCCAGCTGGCCCTGCAGCAGGACCCGGGTCTTACCGACGCCTACCGCCTGATCTCCGAGGTGGCCCAGGCCACCGGCGAGCTGGGCGATGCAGCCCTGTCCGACGCCTACCTGCTGGGCCTGGCCCAGGGCGACTACCAGGTCGCCCGGCGCTGGCTGCGGTACAACCTGGCCTCGCTGCCGACGGCGGAGGCCCGCCAGCGGCTGCTGCTGCAGGTGGCTAACCAGGAGAAGTTCCCGGCGGCGTTCCGGGCGCTGGCCGTGGAGAACCTCGGCGCCCTGGCCGAGGCCCAAGGCCGGCCCGGCGACGCCCGGACGCTTTACCTCAAGGCCCTGGAGCTCGAGCCGACCTCCGCCAGCGCCCTGGTGGGCCTGGCCCGCCTGGAGGCCCCGCTGAGCCCCGCCCGCCAGGCCGAGCTGAACCTCGCCCTGCTGCGGGGCGACCCCAACCACCTCACGACGATCCTGGAGCTGGCCAACCTGGCCCGGGCCGTCGGGCTCTACGAGCGGGCCCTGGGCCTGTACGACCACGCCGAGGCCGTCGCCGCCGTCACCGCCCAGACCCTCGGGCCGGTCTACCGCATGGCCCGGGCCGAGGCCCTGCTCGACGCCGACCAGCCCCGGCGGGTGCTGGAGCTCTACGCCGAGGCCCTGTCGGCCCGGCCGGAACAGCTGGCCCTGGCGGCACTGGTCGTCGAGGCGCACCGGCGCCTGGGCCAGGACGAGCCCGCGGCCGAGTTGGCCGAGTCGATGGGGCGGGTGGTCAAGGGCGGCTCGACCGCCGGCGACGCCCCGGCCGGCCTGGCCAGCCAGCTGGCGTGGTTCTACCTGACGATTCAGCGCGACCCCGCCCGCGCCCGCGAGTGGGCCGGCCTGGCCCGTCAGCAGGCCCCCGACGCCCCGGCCGTGGCACGCGTGTGGGCCCTGGCGATGCTCGAGACCGACCAGGCGCCCCAGGCCCGGGCCATCCTCGAGCCGCTGGCCCCCAGCGACCCGCAGGCCCTGGGGGCCCTGGCCCGCTGGGCCTACGCCGCCGGCCACGACGCGGGCGGCGCCCGATACCTCGCCCTGGCGACCGACCTGCCCCGCACGGGCGCCGGCTGGCGGGCCATCCGCGATCTGGCGGCCGAGCAGAACGTCCCGATTCCCCCGCTGCCCGAGGCCCAGGCCGTCGCCGAGCGACTCGACGGTCTAGACGAGGCCGTCCTCGCCATGGGCCGGGCGCCCCAGCAGTTCCTCTCGGTCGAGCTGGTGCCCCAGGCGCGGTCGGTCCAGCCCGGCGAGCCGCTGGCCGTCGAGGTCGTGCTGACCAACCCGGGCCCCTCGGCCGTGCCGCTGGGCGAGCCGGGGCTGGTCATGCCCCAGGGCCTGCTGACGGTGCGGGCCGAGCTGGGCGAGGCCTCGGCCGAGCAGATCGTGCCGCTGGTCCTGCCGGCGCCGCGATGGCTCCAGCCCGGCCAGAGCCTCCGCCACCGCGTCCGGCTCGAGCGGTCGGCCGTCGGCGACCTGCTCGCGCTGCACCCGCTGGAGACCGTGCGCGTCTCCGCCCGCTTCATGCTCGACCCGGTCGAGCGGGCCGGGGAGCTCGTGCCGACCCTCGAGCCCGTCGGGGCCGAGCCGGTCACGATCGAGCGCCAGCCGTTGATCGCCCAGCCCGAGCCTCAGGCCTACTACCGCGCGCTGGCCGGGCTGGTGCGGCGGTTCCGCGGGCCCGACACGCTCGACGCCATGCAGGCCGCCGAGGTGACCGTCTCGCTGCTGCGGACCGCCCAGACCGCCCAGGCCGGCAACGTCGCGGTGCCCGCCGACCTCGACCTGCTCGAACCGCAGCTGCTGGCGATGCTGCAGTACCTGCTCCAGCAGAGCCCCCCGGCCGTGCGAGCCCAGACGCTCGGCGCGATGGTCGACCTGGAGCTCACGCCGCTGATGCTCGAGCTGCTCAAGCCGGTAACCACCCATGAGTCGCCGCTGGTGCGGGCGCGGGCGATCGAGCTGCTGGCCCGCTCGGGCGACCGCCGGCAGATGAGCGTCATCCGCTACCTCGGCGGCAAGGACCCCAACACGCTGGTCAAGGACATGGCCGCCCTCATGCAGGCGATGGGGGAGTGAACGTTTCGGGCCCCTCGAGCGTTTGGGTAGAGGGCGCCCCCGTGCGGCCAGGTTGCGGCGGCGCCGGAGCAGGCCCTAAACAGGGACTTGACGGAGCCTTATGCAGAGTGGACATTGACAGCCGAGCACTCGGTGCGCGTACAATTGCCCACGCTGCCCCTGCGACCGAACCGTAGGGCGGGGTCAGCGATATTCGCAGCAGGAGCAAGACAATGACGCGAATCTATGACGATATCACCCAGACGATCGGCCACACCCCCCTGGTGAGGGTCCGCAAGCTCGCCGGCGACAACGCCACGGTCCTGGCCAAGATGGAGTGCTTCAACCCGATGGCCTCGGTGAAGGACCGCATCGGCCTGGCGATGATCGAATCGGCCGAGCGTGACGGAAAAATCCAGCCAGGCAAGACGACGATCGTCGAGCCGACCAGCGGCAACACGGGCATCGCACTGGCGTTCGTCTGTGCGGCCCGGGGCTACAAGTGCGTGCTGACGATGCCCGAATCGATGAGCATCGAGCGGCGAAAGGTGCTGCGGGCGCTGGGGGCCAAGGTGGTCCTCACGCCGGCCGGCGAGGGCATGCCCGGGGCCGTCCAGCGGGCCATGGATCTGGCGGCCGAGACGCCCGACAGCTACGTGCCCCAGCAGTTCGAGAATCCCGCCAACCCATCTGTCCACGAGCGGACGACGGCCGAGGAAATCTGGGCCGACACCGACGGACAGGTGGACATGGTCATCTCCGGCGTGGGCACCGGCGGGACGATCACCGGCGTGGCCCGCGTGCTCAAGCCGCGCAAGAGCAGCTTCCGCGCCATCGCCGTCGAGCCCGCCCAGAGCCCCATCCTCACCCAGATCCGCCAGGGCGAGGCCCCCAAGCCGGGCAAGCACGGCATCCAGGGCATCGGGGCGGGCTTCGTGCCCGAGGTGCTGGACCTGAGCGTGGTCGACGAGGTGGTGCAGGTGGACCAGGACGAGTCGCTCGTCTGGGCCCGCCGGGCGGCCCGCGAGGAGGGGCTGTTCGTGGGCATCAGCAGCGGGGCGGCCCTGCGGGCGGCGGCCGAGGTCGCCAACCGCCCCGAGAGCAAGGGCAAGATGATCGTCGTCATCCTGCCCAGCTTCGGCGAGCGCTACCTCTCGACGCCGCTGTTCGACTTCAAGGACGAGTAGACGCAGGGGTCCGGGCGACGGCGACCGGCGCTGCGAGTGTCCCTCTATATAGCCCCGGGCTTGCCCGGGGTCTTCGGGGCGCCAGGCGGTCCGGGTCTGTGGACCCAGGCGGCGCAGGGGCCTCCAGTGGGCGCCCCGGACGAGAAGCCCACGCAAGGCATTGCGTGGGCGTGGAAAGACCGCGCCAACGTACCATCTGCGACCAGCGACACAATCCCCCACGCACTGACGCGGCGTCCCCACCAACCAGTCAACCAGTTAACCAATCAACCAATTAACCAACTGACCAATCAACCCGCCACCCGCCCATCCCGTCGCCCGTCGCCTCTGCGACCTGCACGCGCACTCGACGGCCAGTGACGGGGCGGTGGCGCCGGCGGCGCTGGTGGCGATGGCAGATCGGCGGGGTCTGGCAGGCCTGGCGCTGACCGATCACGACACGCTGGCCGGCCTGGACGAGGCCCTCGATGCCGCCCAGGCCTTCTCGCAGCTAACCTTCGTGCCGGGCATCGAGATCGCAGCCGACAGCGCCCGCGGGCAGGTGCACATCCTGGGCCTGTTCATCGACCCGCACTGCCCGGAGCTGACCGCCCTGGTCGAGTGGCTCGGGCGGGTCCGCCACGAGCGGAACGTCGCGCTGATCGAGACCCTTCGCGGGCGGGGGCTGGATGTGAGCTTTGAGGAGTGGCGACAGTTGGCCGGCGGGGAGGGCGTCATGGGCCGGCCTCACCTGGCCGAGCTGCTCGTCCGCAAGGGCACCGTCGCCGACTGGAACGAGGCCTTCGCCGACTACATCGGGCCCGGGGCCCCCGGTTACGTCGAGAAGGACCGCGCCCGCCCGGCCGACATCTGCCGGGCCATCCACGCCGCCGGCGGCCTGGCGATGCTGGCCCACCCGACCCACCTGGGCTACACCAACCGCGCCGAGGCCGAGACCCGCATCCGCGGACTCGTCGAGGCCGGCCTGGACGGCCTGGAGGCCTACCATAGCGACCACAGCGACCCGGAGGTCCGCATGCTGCTGGACCTGGCTGCCCGGCGGCACCTGGCGGTCAGCGGGGGCAGCGACTTCCACGGCCCGGCCAGCAACGAGGGGCGACTGGGCCGGCCGCGCGTGCCCGTCAGCGTCCTGGAGGCGCTACTTGCTCGCCGGCCCGCGAATCGGTAGGCTAGGGGCGATGATCAGCGGGACTGGCAAGGACGCGCCCCGACGGTGCATCGGCGTCTTCGACAGCGGCCTGGGCGGACTGACCGTGGTCCGCCGGCTGTTGGCGGAGCTGCCGGGCGAGGACATCGTCTACCTGGGCGACTCGGCCCGGGTGCCCTACGGCACCAAGAGCGCCCAGACGGTCCGCACCTTCGCGGCCGAGGATGCCGCCTGGCTGATGCGCCACGAGCCCAAGCTGGTCGTGGTGGCCTGCAACACGGCCAGCGCCTACGCCGTCGAGCATCTGCGGGCGACGCTGCCGGTGCCGGTGGTCGACGTGATCGCCCCCGGCGCCCGCCGGGCGGTGGCCCTGGCGGGCGGGCGCCCCATCGGCGTGATCGCCACCGAGGGCACGATCGCCAGCGGGGCCTACCAGCAGGCCGTCGCCGAGGCCGGCTCGACGGGCGCGCTGCTGACCGGCTCGTGCCCGCTGCTGGTGCCGATCGTCGAGGAGGGGCGCGACGAGGACGACCCGATCGTCCTGGCCGTCCTGAGCGGTTATCTGCGGGCGCTGCAGCGGGCCCGCCCGGCGGTGATGATCCTGGGCTGCACGCACTACCCGCTGCTGGCCGGCGCGATCGCCAAGCTGATGGGCCCGCACGTGCAGCTGGTCGACAGCGGCCAGGCGACGGCCCTGGAGGTCGCCGAGGCCCTGGCGACGGCCAACCTGCGGAACCCCCGGCCCGCCGGGGGTCGGCTGAAATGCCACTGCACAGACAACGCCGAACGTTTCGCGGCCGTCGCGTCGCGATTCCTGGGTCGACCCGTGGAGCAGGTCCAGTGGGTCGGCACCGATGAGTTGACCGGTCCGTCCCCTTGCCGGAGCTGCCCATGACACTGCGTACGACATTGCTGGCCCTGGCGGGCCTGGCCGCCCTGGCCGGGGGCTGCGCCGACCCCATCCGCCCCGTCGACAAGCTGGTCGACCGCGTCAAGCCCACCGACCGCCGCGAGCTGGCGGCCCAGGCCTTCAACCTCGACGATCCCGACAGCCGACGCGAGGCCATTGTTAAGCTCAGCAGCCACGACTGGGGCCGGCAGGGCACCTACCTCAAGGCCTACGCCCTGCTGACCGAGGACACCGACCCGCTGGTCCGCTCGGCCGCCGTCGTCGCCCTGGGCCGCGCCGGCGACCCGGAGCACCTGCCCGCCCTGGTGGGGGCCCTGGAGGACAGCGACCCCCGCGTGCGAATTGACGCCGCCGCCGCCCTGGCCCGCGTGCACGGCGAGGCCGCCGTCGAGCCCCTCCGCCGCCACGCCAGCCAGGACGCCAACCCCGACGTCCGCGTCCGCAGCGTCGAGGCCCTGCGGCACTACCCGCGCCGGGACGTGCTGGACACGCTGCTGGCCGCCCTGGTCGATCCGGAATTCGGCGTCCGCCACGCCGCCCGCCAGTCGCTGGGCGCGCTGACCGGCGAGGAGGCCGGCTACGACCCCCGCCGCTGGAGCGAGGCCCTGTCGGCCAAGGACGACCCCTTCGCCCCGCCCGCGCCGGCCGAGACCGCCAGCCGGCCCTGGTGGGACGTGCTGAACCTGACCGCCCCCGAGGGCTCCTGAGCCCGCCGTCGAGGCCCTCCATGCGCGCCCTGGAGTTCAACACCCGCCCGATCTTCCGCAGCGACTACCCCGAGCCGGCCGCCGGGCCCGGCGAGGCGGTGGTGGCCGTGCGGCGGGCGGGCATCTGCCGCACCGACATCGAGATCACCCGCGGGTACATGGACTTCCACGGCGTGCTGGGCCATGAGTTCGTCGGCATCGTCCAGGCCGGCCCGCGCGAGTGGAAGGGCAAGCGCGTCGTCGCGGAGATCAACTGCGTCTGCGGCCAGTGCGACCTGTGCACCGGCGGCCTGCGCAACCACTGCCGCCACCGCACCGTCCTGGGTATCCAGGGCCGCGACGGCGCCTTCGCCGACCGCCTGGCGGTGCCCGTGCGGAACCTCCACGAGGTGCCCGCCGGCGTGAGCGACGACCAGGCCGTCTTCGTAGAGCCCCTGGCGGCCGCGTTCGAGGTGACGAGCCAGGTGCACGTCGACGCGGGCCATCGCGCGGTCGTGCTGGGCGACGGCCGGCTGGGCCAACTTGTCGCCCGCGTGCTTCAGGGCCGATGCGGCCAACTGGTGCTGGTGGGCCGGCACGAGGCCAAGCTGGAGTTGGCCGAGCGGGTGGGCATTCAGACGGCGCTGGAGGCGGACTTCCTGGCCCGGGGCGATGCGGACGTCGTGGTCGACGCGACCGGCTCGGCCGAGGGTTTTCGGCTGGCGGGGCGGGCGGTTCGGCCCCGCGGCACGATCGTGCTCAAGAGCACCTTCGCCGGCGACCAGCCGTTGAACCTGGCCAACCTCGTCATCGACGAGGTGACGGTGGTGGGCTCGCGGTGCGGGCCCTTCGGCGAGGCCCTGCGGGCGTTGGCGCGGGGCGAGGTGGATGTGACGAACCTCATCGGCCGGCACCTGCCGTTGGAGCGGGCCGAGGAGGCCCTGGCCCTGGCGGCCGGGGGAGATGTCATCAAGGTGGTGCTGGACGTCCATGACGACTGCGGGCACGACAACCGGTCTTGAGTGGGCCCGCTGGCCCGGCGGCTGGACCGTCGGGCAGCTGCCGCTGCTGGCGAACCTGCCGGGCATCCGCCATGCCGTCTCGACGCGGCACGGGCCCGACGGGGCGGACCTTCGCGGCCCGGCGGGCCCGGCCTGCCGCGACTCGCTGGCCCGGGCGATGGGCGCCCGCCAGTGCGTCAGCGTGGTGCAGGTGCATGGCCACCGGGTGGTCGACGCGGTCGAGGCCCTGGCGGGGAACGTCGAGGCGGACGGCATCGTGACCGACCAGCGCGGCCTGGCGGTGCTGGGCCTGTCGGCCGACTGCCCCATCGTGCTGGCCGCCGACGTCGAGCGCGGCGTGGTGGGCATGGCCCATGCCAGCTGGCGGGGCACCGTCGCCGCCATCAGCCGAGAACTCATCGCCGCCATGGTCCAGCGAGGCTGCCGGCCCGGGGACATCCTGGCCGCCGTCGGCCCCTCGGCCGGTCCGGAAAACTACGAGGTGGGCCCCGACGTGCTGGCCGCCGCCCGCGACGGGCTGGGCCGCGACGCCGATGCCTTCTTCCGAATCCGCCAGGGCCGGCTCTACCTCGACCTGTGGCGGGCGAACGTCGCCCAACTCTTCGGGGCCGGCCTGTGCGAGCACAACATCGCCGTCGCCGGCGTGTGCACCATCGCCGACGAGCGGTTCTTCAGCTACCGCCGCGAGGGCCCCGACACGGGCCGTTTCGGCTGTGCCATTGCGAGGATCTGACCATGGCGCTTACGGTCGTGCTGACCAGCGGGGGACTCGACTCGGCCGTCGCCGCCGCCCTGGCTGCCCAGGACGGGTCGGTCGCCCTGCTGCACTGTCACTACGGCCAGCAGGCCGCCAAGCCCGAGCGGGCCGCCTTCGACGCCCTGTGCAAGCACCTTCGCCCCGCCCACGCCCAGGCCGTCGAGTTGGGCAACTGGCGGGCCCTGTCGGCCTCGACGCTGCTGGCGCCCCATGGCGACATCGAGGACGCCCCGACCCTCACCGGCCAACTCGCCGGCACCTTCGTGCCCCTGCTGGCCCCGGCCATGCTCTGTGCCGCCAGCGCCTGGGCGTACAGCCTGGGCGCCCCCCGCGTGGTCTGGGGGGTGAGCCTGGCCAACCCCTGCGCCTACCCCGACCGCGACGAGGCCATCCGCCTGCTCGCCTGGCAACTCGTGGGCCGGGCCCTGCCCGAAGGGGCCGGGCCCGTCATCGACGCGCCCCTGGCCCACTACGATAAGCCCGCCGTCGCCGAGCTGGCCGTGCAGCTCAAGGTCCCCCTCGACGCCACCTGGAGCTGCCTCCGCGGCGCCGAGCAGCCCTGTGGCCGCTGCGCCGGCTGTGTCACCCGCGCCAAGGCCCTCAAGGCGGTTGGCGCGTAGGGCGGGCACCGCCCGCGTGCAGGACAGGACGTGGAAAGAGGGGGCGTGGGGCTGTGCCTCCACGGCCACGGCCCGGGCGAGATCCCCACGGGTTGCATCCGTGGGCTTGGAGAAAGGGGGAGGGTAAGGCGTTCAGAGATCAGTCCCTATTTAATTAGTTGCTTAATCCACCGCCTCTGGCGGTGAGACCCATAGAGCTTCGGAGCGTTCCTTCGTGCGGCGTGGCGCGATAGGCTCTCCTTCTGGAAGGC
>JAWLCG010000069.1:12797-16841 GCA_041687295.1 Phycisphaerae bacterium | reverse complement strand
CCTGCTGCTGTCGGTGTCGATGAGCCCGGAGGGCTGGACGATCGTCGAGCCCAGTGCCGATAGCCGGATCGTCTACGTCAGCAGCTCGGCCGGCGACGACGCCAACAGCGGCCTGAGCCAGACCGACCCGGTCGCCTCGATCGCCCAGGGCATCAGCCTGCTGCGGCCCGGCATGCCCGACCACCTGCTGCTGCGGCGCGGCGACGTGTGGCTCGACCAGGGCCTGGGCTACTGGAACCGCCAGGGCGGGCGCAGCGCCGACGAGCCGATGCTCATCAGCTACTACGGCGACGCGAGCCTGCCCCGCCCGCTGCTGCTGACCGGCGGTGAGAGCGGCGTCAAGCTCGACGGCCTCAATAACAGCACCGACCCCGACCACCGCCGCGTGGACCACCTGGCCATCATCGGCCTGCACTTTTTTCCGCAGGACTACGACGGCACCGGCACCGACTCGTGGGGCATCGCCCCGGTCGGCGTGCGCATCACCGGCGGCACGGACTGGACGCTCGTCGAGGACTGCAAGATTGAGGGCTTCGGCACCGGCATCTACGTGCTGCAGGCCTACGGCAAGGCCATCCGCAACGTGCAGATCCGCCGCAACGTCATCGTCGACAGCTGGGCCAGCGACCCCTCGCCCAGCGACGCCTTCGCCCAGGGCATCCACGCCATCAGCGGCTCGGGCCTGCTGGTCGAGGAGAACGTGCTGGACCACAACGGCTGGCGCGACCTGACGGGCCCGACCAGCCCGACGATCTACAACCACAACATGTACCTCGCCTACGTGACCAACGCGACGGTCCGCGGCAACATCAGCGCCCGCGCCAGCAGCCATGGGCTTCAGCTGCGCCAGGGCGGCACGGTCGAGGACAACCTGTTCCTGGGCAACGGCATCGCGTTCTTCATCAGCGGCAGCGGCGCGATCAACCACGCCATCGACAACGTCGTGCTGCACGGGGCGATGTGGGGCATGCGGGGCGACGGCTTCGCCAAGGGCTGGGGCATCGACATGATGGACAAGGCCGGTGCCACCGCCCAGCGCAACCTCGTCGCCCACGGCGTCTCCTGCAGCAAGGGCCTGGTCGGCCTGGCCGGCGTGACGGACGTCGACAACGTCGTCTACCAGTGGGGCAACGAGAACAGCGGCCCCGGCGACTACCCCGACCCCAGCCGATCGATCTACACCTACGACGTCACCGTCGGCGGGGCCGGCACGATGGAGAGCTTCCTCGCCGGCGCCCGCAACCTGAGCCGCCACAACTGGGACGCCCGCTACACCGCCGCCGCCGTCGTCGAGTACATGCAGCGCGGCTTCGGCATCGGCGACTGGCCCGGCGAGACGCCCAGCGACACGCTCGGCCCGCGGGTCTCGACGGTGGTGCTAGGCATGGCCAGCCCGCCTCTGGCCACCCGGCCCGCCTGGCTGAGGCTGACCTTCACCGAGGACGTCGGGCCCTCGCTGACGACCGGCGACCTGGCCATCCTCAACGCCGCCGGCCTGCCCATCGACGCCAGCTCGGTCTTCATGAGCTACGACGCGAAGTACCGCCAGGCCACCTGGAACATCTCCAACGCCCCCATGCCCTCGGGGCGCTACACGCTGCGGATCGCCGCGCAGGATGTCCACGACGCCGCCGGCAACCCCCTGGGCGACGGGCAGGACTTCACCCACAGCCTCTACATACCCCACCCGGGCGACGCCAACCGCGACGGCGTCGTCGACGACCGCGACCTCAGCGTCGTCCTGAGCCACTGGGGCCAGCCCGGCGGATGGGCCGAGGGCGACTTCACCGCCGACGGCATCGTCGACGACCGCGACCTGGGCTACCTGCTGGGCTACTGGGGCGAGGGCGGCGACTCGTCCGCCCCGCCCGCCCTGTCGGCCGATGAGCCCGTCCTGGCCGCCCCGCCAATTCTGGCCCACCCCGCCCTGGCCGCCGTCGCCGGGCCCCAGCCTTAGTAGACCGGCCAGCCTGGAATGTTGGGTGCCCCGCCCCCAAGCACGCGGCCACGGTCGGCTGCGGCGGCGGGAAGTCCTGGGCGGCCGGGGCGCCGGGATGTCTGAAGGGAATGCGATGCCGGGACGTCCCGGCCTTGCACACCCGCCGCGTCTGCAGTCCTGGCAAAGGCCCCGTGACTGGCCACCGGCGATCCTGCCAGCCAGTCAATGGCGCCCGGCCGGTGGAGTAGGGCGCCCAGGCAGTGTGGAGTGCTGAGCCCCGCAGGGGCTCCGATCCCCGGGCTTCGGGGGCTCCGGACCGGGGTCGTTCTACTCCCCCCATTTCAGCCTGGCCCCTCCAGGACGGCACTACAGTGGCGCCGAGGAGCGGTCGGGGCTGGACAGGCGGGGCAGGAACTGGCCGGCGGGGGCGGGGGGCTGGTCGATCAGGCCGATGCGGCGGGCGTGTCGGCCGCCGGCAAAGTGGGTGCCCAGCCAGATGGCGACGATCTCCAGGGCCATCTCCAGTGTCAGCAGGCGCTGGCCCAGCGAGAGCATGTTCGCGTCGTTGTGCAGCCTGGCCAGCCGGGCCGACTCGGGATTCCAGCACAGCGCGCAGCGGATGCCGGCGACGCGGTTGGCGACCATGGCCTCGCCGTTGCCCGAGCCGCCCAGCACGATGCCCCGCTCGGCCTGCCCGGCGGCGACGGCCTGGGCGGCCCGGCGGATGAACACCGGGTAGTCGGCCGGGCCCTCCGAGTCGGTGCCGAAGTCCCGCACCTCGTGGCCGAGGCTCCGCAGGTAGAGCGCGATCTCCTGCTTGTAGCGGAACCCCGCATGGTCCGACGCGATCGCGATCTGCACGAGTCACCTCCCTACGACGACCCATCTGTCCCTGTATCGGTAATGGTACGCCCGGCGGGCCCCGGCGGCGAGGGCCAAGGGGCGGTGCGCCGGCCTGGCCGGCGGCTTGCGGCCTGGCGGGTGGACGAGTAGGCTTTGCCTCAGAAAGGAGCCTGTCATGGCGAATGAGCGTTTCTCGGCGGATCGGGCGCGGGTGGGGTTCGTGGGCCTCGGGCGGATGGGCAGCGGGATGGTGCAACGGCTGCTGGAGGGGGGCTTCGCGGTCACGGTGTACGACCTTCGGCCCGAGCCGCTGGCCCAGGCCGTCGCCGCCGGGGCCAGCCGGGCCGAGGGGCCCGCCGAACTGGTCGCCGTCAGCGATGTCGTGCTGACCAGCCTGCCCAGCTCGGCCGTGACGGCCCGGGTGCTGGGCGCCGAGCTGCTGCCGTCCGCCCGGGCCGGGCAGGTGTTCCTGGACATGGGCACCACCGACGCCGAGCAGACCCGTCTGCTGGCCGGGGCCTTCGCCGATAAGGGGGCCGCACTGCTGGACTGCCCCGTCAGCGGCCCGCCCCTGTCGGGCCAGATGCGGGTATTCATCGGCGGCGACCGCCAGGCCGCCGACCGCTGCCGGCCGATCTTCGACGCCCTGACCCAGTCGGAGCTGGCCGTCTGTTGCGGCCCCACGGGTCACGGGCAGGCCGTCAAGGGCGTCAACCAGCTGGCGATGGGCCTGGTGGACGCGGCCTATGTGGAGGCCGTCGCCTACGGCGTCCGCTGCGGGGTGGACCCGGCCATCATCGGCCAGGCCGTCGGCGGGACGGACGGCTTCCGTGCCCGCGTGAGCCAGACCGCCCAGCGAGTCGTCCAGGGCCGGGCCGAGAGCTACGACGGCAAGTTCCCCGAGCTGCCCTACTTCCTCGCCGAGGCCGACCGGCGCGGCTTCGCCCTGCCCATGACCGCCGCCATGCACGCCTTCTGCGACGGGGGCCCGCGAAACTGGGCCGACAACATGGACCGCCCCTACACCGCCTACTGGCACCAGCTGATCCACGCCCAGGGCAACCAGCCGCCGACGAAGTAGTGGATCGGCCAGGCTGGAATGTGGAGCACCCGTCAGGGACAGCCGCGTCTAAAACGTCCCCAAGAAAGGCGCCCGGGTGCCGTGGCTACGGCGTTTGTAGCCACGTCCTCAGCTCCCCCTGAGTGCACAGCCGTGATGGACGGCCAGCGCCTTTGGAGTGCGGCGGCTTGACGCCGCTTTG
>JAWLCG010000069.1:5845-12787 GCA_041687295.1 Phycisphaerae bacterium | reverse complement strand
GGCGTCACGGCCGCCGCACTCCATACTTCGCTCGCGCCCTGGGCCTCGATTGGTTGGTGCGACTGACGATTTGGCGCTGGAGGACGGGGCTCCGAACGCCGTGGTCAGGGCACCTGGTCGGGGCCGGGGGTTGATGGATGGTTCTGCTCCGGCCACGCGGGGGGTCGTGCCCGTCCTGCCGGCTCAGCCGGTGACGTTCCAGCTGAGGATCGGGCCGGCCTGCATATCACGGGCGTGGCGGGCCAGCGCGTCGGCATCCAGCGGCCCGCCGGGCCAGAGGCGCAGGGCGATCTCGTGTCGGCCCAGGTCGGTGACGGGCTTCTCGGGCCGATCGGCGGCGAGGACCGGGACGTGGTGGGCCATGTACGGGCTGCGGACCAGCGTCAGCTGGATCTCGCCGGGCCGGGCGTTGACGCTGAAGACCTCCGGCCCGATCAGGCCCAGCGAGCCGCCGGCGTCGGTCTCGACGGCCAGGCCGCCGACGAGGGGGTACTCCAGGCCGTCCATCGCCCGCTCCTGGGGCCCGCCGCTGATGAGGTCCATCCGCCGGGCGAGCGTCCCCGGCGTCGTCACACGCACAGCGAGGCGCTGGCGGACCTGGCTCCACACAACCCGCAGGTGCAGGCGGGCGAAGGGCTCGCCGGCGCGGAGGGTCAGCTCGGCCCAGAGCCAACTGTCGCCGAAGCCGGCCTTGCGGCGCAGACTCACCGAGAGCGGCCCGGCCTCGAAGGGCTCCCACTGGCCCAGCCACTCGAACCGCCCGATGCGCTCGCCCTTGAACTGGTTGACCGGCTCGTGCGACCAGGTGTCGGTCGGGTCGTCGTAGACGGCCAGCTCGAAGTCCCAGCCGGCCAGGGCGAAGCCCGCCCGCGTCAGGTCGATCCGCACGTCGCCGCAGCGCAGCGAGCCGGGGCGGACGTCGAAGCCGCCCGACTCGGCCGAGGGGGCCGGCGTATCTTTGGCCGGCCTCTCGATCCGCAGGACGCGCATTGAACGTGCCGGCACGACCGAGCGCACCAGCAGGCCGTGGCTGTGCTGCGTCTTGGCCTGGGGCAGCAGCACCTGGGAGGGCACCTCGCGGCCCTGCTCGTCGAGCACCCGCACGACGGGAGTGGCCCCGCCATACTGGGCGACGAACCAGGGCCGGTGGTCGATATGGCCCTCGAAGTCTTCGTCGGTCGGGTTGAGCAGCACGATCTTCTCGACGCCCGGCTCGGCGTGGCGGCGGCTGGCCCGGCGGGTCATCCGCGTGATCAGCTCGTCGCAGCGGCTCTCGACGTTGAACATGTCCGAGCTGGCCTGGACGTTCACCCGGTCGATGCACGTGCCGCCCATGATGTCGTGGAACTCGTTGAACGCCACCGTCCCCCAGCCCTCGGCCAGCACGGTGTCCAGCTCGGCGGGGGCCTGCTCGGGCAGGACGTCGGCGACCTGTCGGGCCATGTGCAGGCGGGTCTCAGCCCGGCGCATGGAGACCTTGATCCGCCGCTCGACGGCGTAGCAGCCGATGGCGTGGTGCTGCAGCTCGCCGGTCCAGATCGGCAGCGTGTCGAGGCGGTCGGCGACGGCGTCGAAGAAGGCCCGCGGGTGGCTCAGGACGATCCGCCAGCCCTCGAAGGCGTCGGCGTTGGCCAGAAGCCAGTCGAGCTGGGCCTTGGTGGGCCCGCCGCCGTGGTCGCCCACGCCGTAGAAGCACATCATGTGGTCCAGGCCCGGGGGGGCGGCCTGGATCGTCCGCTCGATGTGCCCGCGGTGGTCCTGGCCGTGGGTACAGTAGGCCCCGGGGATGCGGAAGGTGGTCACCTCGTGCCCGTCGGGGCTGCGCCAGCGGAACAGCGTGTGCAGGCGGGCGTTCTCGCCGGGCCCGGGGCGCATGAAGACGTAGCTGTCGATGCCCGCCTCGCGCAGGAACCGCGGCAGGTAGCCCGTATGGCCGAAGGTGTCGACGTTGTAGCCTATCGTGGCCGTCTGGCCGAAGGTGCGGCGGAAGTAGTCCTGGCCCAGCGTCAGCTGCCAGGCGAAGCTCTCGGCGTTGGGCAGGTTGCAGTCGGGCTGGACGACCATGCCGCCGACCAGCTGCCACCGCCCGGCCGAGACGGCCTGCCTGACCCGCTCGAACAGATCCGGGTCGCACAGCTCGACGACGTGGTGGAACCAGCTGGCGCTGCAGGTGAAGACGAACTCGGGGTACTCGTCGAGGCGGTCGCACGCGCTGCGGGCGGTGGCCAGCGTGGCGTCCATGCCGTCGAACCGCTCCCACAGCCAGGCGGGGTCCATGTGGGCGTTGCCGATCATGTGCAGGGTCTTCATGCCGTGCTCCCGTGGGTCCAGGGCGTTCGGAGGGGGCGGGGCCCCCGCATCGGCCGGCGAAATCCGCTCCGCGGGCCAGGAGGCAGAAGCTACGTCCCCCCGTCGGGACCGTCAAGGGGGTGGTCGAGCGTTTCGCCCTGCAGGAGGGGAGTCCTGCCTACAAGACTTGGACCGTTTGTCCATCGGGCGTGCGGGTGCGTTGGACCGCGATGGGGACGCCCCACCCCGATGCCCACGGAAGGCATTCCGTGAGCTTGGGCCGGAGACGCGTTGCGGACCTGCAGGCTCGGCGGGAACGTGCACGCACGGCAGGATGGCGACTATCGGCGCCGGCGCCGCAGGGCGAGCAGGGGCAGCAGCAGGGCGGTCAGGGCGGGCTCGGGGACGACGCTGCTGCCCTGGCCCCACTTGCTGAGCAGGCGGCTGAGGTCGGCGTCGTCGACCTTGCCGTCGCCATTGAAGTCGCCCTCGTACCAGGTGACGTGCTGGGTTCGGCCCCAGTTGGCCAGCAGGACGCTCAGGTCGCAGTCATCGACGGTGCCGTCGTTGTTGGCGTCGCCGTCGGTGGGTACGGGGACGGTCAGGTCGATGACCCACTGCACCGTCTGCCGCAGGGCGTCGGTGCTGGTGCGGACCCAGTCGCCGATCGTCGAGTCCTGCGCCAGGGCCGAGACCACGTGCCGCCCGGGCTCCAGGCCCAGGTTGCCCAGCCAGAGCTGCTCGCCCTGGAAATCGATGGCCTCGCCGTTGACGGCCCAGCTGACGTCGATGACGGCGGGGTCGACGGTGTCCACCCACAGCGAGAGGGGGTTGGCGAGGGGCTGGCTGTTGTCGAGCCAGGCGTCCAGCGGGTCGACCCGGTCGTAGATGCGGAGGATCAGGGCCTCTCGGCTGATGGCGTTGAAGGGCTGGCCCAGGGCCCGCATCTTGCTGGTCGAGGTGGGGCGGTAGACGCCGGCGCTGAAGCCGTCGCTGCCCTCGTAGAAGCCCACCGGACCGATGCCTGGGTGGGCAGGGTCGGTGTAGCCGATCCAGGCCGCCCACTTGCTGGTGTTGGGGTTGGTGTTGATGGTGGCGTTGGGGTGGGTCGGCTCGGGGCCGCTATAGGTCCGGGTGCTGTACTGGTACTCGTCGGCGAGGTTGGCGAAGGAGTGGCCCAGTTCGTGCAGGGCGACCTCCGGGGCGCTGCTGTTGCCGCCGGCGTAGGTCGCGTACGTGCCGCCCCCGCCGCCGTAGCGGGTATCGTTGACGGTGACGAGCTTCATCTCGGCCGAGAAGCCCGCCCCGCTCAGGGCGTTGCTGAGGTAGGTGTTGGCCTTGGTCGTGCTGATGTAGAGCAGCCGATCGGTCACGCCGTCGTAGTAGTAGGTGGCGTCCAGGGCGGTGTCGCGGTAGATGCCCAGGGGGGGCACGTCGGCGCCGCTCTGGTTGCTGACGACCTCAACGCGGTGGACGTTGAAGAAGTTCCGGTAGCGGGGGAAGGGGTCCTCGCCCTCGTCGAACATGTGGTAGAGCATCTTGGAGATGTGCGTGTCGTACACCCCGCCGGCGATGTCGCTGGCGGTGTAGCCGTCGCCCAGGAAGACCATGTCCACCCGGTTGGCGCTGGGGCCGTTATCGATCAGCGTCGTCAGCCCCCCGGCGGCCAAGCCGACCGCCAGAGACAACAGAACCAACGCCCCCACCGCTGCCACTGCGTGCTGCTTGTCCATGGTGCCCTCGGCCTGGGGTTTTCTAGTGGGTGCGACTCAGTGTTTTGCCGGGTCCGGGCTCAAAGAATTGCTGGCCTGCATCTACCCTTGTCGACGGGGGCCATTGTAGGGCAGGTTCCTGGGGGGCACAATAGGGTAAACAGGGCAAATTGGGGCCATTATCCGGAGGGTACTGGCCAGGCGGTCTGGGCGGTGGTATGTTCGGGTGGGAACAGAGCGGGCCCTGCGCCGCTCGGCGCGGAGCCGGGCTGGCCGGGGCCCGGCGGTCAGGAGGTAGCACGATGCGGTGGCGTAACGCGGTAGTGACGGGTTGGATGCTGGCGGCGACGGCGCTGGCCGGGGCCGGCACCGTCTGGATCGAGGGCGAGAGCGCCCAGAAGTCCACCTTCAACAACCATGGCTGGTACGGCAACGTCCGCAAGGAGATGCTCTCGCAGAACGCCTGGCTGGGCCATTACAGCACGGACCAGCCCGCCGAGGCGACTTGGCAGTTCAGCGTCGACGAGGGCGGCACGTACGCCCTCTGGATGCGCGTCAACCCCGACCGGGCGCCGCTGTAGTATCGCGTGGACAATTTCCCCTGGCGCGACCTGAGCCTCGAGAACAAGCGCGAGGACTTCCAGATCTCCCAGACGCCCGACCATCGGCGCATTGCCTGGGTCAAGGTCGCCACCGGGCCCTTCAGCCAGGGCCGGCACACGCTGTCGGTGCGGGTGCAGAAGAGCCCGATGGGCTTCTACCAGGGCGCCATCGACGCGATCATGCTGACCAACGAGGGGCTGGTGCCCAGCGGGGGCACGAAGCCGCAGGACCTGCCCGGCGGCGGGGCGGACGAGTGGTTCGCCGTCGTGGTCGACAGCGACGACTTCTCCGATCATTCCGTGATCGACATGAGCGGCCTGCTGCACAGGCCCGCCGGCGCGATGGGCTTCCTGCAGCAGGACAGCAAGGAACTCCACTTCGAGAACGGCGACGGGCCGGCCAAGTTCTGGGGCACCGTCGGCGGCTGCGACCCCGACGCCAGCGACGTGCAGATGGTCCGGCGGGCGCGGTTCCTGGCCAAGCACGGCATCAACATGGTTCGCCAGCACTCCGTCGAGGGGCTGCTGGGCCACCGGACCGACCCCGGCTACGCCAAGCGGCTGGACGCCTACGACCGCTGGTTCGCCGCCCTCAAGGACCAGGGCATCTACGTCACCTGGTCGGTCTTCTACCCGCACCGCATCAAGGCCTCCGACGGCTACGACCCGGCCCTGTTCGCTGAGCTGCCCGGTGGCGACCTCAAGAGCACCTCGGGCATGGTCAACTTCGTGCCCGCCCTGCAGGACCTCGAGTGGCAGTACGTCCAGGCCCTGCTCGACCACGTCAACCCGTACACGGGCCTGGCCTACAAGGACGACCCGGCCCTGGCCGTCGTCGAGGTGCACAACGAGGACTGCATCTTCTTCCACGCCCCGCTCAACAGCCTGACGGGCGACGTGAAGTTCCCCCGCCATGCCGCCCTGCTGCGCCAGATGTTCCGCAACTGGGCCCAGCAGCAGTACGGCACTGACGCGGCGCTGCAGAAGGCCTGGGGCACGCGGGACAGCTTCCGCGACAAGGAGTTCCGCATCTACGGCGCGTGGGAGTTCAAGGGCGACAAGGCCGACCGGCGGATGGGCGACTTCATCCGCTTCCTGGCCGAAACGCAGCGGGGCTACTACGAGCGTCGCCTGGCCCGGCTGCGCGAGGCGGGCTATCGGGGCGTGACGATCACCACGGCCTGGCACGCCGGCGGCCCGGCCGCCGACCCGGCCAACACCTGGTGCGACTCAGCCATGCAGATGATCAGCCGGCACAACTACTTCGGCGGCGGCGCCGGCGGGCACGACATCGCCCTGGGCAAGGTCAATAACGGCACGCACCTGGACCAGGCCGGCTCGGGCATCCTGGCCAGCGGCATGTACCAGGTCGAGGACCGCGCCTTCTGCCTGACCGAATGGACCGTCCTGCCGCCCAACCAGCACAAGCTGGAGATCGCCCCGCTGTTCGCCTTCTACGGCATGGGCCTGCAGGGCTGGGACGCCAGCTACCACTTCGCCAACGGGCGCGGGCAGATGGGCGACGGCTGGCCGGGGCTGCGAAGCTACGTCACCGAGACGCCGCACTACATCGGGCAGTTCCCGGCCCTGGCCTTCGCCGTCTACCGGGGCCACATTGAGGAGGCGCCCCTGGCGGCCGCCCGGCGGCTCGAGGTGGATGACCTGTTCCTCGGCCTCGACCCGCTCAACCAGGACTTCACCGGCGGCGGCTACGACGCCAAGGAGCTCCAGGGCAGCCTGGCTACGCCCCGCGAGGTTCTCGCCATCGGACGCGTCACCACCAGCTTCGACGGCGGGGCGAGCGAGAAGGTCGACTGGAACCAGTACTGGGACCGCTCGGCCAACGTCGTCCGCTCGATGACCGGCCAGCTCACCTGGGACATGAACCGCCGCGTCGTCACACTGGCCGGGCCCAAGACCGCCGCGGTCATCGGCTTCGCCGGCGGCCAGCGGTTCGAGCTGCAGGGCGTCACCGTCGAGCCGACCACCGAGATGCTCTCGCTGATCTTCACCCCGCTGGACGATCAGCCCCTGGCCGAGTCGAAGCACATCCTGATTACCGCGATGGCCCGCGACCAGCAGACCGGCACGCGGTACAACGCCGGCGGCACCGAGCTGCTCGAGATCGGCCGGCCCCCGCTGCTGATGGAGCCCGTCCAGGCCCGCATCACCTTCCAGGGCGCCGCCCCGGCCGAGGTGAACGTCCTGGACTTCCACGGCGTGCCCACCGGCAAGACCGTGCCGGTCAACGGCAACGCCATCAGCATCGACGGCACCTACCGCACCTACTACTACGAGGTCAAGCGGTAGGGGCCCGGGCACCGTTCCGGCTTCCAGAC
>JAWLCG010000069.1:0-5835 GCA_041687295.1 Phycisphaerae bacterium | reverse complement strand
GCCTCTCGCAGGGCGGGCATCCGTCCGCCCTGCGAGATCCGCCGGTGTCGAGTCTCCCGTGCCACCCCAACCCCGCCCTTCCCCCGACCGGCCCAGACACGCTCCGCTGTCGGCCGGGCTCATGGAGTATCCGTTCGATGTGCACAGAACGCCCGTACCTGTTTTTTGACAAGAAGGATATCCCCCTGCTTCGCCAGCGGATGGAGAAGGAGCCCTTCCGGCAGCGATGGGCCATGATGCAGGCCAATGCCGACTACATCCTGACCACGCCCACCGAGACCTTCGACGCGCAGACCTCGCTGGGGTATGGCGGGGCGAAGAACCCGCTCGGGCTGGCGCGGTGGTACCTGGGCAACGCGGGAACCTGTGCGTTCGCTTACGTCATCACGGGCCGTGAGGAGTACGCCGTCCGGGCGAAGCGCGAGGCCCTGTATGTGGCCGAGCAGCCCCTGGAATTCTGGGCCCTGCCCAGGGACTGGAACCAGGGGGCCGCACTGGAGACTGCCGGTGCCGCCATGGCCTGCGCGCTGGTGTACGATTGGTGCCACGACTGCCTGGACAGCGGCGAGCGCCAGACGCTGCGAACGGCGCTGCTGACCCGGGGAATCGAGCCGTACCTGGTCTCCCTGCTCGGCCAGAGCTCCGGGGCGAATGACGCCGTCGCCGAGGACCAGCAGGACTGGTGGGTGACGAACCACGTCAGCAATTGGGCGGGCGTGGTCCACGGCGGCATGGGGATGGCGGCCCTGGCGCTCTGCTTCGAAGACGACCGGGCGAAGCGGGCGGCCGAGATGGCCCGGCAGTACTTGCCTGCCTTCGTCGACCACGTGTTCCAGAGCGACGGCGGCGGCCACGAGGGTATCATGTACGCCGACTACGGCCGGGAGTGGGCGTTCTACTTCATCATGGCCGCCGGCCGGATGTGGGGCTTCGATCGGGCTGTCCTGGCCCGGCTGACCGAGAAGCTCGCGGGGTACTGGGAAATCTACCTGCAGGGGCCGGACGGCCTGTACGCGAACTTCAATAACATGGAGGAGCGGGTCCTGCAGGACCTGTGGAGCCGGTATCATACCCGCCACCGCCTGGACGCTGCCCGGCGGCAGGAGTTGGAGGCCCTGCGCGACAGCGCGCCCTCGGGGCCCAACAGCGTGCGGTCGGCCCTGCTGGAGGCCCTCGTGCCGGGAGGCGACCCGCTGCTGCTGTGGGCGGCCGACAACGGCGGCACGCGCTACAAGTGGCGGGGCACCTCGCCGTTCTACTTCCTGTGGCGCCGCGAGGACGCGCCGTCGCAGCTGTTCCAGCCACGCCCCCCGCTGCAGGACGCAGTGCTGTTCCGCGGCGCGGGGCACGCGGTCCTGCGGTCGCCGGACCTGTGGGTGGCCTACAACGGCGGCTGGATCAGCAACCGCTCGCACTCCAACCAGGACCTCGGCTCATTCGTCCTGGTGGCCGGCGAGGAGAGGCTGGTCCACGACCCCGGCTACGGCGACGGCGAGACGGAGAAGCACTCCACGGTCCTGGTCGACGGGCAGGGCCAGCGCAAGGGCCGACGGGGCGAGTTCCTTCGCTTCGGCTCGGGCCGTCGGTTCCACTACCTGGCCTCGGACCTGTCGGATGTGTACGAGGCGGAGTCTCTGCAGCGGTTCGTCCGCCACATGGTGATGGTGAACGGCTCTTACCTGGTCATCCTGGACGACCTGGAGGCGGACAGCCCCGCCGAGCTCGAGTGGCGGCTCCAGACACGGCACCCGGTCGCCCTCGCGCCCGGCCGAGCCGTGGTGCAGGGCGAGCAGTGGGACCTCCACATGCTCAATGCCCTCGGTGGGCAGGCCATGGACACAGAGGCCTGGACGCGTCGCCGACAGGCTGAGCGCCTGACGTATGTCCGCGTTCGGCCGGAGAGCGTTTCCCGGACGACATGTTTCCTGACGGTTCTGTTCCCGCTGCGCAAGCAAGACGGTGCCGTGCCCGAGGTCCGCTGCGAGGAGCCGGGCGTCCTGGAGGTGATTTGCGGTGACGTGCTGAGCGATCGCATCGTGTTTGGCCAGCGCAACGGTCGATGGATGCTCTCTGCCGTCAACGGCGAGAGCGCCGACGGCATCGCCGACGGCCAAGAGCGGATGCTGAAGGCCTTCCGGGCCGCCGGCCCCAACACACCCGATCTCGAGGCGCTGCCGCCGTGGTGGGCGCCGAAGTCGTGACAGCGCCTGCCGCTTCTGCCGGGGCTCGCCCGGTGAGGGGCAGAAGCCGGCGGGGCCCTTGCCCTGGAGGCTTTGTGGGGCATAGGGTGAAGGCATGACGACCTTTCTGATCGCGGCTGGCGTGCTGGTGGGCCTCGGCGTGGTGCTGGCGGTGGTGCTGGGCTACGTCAGCCGGCGCTGGCACGTGCACGAGGACCCCAAGGTCGCGCCCCTGGAGGAGGTCCTGCCGGGCATCAACTGCGGGGCGTGCGGCTACGCGGGCTGCCACGAGTACGCCGTCGCCCTGGCCGAGGGGCGGGCCGAGGTGGGCCTGTGCACCCCCGGCGGGCCCAAGTGTGCGGCCGCCCTGGCGAGCATCCTGGGCACCGCGCCGGTCGAGTCGGCCCCCGTGTACGCGATCGTCCACTGCGGCGCCCGCTCGGCCGACCGGGGCCAGAAACCCGACTACCGCGGCGAGCGGACCTGTTTCGCGGCCACCATGACCCCGGGGGTGCAGGCGTGCGTTTACGGCTGCCTGGGCTTCGGCGACTGCGAGCGGGCCTGCCCGTTCGACGCCATCCACGTCATCGACAGCCTGGCCGAGGTCGACTATGCCCGCTGCACCGGCTGCGGGGCCTGCGTGCGGGCCTGCCCGCGGCACATTATCTCCCTCGCACCGTTCAAGGCCGACCTGCAGGTCGTCGTCGCCTGCTCCAACCGCGACCCCGGCAAGAACACCCGCGCCGTCTGCCCCGTCGGTTGCATCGCCTGCCGCCAATGCGAGCGGACGTGCGACCTGTTCCACGTCCAGGACAACCTCTCGCACCTCGACTATGGCCGCTACGACCCTGCCCGCGCCGACGAACTGCAAACGGCCTCGGCCAAGTGTCCGGTCCACTGCCTGCCCTGGCGAGGCCGAACGCACGAGCCGCGCCCCGAGCGGCCCGAGGCCTGAGACCGCCTGCCGCCCCGTCTTGGGACGTCGAATCGTCAGCCGTAGCGGCCAATGGAGGCCCAGGACGCCAGCGCCGTATGGAGTGCGGCGGCCTTGACGCCGCACTCCAAAAGCGCGGTGGACACGAATGGCACGAATACTTCCGACATCTCCACTCCCCCGGCTGCCATCTGGCCCTGCATTCAGTAGGGGAAGAGGCTGTCACTGTATTCAGGTAAAGGCTGTACGGGCGGGTGTCGATAGGCTCGGGACAGGAAAAGTTATTACGCCTGGACGGGCTGCTCTCCCGGAGGCATGTCCGGTTCAGCCGGAAGGGAGGGCTGAGGGTCTGTGCAGGCCTTGCTCTGACGCTGACGCGATTCGGGAGTTGTGCACGTGACCTGCCCGGCCACTTGCTGTCGTCCTCTTTCTGCCCGATGGCCGGCCCCTGAGGCCCAGCGGGCTGCTGGCTGTTGCTCAAGGTCGGCCCGTAACTGGCCGATGGGTCCTGTAACTGAAGACGCTGCCCCGCAACGCAGGGGGGCGCCTTGTCGGGCAGGACTTTGGGCCTGCAAGTCGAAGGCAAGTCCGAGGCTGGTTCCCTTGTGCGCAGGGGGGCAGGCTCCGGCCGTGCCTTTTTTCGTGGCGCCAGGAAAGGGGACCGACCTGGCATGACGGTATCGGCGCTGCAAATCCTGATCGTCTGCCCGCAGGAGACGTGCCTGGCCCGG
The DNA here is from genome assembly GCA_041687295.1 of Phycisphaerae bacterium. Classification (GTDB taxonomy): domain Bacteria; phylum Planctomycetota; class Phycisphaerae; order SM23-33; family FEN-1343; genus JAWLCG01. The sequence goes on along the minus strand of JAWLCG010000069.1, from coordinate 1,990 downwards.
GCGTCCGCTCAGTTCGAGCGGCTGGGCCATCGCTGCACGCGGCTGACAGACGCCGACGGTCTCGCCGAGCGGGTGGCGGTCGACGCGCCCGACCTGGTTGTTCTGGATGCCCGGGTGCTCGCCCAGGAATCGCCCGAGTTACTGGTGACGCTGCGGCAGGCCCTGGGGGCGGTGCCCTCGGTCGTCATCGTACGCTGCCAGCGCGAGGAGGCCCTGCCCATCCTGGTCGCCGCCCAGTTCGAAGGGCAGTGGGAGAGCCTCGAGGAGTTGGTGGAGGCGGTGGCGCGGCAGGCGTCTGCCGGCCCGCCCGGGGGTTTGCCCGGGCCGGGGCCAGCCAGAGCGGCGGAGATGTCCCTGGAACGGTTTCTGACGATCTCGCAGCGCCACCTGGCGGCGACGCTGGCCAACATCAACGCCCTGGCCCGGCGGGTGAGTGGGCCGGCCTCGGCCGCTGAGCAGGCCGATGAGGTCTGCCAGCTGCTCAGCTGCCCCAAGCTCGACGTCCTGACCGAGGCCCTCATCGAGACCGTCGAGGTCCTCGACCGCACGCGCCACGCCTTCAAGAGCAAGGAGCTCGGCCAGCTCCGCCTCAAGCTCCAGGGGCTGCTGCGGGGTCGGTAGAGAAAAGATTCCTCAGGCTCTCCTCCCACATAGTTGAACCAAAGGAATGGGGACCAGCCCCAAACCACTGGGATTTATATATTTAGGGACCCCAGCATGCGCGGGTATCCTGTGGGAGTCCTGACGGAGGATCGGGCAACGCTGGCGCTGAAGAGCGACCCGAGCGTCGTCGGGATGGCCGTACAGCACGGGCGGCACCTCCAGGAGGTGCCGCCTGTTATGTTCTGCTGGTGGCCCCAAAGCGGCAAATCCCGGGGTCTGGGGCAGAGCCCCAGGGGAGTTTCCTTTCGCCAACTGTTTGGGATGAGAGCCGTCTTTCACTGGTCTGCGGGGAGGCTGCCAGACCGCCCATCGCCCGGCCACCGGGCGCCCGAGCCGTGGGGGCTGTCCGTGGCACGCGGCGGCCAGTCGGGTGTCGGTTGGGTCCCCTCGCAGATCGGTGAAGAGCCAGGAAAAACTGCACAGGCCGCTAAAGTCCGAAATCCACGAGCCGATAGAAGGACAGACAACTTGACCCGAGGCCTGCCGCAGCGAGCGGGGGCCGCCTTGTCGGGCAGGGCATAGGACCTGCAAGTCGAAGGCACGATTCGAATGGGCTGCCACGTCAGCGCCCCTTCGGAGCGTGCCTTTTTTTATTGCCCTGCCTCCTGAATTCAGTGGAGCGATCGATGAGCCCAATGCCTGACCCTCAGCGTAACCCGGACGACCGGCAGTTCAGCGAGTCTCTGACGGCGGCGTCGATCCGGCTGCGGGCTAGCGCCTCGGATGTGCGGCAGGCGATGCAGCGGATCGACTCGGCCTCGGGCGAGCCGGCCCGGAGCGTCCAGGCCCACGGCGAGCAGCTGGAGGCACTGGCGGGACTGTTCGCCTCGGCCTCCGCTCGCCTCGGGCAGGCCGCCGACGACCTCGCCGGCGGCGCCGACGGCCAAGCCGTCATGCAGGACGTGCTGCACTACACGGCCTTCCTGGACGACCAGCTCCGCAGCGAGCACCGCGAGGTCCTGCAGGTTCTGCAGGGCTTGGTGAGCCTGCCGGGCATGCGCAGCGAATGAAATCGGGGCCCCGGCGAACCGGGGCCGGTGCAGAATCGGGGAACGCATTGCCAGCCGTCGTCCGTGGGAGTCCTGCCCCTCTTCCGGCCCGGCACCCTCTACGAGGAATCGCTATGAAGATGAAGTGGACCATCGGTAAGAAGCTCATCACGGCCTTCCTGGGCGTCGCCGCCATCACACTGATTCTGGGCATTGTCGGCTACCGCAGCACCGTCCAGAGCGGCTCGGCGATTTACGAAATCGGCGAGATCCGCCTGCCCAGCGTCGCCAGCCTGATTCGCCTGCGAGTCGGCTCAAGCGACATGAAGGCCCTGCGG
>JAWLCG010000068.1:0-17200 GCA_041687295.1 Phycisphaerae bacterium | reverse complement strand
GTCGGGCCGAAACCAGCGGTAGTACCACTCCTTCTCCTGGGCCGACTCGAAATGGGCCGGGCAGACCTCCACGCCCATCTCCTTGAGCCCCCGGTACAGCAGGTCGCCCTGGGTGGCCAGGCCGCCCGGGGCCGGGGGATAGTCGTACAGCACCAGCAGCTTCATGCGAAGGCCTCCTTTGGCCAGGTGTGCCGGAACCATTCGACCGCGCTGCACGCGCGGAGCTCGAACGACCCCGGCGGAAAGTTGTACTGCTCGCGGACGATGCCCCGCTTGCGCGCCAGCTCGTCGGCCGTCAGGGCGACCTCGACGTCGGCGGGCCCGTCACGGCTCCAGCGGGCGGTGACGGGGTCGCACAGGCAGGCGACGCTCCAGAGCGCTCGGCAGGGCAGCTGGCCCGACTCGACCAGGCGGAGCACCTCGGCGTGCACCTGGCGGTGGCGCGGGTGGCCGTACTCGCCGGCCGGGCCGTGCGTGACGATGAGGTCCCAGCGGCGATGGCCCAGTGCGTCGAGCACGCGCGGGGCGATCTCCCGGGCCGGGTCGATGGGGGCGGGGGGGCTGCTGTCGTCCAGGTCGGCCATCAGGCCCGTCGCGCCCAGGGCCTCGCAGGCCGCGCCAAAGCGGGGGGCGCGGTTGGCGTCGTCCGCGCGCGACAGGGCCAGGACGGTCCAGTCCCACTGCGGGTGGCGCAGGATCAGCCCGCCGCACCAGATCGTCTCGTCGTCCGGGTGGGCGACGATCACCGCCGTCGCGTGCACGGATGCCCCCTCGTACGCCCCCCGGACGCCCGGAACAACCAGGCAAGCCCCCCATACCGCCCCCGGCGGGCCTCATGTCCCCATTCTACGCCCCGCCGCGACCCTCAACCAGCCCCCCGCGCATCTCCCCATATAGCCCCCGGCACGCCGGGGGTCTTCGCCCCGCCGGGGCCGGTGGCATGGTCGAAGGGGTGTGTCGCCGGGTGCCACGGCCTGCCGCGACGGCTGTTGGTCGCGGTTGGCCGTGTCCGCGGGCGGCCGGCCGAGCGCTTGACGCCAACGGCGTCGGAGGTCATGCTGTCGAGCCATGGGAAGCGACCCCCCGCACCGCAAGCGCTGCAAGCGATGGGACATCCCGTGGAATGCCCACTGTCTGACGTTCTCGTGCTTCCACCGGGGGGCGTTCCTCGGCCGCGACCGCACGCGGGCCTGGTTCCTGGAGTCGCTCGACGCGGCCCGCGCGTCCGCCGGCTTTGCCCTGTGGGCCTTCGTCGTGATGCCCGAGCACGTGCATCTGCTCATCGCGCCGCATGAGGGCGTGCGGATCAGCACCATCCTGTCGGCCATCAAGCAGCCCGTAGCGCGGCGAGCGGTGGCCTTTTTGAAGGAGTGCGATCCAAGCGGCCTGGCCGCCCTGTTGGACGCACAGCCCAGCGGCCGCCGCACGCACCGGTTCTGGCAGCCAGGCGGCGGGTATGACCGCAACATGCGGAGCACGCGTGACGTCCACGAGAAGCTGCGGTACATTCACCTCAACCCTGTTCGGCGTGGCCTGGTGGAGCGGCCCGAGGACGGGCCTGGGCGACGGGGCTGGACGTGCCGGTGCGGATCGACAGGGAGTCGATGTCGGTGCTGGAACTGAGCCGGCCGTGGGAGTTCTGAGGGAGAATGCGTGCCGAGGCGGGCCTGGCGCGGTCCGGGCACGGCCAACCGCGACCAACAGCCGTCGCGGCAGGCCGTGGCACCCTCAATGGGTCCTCCCGGCCATGCCACCGGCCTTAGATAGGGCGAGCACGAGTGCTCGCCCTACGCGCTGCAAATGCGGACGGACCCTTGCGCGAGCAGTAGGGTGGCTCGTGCAAGGGCCCGTCTTGCGTATTCGGTGCGAGGCGGCTGCGCGGCTGCCGGGGTCTACCGCCGGCGGCGGAGCAGGCCGGCCAGGCCCAGAGTCAGCAGGGTCAGGGTCGCCGGCTCGGGGACGACGGTGGCCGACAGGTCGAAGCTGAAGCTCTCTCCCAGGCTCACCGCGCCCACGGGGGCACCCTGGTCGGTCAGGATCGTCAGCAGGGCGTTATAGTCGCCCAGGTCGCCCGAGCCGAGGAACGTCACGGTCAAGTCGAGCGACCCATCGCGGGCAATCACCGCTCCGGGCGTCAGCGACAGGGCGAACAGGGCGGCATCGTCGCCGGTGATCAGGTAGTCCAGCGTCAGGTCGGTCAGGGCGGCGTTGCCGCCGTCGTCGTCGGGGCTGAGGTTGCTGAGGGTCAGGATCGTCTGGGCGGCCGTGCTGAGGTCCGCCTCGCCCAGGTCGATGGCCTGGCCCGGCGTGACGGAGCTGCCGAAGACCGGCCCGATGGCCCAGCCGGCCAGGTGGATGGTCGCCGTCGAGTCGACCGGGGCATTGCTGGTGACCACCACCTCCTGCCCATACGGGCCGCGAGCGACGGGGGCGAAGGTGAAGGTCTTGTCGGTGGACTGGCCCTCGCCCAGCGAGAAGGCGGCCGAGGCCGGCCCGAGGAAGGGGCTGGCGACGGCGCTGACGCTGCCGTTGAGGTTGGCCGCTCCCAATCCGCCGGCGTTGGCGATGGTGAGGTCGGCCGTGGCGCTAGCGCCGACGCGGACGCGCGCGAAGTCCAGCGTTTCGCCGTCGCCGGGGATGGTGCTGAGGATCGGGTTGGCCTGCTCGGTGAAGCTGGCGTAGCGCACGGAGGCCTGGGAATGGTTGTAGAAGCCGAACCGCCCGTCGGCGAAGCCCCCGCCGAAGAGCGTGCCGTCGGGGTCCACGTCGGCCAGCCAGACGTCGAAGATGCTCATGCCGTCGGCGAAGAGCCCCACGCCGCCCTGGATGGCGATGCGGATGCGATCGGGCTCGTAGATCAGCTCAAAGTCATAGTGCGTGTTGTTCGCCCAGCCCAGGCCCGTGTTGTCGGTCCCCGAAGAGGGGCCCGTCAGGCTGGCAAAGGGGGTGAAGGTGATGCTGGACGTGCTGGTCTGGCCCCAGGAGGGGTTGCTGGTGGCGGTGCTGGTGGACAGCGTGCCCTCGACGTGGGTCAGGCGGAAGCCCGAATTGGCGGGCGACTGGCGGGTCTGCTTCCAGTCGAACAGGATGAAATCGGCGGCCAGGGTGGAATGGCCCTCCGACGCCAGGGGCGACTGGTAGCCGAAGACGAAACCGATGAAGTCGTCGTCGCTGGTCGTCTCGACGCCGAAGCTGCCGCGGATGGTGGTGTTGTAGAAGTTGACGTCGCTGACGAAGAAGGTGGGCGCGCCGTTGATCGATTGAAAGACGTTCGACCCGTCGGGCGCGACCGTCCAGTTGCCGGCCGGCAGGTGGCCCTCCTGGTTCCAGTTCCGCAGGTCCACAGCCACCTGGGCTAAGCCCTGCCCCGCCAGCAGGGCCACCGCGAGCAACCCCAGGGCCAGGTGGAGACGGATTCGGTCCGATCGTGTCATCGGCAACTCTCCTTTTTCAGCGTGGACGCCCCAGTAGAGACAGGCCTGGCAGGGCAATCGCTTGCCCATGTGCATGTTCCGTCCCCAGAACCCCATCGAGCACGCGGACCCGTGCCCTCATGCCGTTGGCCGGCTCCGGGATGATGGGCCCCCTGGCAGCCCCCGCAAACACCGGCGCCAGGAAACGACCCTAATCCACCATACCAGATTATACCAGTGTGGATTCAGGTCATCCAGGGGGAAAACAGATGTCATTTCCTTGGGGCCGTTGGCGTCGCAGCGGGAAAAAAGGCGAAAAAGGCGGGACAGTCACCTATGAAAGAGGCGATGAAAGAGGCGGGACAGTCACGAATGGCACTGCCGTCTGTAACCATGGCCCGGCCTTTCTATTATGGTTTTGTGAGCTCCTCCCGCAATGTGTCACGGGGTTTTTTCATCAGCAAATACCAGGAAATGCCAGGGACGGACCCTAGTTCACGAACAGTTCGCCTATAAGCCCGTGAACCCGCGACAGTCGCCAATCGAGCCAAACCCGGGCCGTTCCGCCGGCAACGAGTTGCCGGCCCTACTGGCTGGCATTCGGCCAGCGCCGCCTGGGCCGTATGGAGTTCGGCGGCTGTGACGCCGCTTTGGCTCTGTGGGGCCAGGACCAGCCACAGCGACGTCGTTGCCGCCGCAGTCCATACGCCGCCGGTGGCCGGGATGCCCCAATGCCGCAGAGCCCCACGCGCGAATAGTCACCGGTCGCGCGCCGGTCAGGCTGACGGCCCGCCAGGCCGCAAGTGCGGGGGACACCATACTGCATTCGCCCGGCCGTTCGGTAGGGTGTCCCCGGACCTCATGCAAGACGCCTTGTCCAGGAAGTGGTGACACCCCTACACTGTTACATAACCGATAGGGGGTGCGTTATGCGCAGGAGTACCGTCGCCGGGGTGGCCGCCATCGCCGGGGCGTGGTGGTGGCGCAACGCTCGAAGCCGAAACACGCCGTCGCCGTCGGCTCTGCCGGGAGGGCCCAAGAAGCGGGACACGCGGGTCCTGGAGTTCGGGGCCGATCTGTTGCAGGGCAAGAGCCCCGTGCAGGCGATGAAGATGTACCTGGATGGCTTTCACTTCTACGCCGACGACATGGGCAGGCAGATGGACACCCACCAGCACGAGTTGCCACTGGGCATCCCGGCCCTGATGATGGGTTTTACGCAGGACGGGCAACTGCGCCCCGAACTGGTTGAGCAGCGCGATCGGCTGATGGGGCTGTCGACGTTGGAGCGCCGCCAGCGCCGCCTCGACATTCCGATGCCGACATTGGTTCGGAGGGCCAACTCCTGGCAGAGCGGCCAGAGCCCTCAGACCGACCGGGTGTCCAGGCGGATGCGGGGGGCGCCCTGACGGCGGCGGTCGCAGGCTGCGGGGCGATTGTGACATGGGCGACACGGCGAATAGCCAGCCGGAGCACGGTGTCCGGGAACTTCTCGCGCGGGGGCGCACGAGGCTGGCCAATGAACGGACACTGCTGGCGTACATCCGGACCGGCCTGACCTTCTTCGTGGCGGGGCTGAGCTTCCTGGAGTTCTTCGGCACCTGGGTGACCACCGTCATTGGCTGGATCTTCATCCCCCTGGGGCTGATCTGCCTCGGCGTGGGAGTGGCCAGCTTCATCACGATGCGACGGCGGCTTCGCCGGGAGATGGGCGACTGTGGCTTGGGCCAGTCTGCCGGACAGAGCGGCGACCGGGAGGACGCCTGAGCGGCCGACTCCTCCTGATCCACCCTAGTCCTGGCTGCGACAGGGGCCTGGGATTCCACGGACCACTTGAACAAGGGGGAATACCATGCAACGACGCCTCCAGCCCCTGGCGGGCATGGCGTGCATCGGGGCCATCCTGGCGGCGTGCCTGGGCGGGTGCCACCGCGGCCAAGGACCTCACGTCGAGCAGCGGGACAGGGTCTCCTACCTGCGCGGGCCGTACAACTGGGCCTTCTACGACCGCCACAACGGGGCCTTCAGCAACGGGGCCGCCATCCACTTCGCCCACGGCCTGCAGCACGATGTGCTGGAGTTGACCGACATCGACGACCATGGCCGCGTGGACGTGCGGACCGACGCCCGGTACGTCGACATGGTCTTCGATCCGCCCCAGACCGAGCCGTCGATGGAGCTGTACGGCCCGTACATCGCCCGAGCCCTGTGGCAGCTCTACCGGGCGATCGACTGGACGCACATGCACCACGAGCAGACCTACGACATCCTCTCCGACCCGGACATCGCGTGGCACCGCAAGCAGGAGTGGACGCGGCGGTCGGTCGAGTATTACCTCCACCAGCACGACATTCCCCGCAGCCCCGCGCCGCTGGACATCACCATGCGACGGGCCGCGGTCATGATGAAGCCCTACGCCACCTGGTTCCGCACGCACTACCCGCGGTCAAACAACTTCTTCTACTACGCGCACTGGTGGCACCCGGCGGTCTACGAAGCGATGATGATCGCCGGCAACGACGACGAGCAGGACACCGTCGTCTCCCAGACCGACAACACCGGCTGGAACATCGTGATCCACGATCGGCCCCTGCGGATGCTGCTCAGCCGCGAGATCATGCCGCGCTACTCCCGCCTGTCGCCCGCGTCGGCCAACATCTTCGACAACCTGCACATGCTCCACGGCATCGCCTACGACATCCTGGCCTACCCGCACTGGACGATCGAGCAGAAGCGCGAGGAGCTTTACCGGGTGATCCAGGCCATGTCCTACCAGCCCGGCGACGAGCAGTACGCCCGCAAGTTCACGATTCCCCACCCCGACATGGACCCGCGGGTGTACGAGCCCTGGATGAAGAGCGTCGAGGGTGACATGAACCGCATCATGGTCGAGATGCTCGAGGAGATGATGCCCCTCATGATGCCCCCCGGCGAGTCGATGACGCCCGAGATGCACCAGCAGGCCATGGAGCAGCTGCGGCTCAAGCTCACCCCCGGCCTGCAGCAGGGCGAGCAGCCCGGCTCGATCGCCGACGCCCTCCGCACCGTCATGCCCAACATGCAGATGGACCCGACATCGAGCGAGCCGGGGGCGACGCCGCAAAAGATGATCGACGCCATGCTCGCCGGCTGGCAGGAGAAGTACGGCGACCTGCCCGACGTGGAGCCTTGGCCGATGGACCGCGAGCCGCAGGCCCCCCCGCGGCCAGCGCCGGCGGAGGCGCAGGCGGCACGGCACGGACCGGCCGAGGTTCACGTGGCGCAGCAGCGGTAGGAGCATTGAGAAAGGGCGGATCATGCATATGCAGACGACACGACACGGGGGCCTCGGGCGGGGCGCGCTGCTGCTGGCGGCGGCGCTGTGCCTGACCGCGCCGGCCTCGGCCGAGCACTGGGAAATCGAGAGCGGCCTGCCCACCGAGGTGGAGGACGCCTATCCCACGGCCTATCGCAACCGCGAGCTCCAGGCCTTCATCCGCTACGAGCGGCAGGACGACGGCTCTGACCGCGGTCAGGTGGTGCCGCGCCTGGAGTTCGGCATCTTCCCGAACACCGAGTTGAGCATTGAGGGCGACTTCCTTTTCGGCAATGCCGATCGCACGGGCTGCGGCGATGTGACGGTCGAGGGGCTCTACAACTTCAACACCGAGACCCTTACGTTGCCCGCCTTTTCCATCTCGGCCGCCCTGACCCCGCCGACCGGGCGAGACTCCGCCGGCCTGGACACGAGCCTGGGCCTGCTGGTGACCAAGACCCTGGGCAGAAGCTCGCTGCTGCACCAGGTGCACTTCAACGGCTACTGGCTCCACAATTCCAGTCCCCGCGACGACGAGCGGGACGACATGTACAAGCTCGTCCTGGGCTACAGCCGGCGCGTGGGCACCGACACCATGCTCGTGATGGACATCCTGCGCGAGCAGGAGAGGCAGGAAGACGAGGCCATCAACCTCGCCGAGGTCGGCCTGCGGTACTCCATCACCCCCAACATCGTCCTGTCCGGCGGCGTGGGGTTCGGCTTTGGGGACGAGTCGCCCGACGTGCGGGTGACCTTCGGCTTCCAATACTCGTTCTAAGAGAGACTAAGGAGGGGCCTTGTCTTTCGCTCTACCCCTGGAGCCAGACGGGCGGGGGGCTGTTGGTGCCGACGGCGGCCCCCGTCTTGGGGCGTCTTCTGCCGGTGGCCGGGATCTTCAAATGCCGCAGAGTCCGGCGCGCGAATAGTCACCATTCGCGCCGCGGTCAGGCTGATGGCTCGCTAGGCCAGGTGGGGGGTATGACGAAACGAAGCCAAATATCCGCTGGGGTCGGCGGCCTGGGCGAACGGCCGGGTGGGCGACGCGGGGCCGGCGCGGGGCGGGCCTGGCGAAACGAACCCAATTCGGATAGGGACAATTCCGCCTCTACCCGCGGGTTACGACCGAGCGGGAGCGGGGGAAACGAACCCAATTCGGGCCGCGTTGGGTCTACCCACTCGAAGACCCCGGGCATGCCCGGGGCCATACGGCGCAGAAAAAAGCGGCGGTCCCGGGTGGGGACCGCCGCTTGGGTGGGCAAAGGCGGGTCGGGGCGTCAGGCGCTTTCCTTCCTCGGCTGGCGGGCGGCGAAGAGGGTCAGCGGCTCGGTCGACTCGACCATCTGTTCGGTGATGACGTAGGTGGCGTTCTCGTCCTTGGCCTCGGGCAACTCGTAGAGCAGCTCGAGCATGAGCTGCTCGACGACGCCGCGGAGGGCGCGGGCCCCGACGTCGCGGGTCATGGCCTTGCGGGCGATCGCGCGGAGGGCGGCCGGCTCGAACTCCAGCCGGGCGCTCTCGAGCTCGAAGAAGCGCTGGTACTGCTTGACGATGGCGTTCTTGGGCTCGGTGAGGATCGAGACCATGGTGGCCTCGTCCAGCGGCGCCAGCGTCGCCGTCACGGGCAGTCGGCCGATGAGCTCGGGGATCAGGCCGAACTCGACGAGGTCCTCCGGCTGGACGTGCCGCAGGACGTGGCCGCGCTGGCTGGTGACGTCCTCGTCGGATTCGCCCATGAAGCCGATGGCCTTTCGGCCCAGGCGGTGCTTGATGATGTCGTCGAGGCCCACGAACGTCCCGCCGAGGATGAACAGGATGTGCGTGGTGTCCATCTGGATGTACTGCTGCTCGGGGTGTTTGCGGCCGCCCTGGGGCGGGATGTTCGAGATCGTGCCCTCGAGCATCTTCAGCAGGGCCTGCTGGACGCCCTCGCCGCTGACGTCGCGGGTGATCGAGACGTTGTTCTGCGTCTTGCCGATCTTGTCGACCTCGTCGAGGTAGATGATGCCCCGCTGGGCGGCCTCGAGGTCGTAGTCGGCCGACTGCAGCAGGCGCAGCAGGATGTTCTCGACGTCCTCGCCGACGTAGCCGGCCTCGGTGAGCGTGGTGGCATCGGCGATGGCGAAGGGCACGTTGAGCACCCGCGCCAGCGACCGCGCCATCAGGGTCTTGCCCGAGCCGGTCGGGCCGATCAGCAGGATGTTGGACTTCTCGAGCTCGACGTCGTCCTCCTCGGCCGAGTCGGCGTGCAGCAGCCGCTTGTAGTGGTTGTGCACGGCCACGCTGAGGACCCGCTTGGCGGGGTCCTGGCCGATGACGTACTGGTCGAGGAACTCCTTGATCTCCCGCGGAGCGGGCACCGAGGAGAACAGCGGGCGGTTGTCCTTAACCTTGCGTTTTTCCTGGCGGATGATGTTGCGGCACAGGTCGACGCAGTTGGCGCAGATGAACACGCCGTTGGGCCCTTCGATCATGGGGCCGACGTCGCGCTGAGGCCGGCTGCAGAAGCTGCAGGTGCTCTGTTTGCGTCCGCCGCCGGCGGAGCTGCCATTCCGGGTATCATTGGCCATTCGAAATACCTTGGGGTATGGAGACTTGGACCGTCCTGGCGGGCGGTCCTGCTCGTGTTATCGACGATTGCGGGTAGGGGCCTTGACGAGTTTCACGTCCTCGGGGGCGTTTGGCCGCCCTGCGGGTGAGACTCCCGATCGGTCTTCAGCCGGCTGGCCAGCGTCTCGCGGGCCCGCTGGTACTCTTTCTCGGTCAGTTCGCCGCGGTCGCGCATGGCCCGCAGCTGGCTGAGGTCGAACGGCTCGGCCTCGCCCTGGCGCGACCGGGCGATCCAGCGGCGCAGGAACGACAGGCCCAGGAACAGCAGGATCAGGCCAGCCACCAGCCAGGCGCCGCTGATCAGCAGGTCGCGGTAGGTGTCACTCAGGGCCAGCACTGGGCGAGGTCCTCCCATTCCGTTGCATCCAGTAGTACGCTCATTGTACGGGAAGGATCGCTGATCTTCAAACCTCGATTGGCGGCTCGGCGGCGTCATTGTGCCGGCCGGGATCGGGCGGTATGCTGTGAGGGCTAGCAGCCCGTTGAAGAACGGGCTGCTAGAGCAGGTGAGCAGTGGAGCAGGAGAACAGGAGAGCAAAAGAGCCCCGGAAAGTGGCACCAGCCCCTGAATCCGGAACCCGTTCACCTGCGGTCTCCTGATCTACTGCTCCAGCGTCGAGGCCCGATGGCTTTTGTCAACGGGCTTCTTGCCGGGGGGGGGATTGATCCGGACGGGCGACTAACGTTTGCAGGGTGCAGGTGTCCAAACCGATGGCGCAAACCGGCCCCGAGGGCCAGCCGACCGACGCGATGCTCGTGGCGGCGGTGCTGCGCGGGGATCGCGGCGCATTCGACGGCCTGGTCGAGCGGTACCAGCGGCCGGCCAACAGCCTGGCCTGGCGGCTGCTGGGCAACGCCGATGATGCCCAGGAGGTCGTGCAGGAGGCGTTCCTGCGGGCCTACCGGAGTCTGGGCCGGCTGGACGTGCCGGAGCACTTCCGGGCCTGGCTGATGCGGATCGTGGCGAACGGGGCGCTGAACTTCCGTCGGGGGCGGGCGTTGCGAAGGACGCTCCGCCTGGAGCCCGCCGGCGAGGACGACGAGAACGCCCCCCAGCACGCCGACCCCCGGGCGGACAGCCCGGCAGAGATGGCGGCCGCCGGCGAGTTGAGCGAGCGGATCGAGTGGGCCCTGCAGCGGCTCAGCGACCGCGAGCGGCAGGCCCTGGTCCTGTTCAGCCTCGAGGGCCTGGCCCAGAAAGAGGTGGCCGCCATGCTCGGCATCAGTGTCGAGGCCGTCAAGTGGCACGTGTTCCAGGCCCGGAAGAAACTCAAGGATTTGCTGGCGGAGTGGCTCTAGGACGCCCCGCCGACGGAAGATAGAAACAATGAAGCCCCACGACGACATCGAGTTCCAGCTCTCCCAGCTGCTCGACGGGCAGCTGTCGGTTCGCGAGGCCCAGGCCCTGCGGCGGCGGATGGAGCAGGAGCCGGCCCTGGCTGAGCAGTTCCGCCAGTACCAGGCCCTGCAGGGCGAGTTGGGGGCCCTGGGCCCGGCCGAGTTGCCGGTGGACCTGGCCTTCCAGCGTGAGAGCATCCAGGCCGCCCTGGAGCGCGAGAGCCTCATGGCCCCCGAGCGCCCGGCGTGGTCGGCCCGGCTGGCGCGATGGTCGGCCCTCGGGGCGGCGGCTGCGGCTGCGGTGGTGCTGGTCGTGCTGGGCCTCCAGTGGCTCCAGGGCCCGCCCGCCCCGTCGGCCGAGCTGGCGGGGGCCATGGTGGAGCCCGCCCCGCACGCCAACGGCACGCTGGAGGCCGGCCTGGTCGTGCCCGCCCGCGCCCGGGCCGGCGAGCTGGTGGCGGCTTTTCGACCGGCGACCCTGGCCCAGTCCGCCCCGGCCGGCATGCCCAGCGCCCTGGCCGGCGGGCCCGACGTCGTCGGCACCGTCGTCGTCAGCGTCGGAGCGCCCCGGCCGACCCCGACCAACGGCATGGGCTTCTGGCTGATGGACTTGCGGTAGGGCCCCGCCGGGATGGCGCCGTCGGGATGGCGCCGCCCCGTAGGCCGGGTCGAGCGCAGCGAGGCCCGGCAGCGATGGCGTCAGAGCGCCAGGCACCGCCCGCACGAGACCCCCACGGATTTCATCCGTGGGCTTGGAGAAAGTAGGGCGGGTACTGCCCGCCGCGGTGGCGTCCCAGCGCCCGGGTCTGCACGAGACCCCCACGGATTTCATCCGTGGGCTTGGAGAAAGTAGGGCGGGCACTGCCCGCCGCGATGGCGTCCCAGCGCCCGGCCGCGTCTGGACGAGACCCCAGGTTGAATGGAGCGAGCAATGCGATACGCGTGGATGGCGGCGGTGGTGGCCCTGGCGAGCGGCCTGGCGGCGGGGCAGAACGGGCAGGGCGACGTCGCCCGCGCCCTCGACGAGCCGGCCAACCTGGTCATCGCCGATGCCCCGGTCACCGAGGCCCTCGACCAGGTGACGGCCCAGACCGGCCTGCCGGTCCGGCTGAGCGAGTCGGCCCTGGCCCACATGCCCCACGGCGAGCAGACCCGCGTCCGCCTCACTGCCCGCAACGTCCGCCTGCGCGAGGCCCTGACGGCCCTGTTCGACCCGATGGCCCTGCAGTGGCGGCTCGCCGACGGCGGGGTCGTCGTTTTTCCCACCGAGCCGCTGACCCGCATCGGCCGAAGGCCTACCTTCACCGAGGTCGCCATCCTCTCGGCCCTGGAGCACGAACGGCTCGTGCCCGGCCAGCCCGTCCTCGACCAGCTCCGCCGCCTCACCGGCGTCAGCGACCTGCAGCTCCGCTGGCTCGTCGAGCCCGGCCCGCCGCGCGACGCGGCCGAGGCCAGGGCCCAGGCCCAACTGCCCGCGACGGCCCGGCAGTACCTCGACGCCCTCACCGCCAACCCCGACTGGACCTGGTACCTCTGGGGCACCGACCTGGTCGTCCTGCCCTGGGACCAGCAGATCGCCCGCCAACTCGCCCGCCGGGTGAGCCTCCGCTACGAGCAGCAGCCCCTGCTGGCCGTGCTGCAGGACCTGGCCGGCAAGGCCCAGCTGGGCCTGGACCTCGAGCCCGGCGTCCTGGGCCGACTGCCCGAGCAGATGCGCCAGAGCTTCACCCTCCTGATGGCCGACAGCACCGTCCAGCAGGCCCTCGAGGCCATCAGCGGCACCACGGGCCTGGAGTTTACGCCGGGGCAGGGCACGGTCCGCGTGTCGGCCTCGCCCGCCCTGGCCACCGAGGCCGACGCCGGGCCCGATCGGCCCCGCATGAGCTTCATCGTCAAGATGGCCCTGCCCGTGCCCGGCATGCCCGAGGAGACCTTCGACGTCTTCTTCCGCCCCGACGACCTGCCGCCCGAGCTGGTCGAGCAGATCGAGGCCCGCCGCCTCGACGTCCTCCGCCGCATCCACCAGCAGTACGGCCTGGAGTTCGAGCCCGCCACGCAGCCTTCGCCGTAAGTCGGGTGTATAAAGTAAGTAAGTCAGAAAAGCTGCCACAGAGGACACAGAGGACACAGAGAATTCAGGAATTGGGGGAATGGGCTCTTACCCAAGCCCACGGAATGCCTTCCGTGGGCATCGGGGCGGAGCGCCCCTGCGGGGGGCACTCTAACGAAACGAACCCAATTGCGGTAGGCGCAACACCTGCTGTAGTAATGCGTAACGCGGGATTCTCCCGCGCGAAACGAACCCAACTCCAACCTGCCCAGGTCGGCGCAAGCCCCAGGCTCCAAGAGCGTCACGGCGTCCCCCCCCAGCCCCCGTCCCGCAGGCGGGGTTGTGACGAAACGAACCCAATTGCGTCTGGCGTAACGCCTGTTTATGCAAGGTGTACCGCGGGATTTTGGGCTGGGAAACGAAGCCAATTTCGCGGGCGGCCATCGTCTTCGCTGCCGGGCCTCGCTTCGCTCGACCCGGCCTACGGGCTTGGCCTACGGGAGCAGTTCGAGGCGGGCGAGGGTGCGGGTGGCGGGGGTGACCTTGACCCGCTCGTCGATGCGGAGGGGGGCCACCCACACCGGGCCGAGCTGGTCGCAGACGATCCACAGCTGATTGCGTCGGCCGGCGGGGATCTTGCGGTCGCCCAGGAAGTCGCTGAGCTTGCGATGGCCCCGGGCGCCGAGGGGCCAGAAGCGGTCGCCCTCGTGCCAGTGGCGGGCCAGCAGCGGCAGGGCGAGGCGGTCGGCGTCGAGCAGTTCGACGGTGGGCGGCTTGTCGGGGCGCAGGCCCTGCAGCTCGGCCTGGCCGCCGGGGCCGGTGTCCACGCGGAGGCGCGTGCCATCGGGCAGGTCGGTCAGGCCGGGCACGCGGAGCTCGTGGACGGCCGCCTGGGGTGGGCCGGCGCGGTCGGCGGGCAGCTCCAGGACCAGCGTGTCGTACTCGCGTCGGGCCCGCAGGCCGTCGGGCAGGTCGTGCTGGCGGGGCGAGGTTTCGCCCTCCAGCAGGGCCAGCACGCGGCAGACGTGCTCGAGCCCGACCGCCCGCAGCGGCGCTCCGAGCCGGCGCAGGGCCTCGCGGACGGCCCCGCTGGCCGTCAGCGGGTCCTTGCGGGCCAGGCTGGTCACGCTGAGGGTGACGTGGCGGTCGCTCTGGTCGACCAGGGCCTGTTCGAGGGCCTGGCCGCCGAGGGCGTCGAGGTACTGGCCCGCCCACTCGGCCGTGGTGATGAGCCGGCGCAGGGCGGCGTCGACCTGCGGGTTGAACTGCTCGCGCAGCAGCGGCAACAGTTCGTGGCGGATGCGGTTGCGGGTGAAGGCCGACTCGGCGTTGGACGCGTCCTCGCGCCAGCCCAGGCCGCGGGCGTGGAGGTAGTCCAGCACGTCCTGGCGGGTCTGTTCGAGCAGGGGGCGGACCAACCAGATGTCCTCGCCCCCCAGCCGCCGGCGGGCCGGGATGCCCCGCAGGCCCTCGATGCCCGTACCGCGGACGATGCGGTGCAGGACGGTCTCGACGTTGTCGTCGGCCTGGTGGCCGGTGGCGACGTGGCTGCAGCCCAGCCGCCGGGCCGTCTGGCCCAGGAAGCGGTAGCGGGCCATCCGGCCGGCCGACTCGAGGCTCAGCCCCTCCTGGCGGGCCTCTTGGGCCACGTTGGCCCGGCCCGCGTGCAGCTCGACGCCGAGCCGCTCGCACAGCTCGGCCACGAAGGCGGCGTCGGCGCCCGCCTCGGGCCGCAGGCCGTGGTCGAGGTGGGCGGCCGAGACCTTCCACGCCCGTCGGGGCACCCGCGCCAGATCGACCAGGGCCCCCAGCAGGGCCACGCTGTCCGGCCCGCCCGAGACGGCCACCAGCACCGTCGACTGGGGGCCCAGCAGGTGGTGCGCGTCGATGAACTCGCCCACGCGGGCCGGGAAGTTGTTGGCGGGGTTGGACATGGCAGCCTGGAACGCGGATAAGCGCTTCTTGTGGAAACCGGTCGTGGCCTATACCATACCGGACAGTCGACACCGATGAAACCCTACCCCACAAGTCGCCATGCCGTCGCGTTCGGCATCCTGTTGGCCGTCAGCGTGCTGGCGGGGGTGCTGGCGTTTCACGAAAGGCTGACCAGCGACGACCAGGTCAACTCGGCCGTGGGCGTGCTGCGGTCGGCTCATCCGGAATTGTACTCCCGCGACCCGGTCTTCGGGCCCGAGGGTCTGTGGAAATTCCGCGCCCCGCTCTGGCAGCTCTACCTGCGGACGGCCTACGAGTCCCACGGCTCGGACGACATCCAATGGCCCTTCCGCGTGCTGGCGGGCCCGCTGCTGATGCTGTACCTCTCGGGCATGTACTGGCTGCTGTGGCGGCAGTGCCGCAGCTGGTCGGTGGCGGTGCTGGTGGCGGTGCTGTCGATGGTGGTGCTCTTCGTCGGCGCCGACAGCTACTGGGGCCTGGGCCCGCTGGCCAGCATGCAGGCCGACGCGGTGGCCCTGGCGCCGGTGCCGCTGCTGGCGGGCCTGCTGATGCGGCCCGGGCGGTCGCGGACGCTGTGGGTCTTCCTCGTGGTGGGGCTGCTTGCGAACGTCCACGCCCCGACCGGGCTGAGCCTGGCGCTGGTCTTCGGCCTGACGGTCCTGGGCCAGGGCCGACTGCGGGCGCACAGCTGGCTGACGGTGCTGCTGGGCGCCCTGTGCGTCCTGGGTGGGGCCAGCCCGGTGCTGGCCCACTACGCCGCCCTGGCCCGCTGGGCGCCGGCGGGCGTGGAGTGGACCACCGTGGCGGCCGCCTTCGACCGCGCGGGCCTGGACGTGCTCTACCCCCAATTGCTGGGCCCGGCCATGGAGTGGCTGGCGCACACGGCCGTTCTGTGGCTGGGGGTGCTGGTGGTCTTCTTCCGGGCTGAGCGGCTGCGGGCGTCCAACCGGCGGGCGTGGGTCTGGATGCTCGTCGGGGCGCTGCTGGTGGGCCTGTGGGGCCAGGGCATCGCCCAGCTGATCGGCATGGCCCGGGGCTCCCGGCCGGTGGGGATCTTCTGGATCGACGCGCTGAAGCTGGCCATGCTGCCGCTGTACGTCCTGTTCGCCCAGGCCATGGTGCACCTGCTGCGCCTGGGGGCGGACTGGCTGCACACGATCGTCCGGGTGGCCCTGGCGGTGCTGGCGGTCTTCTGGCTGGTGCCCAGCCCCAACCTCCGCCAGCCCAGACACTGGGTCGAGTACGCCTTCGCCCGGGCCGTCGAGCAGGAGCAGCGCCCCGAGAACGTCCAACGCTGGATCAGCCGAGAGGAGAAGCTCGCCGAGCTGCGGTACATCGGCTACTGGCTCAGTCAGGAAACCTCGGCCGACGCCCGGCTGCTCAGCGACGAGCCGCGGATGCGCCTCTGGGCCCGCCGGGCCTTGCTGGCCACGTCCGCCGACGTGAAGTACTACTACTACCTCGCCCCCGACCGCCTGGCCGAGTGGACGGCCCTGCTCGAGCAGCAGCGCGACCTCGTCGCCCCGCCCAGCGGCGCCCCGGCCAGCGCCGAGGCCCTCGACGCCTTCGCCGCCGACCACGGCGTGCAGTACATCGTCCTGCCGGCGACCTCGGCCATCGAACTGCCCCTCGAGAGCCTCGCCGGCCCCGACGTACCCCTCTGGGGCCGATACTGGGTCCTCTACCACGCCTCCCCGTAGGCCGGGTCGAGCGCAGCGAGGCCCGGCGTCGGTATATTGCCCCGGGCTTGCCCGGGGTCTTCGCCCCTGCCGCGGGTGCCGGTGTGCGGGCGGCCTGAACCTGCCCCCAATTTCGCGTGATATTTCTCTGTGCCGGCCCCGATTGGCCTGTAGAATTCCCCCTTGGTCGGACGATATCCTAGAGCAGTCCAGGACGGACGCACGGACCGCTCAGGAAAGGATTCCGAAGACCATGTGCCCCTACATCGACCGTGACGACCCCCGCTGTGCGGGACGACTGACCCTGATGAACCTGGTCCAGGCCCTCGACCACTGCGCGGACCACTACCAGGGTTGCCCCGTTTACCTGGAGATCCTTCGGGATGCCCGGACCCGCACCCGCGAACCCCGCCCCGCCGCCCTGCGACCTGCCGTCTGAGGCCCTGACGGTCCTGGTGGGGTTCCTGGACTACCTCCAGGCCGAGTGCGGCCTGAGCCCCAACACCCGCAAGGCCTATCGGCACGACCTCGAGGACTTCCT
Source organism: Phycisphaerae bacterium (assembly GCA_041687295.1). Taxonomy (GTDB): domain Bacteria; phylum Planctomycetota; class Phycisphaerae; order SM23-33; family FEN-1343; genus JAWLCG01. Next base: position 321 of record JAWLCG010000068.1, on the reverse strand, counting down.
GTCCACGCTGGCCCGGCCCACCGCCGCGAACCTCGATCGGCTGGTCACCGCCGACATCGAGGGCTTCATGCGCCACTGCAAGGCCCGGGGCCATAGCGTGGCCACCATCAGCCGACGCCTGGCGGCCATCCGCATGCTGTGCCGCTACCTCGTGCTCCAGCGGCTCGCCGAGCGCGACGTCTCCGAGGTCATCATCGCCCCCAAGAAGTGGAACCGCCTGCCGGAGGTGCTCAACGACCCGCAGGTCCGCCAGCTGCTGGCCGCCCCCCAGCCCGAGACCGACGCCTACTGGCTGCGCGACCGGGCGATGCTCTATGTTCT
>JAWLCG010000067.1:0-17430 GCA_041687295.1 Phycisphaerae bacterium | reverse complement strand
CCAGCGGCGGCGACGAGGGCAGCGTCACCGTCACGCAGCTGCAGGCCCTCCGCGCCTGCCGCAACGTCGGCATCAAGGTGCCGCGCTCCACCATCGACCGCGCGGTCAAGTACCTCCGCGACTGCCAGAACCCCGACGGGGGCATCAGCTACAGCTACTCCTCCCGCGGCTCGAGCCGGCCGGCCATCTCGGCGGCGGCCATCGCGTGCTTCTACGCCGCTGGCGTCTACGACCGCCAGGACGGCTCGGACGAGGGGCAGACCGTCGAGCGGCTGGTCCGCTACGTCCGCCAGGCCATCGACGTCGCCACACGCGACGGGCACTGGTTCTACCTGCACTTCTACATGGCCCAGGCCATGTACCAGCGCGGCGGCGACGACTACGACGTCTACTACCCCCAGATCCGCGACCACCTGCTGCGGATCCAGGCCCCCGACGGCAGCTGGATGGGCGACGGCGTGGGCACCACGTACGGCACCGCCCTGGCCACCATCATCCTGCAACTGCCCTACGGCTACCTGCCCATCTACCAGCGGTAGCCCCCAAGGAGACCCCCGTGAACGACCACCCCACGCACGAGCCCGACCCGCAGGCCATCGAACGCCTCACCGCCACCTGCCAGCAGCTCCGCGCGGAGCTGGGCAAGGCCATCGTCGGCCAGGGCGACGTGCTCGAGCAACTGCTGATCTGCATCCTCGCCCGTGGCCACGCCATCCTCGAGGGCGTGCCCGGCCTGGCCAAGACGCTCATGGTCTCCAGCCTCGCCCGCACGCTGCAACTGAGCTTCTCACGCATCCAGTTCACCCCCGACCTGATGCCCTCGGACATCACCGGCACCGAGGTCATCCAGGAGGACCGGGCCAGCGGCGAGCGGGCCTTCCGCTTCCTGCGCGGGCCCATCTTCGCCAACCTCGTGCTGGCCGACGAGATCAACCGCACGCCGCCCAAGACCCAGGCCGCCCTGCTCGAGGCCATGCAGGAGCGGCAGGTCTCCATCGGCGGGCAGCGCTACGAGCTGGGCGAGCCGTTCTTCGTGCTGGCCACCCAAAACCCCATCGAGCAGGAGGGCACCTACCCGCTGCCCGAGGCCCAGCAGGACCGCTTCATGTTCAAGGTCTTCGTGACCTACCCCAGCTGGGACGAGGAGTTCGACGTCGTCCGCCGCACCACCGCCGACGAGGTCGCCGAGCTGACGCCGCTGCTGGATGCCCAAAAGATCCTGGAGTTGCAGCACCTCGTCCGCCGCGTGCCCGTGCCCGACCACGTAATCCACTACGCCATGCGCCTCGTGCGGGCCACCCGCGTGGGCGAGGGCGACGTGCCGGCCGTCGTCCGCGACTACGTCAGCTGGGGCGCCGGTCCGCGGGCGTGCCAGTTCCTCGTGCTCGCCGGCAAGGCCCGCGCCGTCCTGCGGGGCCGGGTGCACGTCAGTGCCGAGGACATCCAGGCCGTCGCCGCCCCCGTGCTGCGCCATCGGCTGGTGATGAGCTTCAACGCCGACGCCGAGGCCGTCACCGCCGACGCCGTCGTCGCCCAGCTCATCGAGGACACCCCCGCCCGCCAAGGCGCCCTCGCCACCGACCCCCGCACCCGCGACGCCCTCAAGTAGGGCCCCGTAGGCCGGCCCCCGTAGGCCGGGTCGAGCGCAGCGAGGCCCGGCAACGAAGGCGGAGAAAGCGGGCCACAGAGGACACAGAGGACACAGAGGTTTCAAAGGTAAGACATATAGCCCCGGGCCTGCCCGGGGTCTTCGCCACGGCGGGCACCGCCCGCCACGAACACGACGGGGGCGACCAAGGGAGACCCGAATGCGGACCTGGACAGCGATCCTTCTGACACTGGCCCTGACCCTCTCGGCCGCCTATGCGCAGACGGCGGAGACTCAGCCGGCGCTCAGTGCCAGTCAGTACACCGGTGATCTGACAGTCTACGGCCTGACTGTGCAGACGCCGCCAGGGTGGGTCCGACTGCCGGCGCAGGACTCCACCGCAGCCTCCTGGGTTCTGCTTGACAGTCCGGTAGGGGGCCAGGTTCGGGGCAAGGTTGACTTGAGTGTCTATCCGGGTCCTCCCCAGACTCTTGAGGAGGCGGTCGATGGTTTCCTTGGAGCGGTTGCTGCCCTTGGCGAAAGCCCCGCTCGACGTGACGCAATGGTGGACGGAGTCCCTTCAGTTGAGTTTCTCTTTTCGGAGGAGTCGGGTCCTCTACCTGTTCGGTCGTACTACATCGCCAGGCATGGGGCCTGTCTCTACTGCTTCGCTGTGGCAGGGGCTCCAGGGGACTCAGCATGGCGTGAGGGACTGGATGCCATGGTGCAGAGCGTCAGGTGGGTGGAGTGTGCCCAGCCGTGGGTGCATGTGGATGCCCCTGTCCGCCCATGGCCGGTTCTGGGGGGCAAGATGCTTCTGGGGTGTCCCGGCGGAGTAGGTATTGTGGGTGGAGAGGAACGAAGCTGCTCCCTGGAGGTCCTCGACTACAGCCGCGAAGGCTTACTGCTCTTGAGCTCGTTCCTGCTCTACACTCCAGGCGGGGTTCCGAAGGAGAACCGTCAGGAGTTCCTGGACGCCAGTAGTGCAGTGGCCGTCGAGAAAGGCGCTGAAGGGCCTTTCCGGTGGTCCGACCTTGGTGAAGACGGCCAGAGAGTGATTTCCAGAGCGGTCCGGCAAACTTCGCCCAACGGCGATGAGCCTGAGTGGGTCCAGGAGGCCCACATATTCGGCCAGACCGGAACTACCACTCTTCTCTTTGCGTGGCATGTCGATCCGGCGTCACTGCCGGCGGAAGCACGCCAGATGCCACAGCGGATCGCGCAGAGCCTCCACTGGGCGCCTCGGCATGACCCGTGGGCAGATAGTGAGCAGTTCGCGCCGAAGGTATCGCTGTTCCCCGGCCTGGTTAAGGCGGCTTGGCCGGGAACGATGCATTACTGGTTGGGCAAGCCTGAGGCCTTCAATCTGGCGCTTCGTGATCCGAGGCGAGACCAACCCATCTTTATGGTGTCATATGAGGTGGTCCCCAGTGAACTGCCTACCCGGCAGGCCATGCTGGACCGTTGCGGCGAGTTGCTGGCCAAACGATATGGAATGGCTGGACCGGTCGAATGGCAATCCCTGGAAGGTCAGTCCGACCGGTACCTCTCCACCCCAGCGGCGATGCAGACGCACAACGGGCAGAATGTGGGCCAGATCGGCATGGTCTTTACGTCGGGCCAGACTATCCTGATGTACTGCGTGTTCATGGAAGATCCGCTGAATCTTCCCAAGGCTGCCCGCGACCTGCCGCGGCGGATGCTGGAGGCCATTGAGGTTCTGCCGCAGGCCCAGGCAGCGGCATCGGCAAAGTAGGCCGCCCTCGACGGCGGGCCATGCCCGCCCTACGAATTAACCAATTAACCCATTAACGAGTTTTCGCGTGCCCGACACCGACCTTCGCCAATACCTCGACCCCCGCGTGCTCGGCCGCATCGGCCGGCTGGACCTGGCGGCCCGGCTGGTGATGCAGGGGTTCCTCAGCGGCCTGCATCGCAGCCCGTTCCACGGCTTCGCGGTGGAGTTCGCCGAGCACCGCGAGTACGTGCCGGGCGACGACACGCGGCACATCGACTGGAAGGTGTGGAGCAAGACCGATCGGCTGTACATCAAGCAGTACGAGGAGGAGACGAACCTCCGGGCGACGTTCCTGCTCGACGCCAGCGCCTCGATGCAGTACGCCTCAGGCGAGGGGCTCAGCAAGTACCGCTACGGGGCCTGCGTGGCGGCCGCCCTGAGTATGCTGCTGCTGAACCAGCAGGACGCCGTGGGCCTGGCCACCTTCGACGAGGAGGTCCGCCAGTGGGTGGGGCCGTCCGCCAACCCCAACCACCTGCGAACCCTCATCAGCGCGATGGACCGGGCGGAGTGTGGCCAAAAAACGTCGATCGAGCCGATCTGCCACGCCCTGGCCGAGAAGCTCGGGCGGCGGGGGCTGGTGTGCCTGGTCAGCGACCTGCTGTGCGACGTGGAGGGGCTGGCCCGCGGCCTGCACCATTTGCGGCACCGCCAGCACGAGGTGCTCGTGCTGCAGGTGCTGGACGCGGACGAGCTGAGCTTCCCGTTCCAGGGCCCTACGCGGTTCGAGGGGCTCGAGGACGCCGGCCATCTGCTGGCCGAGCCGCGGGCGCTGCGGCGGGACTACCTGGCGGCGATGGAGGCCCACTGCTCCGAGATCAAGCGCCGCTGCCTGGCCCAGCGGATCGACTACAAGCGGATCAGCACCGCCGACCACCTCGGGGCCGCCCTGGCGAGCTTTTTGGCGGCGCGCTCGGCCGCGCGGCGGAAGGGACGGTAGGAGAGTGTGGAACCCATGGGAGCGGGATCGCCATCGGGCGCTCCGCACGAGAAGCCCACGCAAAGCATTGCGTGGGCGTGGAAGGAGTGCACGACGAACCCTCAGGCGCCATCACGCCCTCGGGGACGGATCCCTGCAATCCCTGACGCGCCAACGCAGTGACGCAGTGACGCAGTGACGAATCAACCAATCAACCAATCAACGAGTTAACCCATTAACCCTCTTCCCGTCATTCTGGCCCTGACATTCGCCGCGCCTTGGCTCGCCTGGGCGGCGGTGGGGGCGGCGGCTGCGCCGATCGTGATCCACCTGCTCAACCGTCGGCGGCACCGGCGGGTGCGGTGGGCGGCGATGGAGTTCCTGCTGGCCAGTCGCCAGCGGAACCGGCGGCGCTTGCGGCTGGAGGAGTGGCTGCTGCTGGCGTTGCGGACGCTGGCGGTGCTGCTGATCGGCCTGGCGGTGGCGGGGCCGAGGTCGGCCCGGGCGGTGCTGCCGGTGGGCCCGCGCCCGCCGGCGGACACGGTGGTCGTGGTGGACGACTCGGCCTCGATGGGCCTGAAGCGCGGGGCCGGCACGGTCTTCGGGGCGGTCCGCGACGAGCTGGCCGGCCGGGTGGCCGAGCTGCCGCCGGCGGATCGGCTGGCGATCTACCGCACCAGCGACGCCGGCGAGCCGTGGCACGCCCTGGCCCGGCCCGATCGCGAGGCCCTGGCCCGGCGGGTCGAGGCCCTGACGGCGAGCGACACGCACGGCGGCCTGGCCGAGGCCCTGGCGGCCGGGCGGGCGGCGCTGTTCGGCAGCACGAACCTGCGGCGGCTGGTGGTGCTGAGCGACTTCCGCCGTGTGGACTGGACGGGCCCCGCCGGCCAGGCCCTCCGCGCCCAGCTGACGGCCCTGACCGGCGACGGCGTGGAGGTGACGCTGCTGGACTTCGGCCGGGCTGAGTCGGCCAACCTCACGCTCGAGTCGCTCCGCCTGGTCGGCCCGCACGCGGTGGCCCAGACCGAGACGCAGCTGGCGGTCACCATCCGCAACGCCGGCTCGGCCGAGGCCCGCGACGTGCCGCTGCACGTCCGCGTGGGCGAGGTGGAGCTGCCGGTAGCCGTGGTCGAGGCGATCGGGCCGGGCACGAGCCAGACCGTCGAGGTTCCGCTGGTGCTGCCGCGGACGGGCCCCGAGGCGATCCGCGCCGCCCTGCCCGCCGACGCCCTGGAGGCCGACAACGCCGCCACGCTCGCCCTGGAGGTTCGCGAGGCGCTGACGGTGCTGATCTTCGACGGCCATTACGACCCCGCCGACGTCCGCCACAGCGAGAGCTACTTCCTGCGGGCGGCCCTGGAGGCGGCCCGGCAGGGCGGGCTCAACGTGCGGGCCGAGGTTCGACCGGCCGAGGCCCTGGCCGGGGCCGACCTGACGGGCGTCGACCTGGTCGTGCTGGCCAACGTGCCGGACCTGCCGGCCGAGCTGGACGGGCCGGGGCAGCTGCGTCGGCCCGCGCTGGAGGCGCTGGTGCGCCACGTCCGCGCGGGCGGGGGCCTGGCCGTCTTCACCGGCGACCGGGTGAACCTGGAGTTCTACAACGGGCCCATGCTGGAGGCCGGCCTGGCGCCGCTGCCGATGGCCCCAGCCGTGGGCGACGCGACCGGCCGCGAGCGGGCCGTGAGCCTCCAGCCCGACTCGGCCGCCGACCTGGAGATGCTGCGGGCCTTCCGCGGCGAGACGCAGGCCTTCGCCCGCATGGTCCGCTTCTACCGCTACCACCGCGCCAGCGAGCGCAGCGTCGCGGGCCGACCCGCCGACGCCACCGCCCCCCGCGTGCTGCTGCGGTTCGCCGACGGCGAGGGCTCGCCGGCCATGGTCGAGAGCCGCCTCGGCGACGGCGGGGTGCTCTACGTCTACAGCACCGCCGGCGACCGCTGGAACGACTGGGGCAAGTCGATCAACTTCACCTACCTGCCGGTGATGGTGGACCTGGTGAGCTACCTGGCCCGTCCCGGCGGGCGCGAGCACACCGCGGCGGTGGGCTCGGCCATCGTGCACCCGGTGCCGGCCAGCCCAGCCGTTACGGAGGCGACGCTGAAGACGCCGGCCTACCCCGCCCAGGACCTGGTCTCGCTGCCCGTGCAACTGGCCGAGGGCGCGCCGGCGGGGCTGCTGCGGTACGATCGGCCCCGACAGGCGGGGCTCTACGAGCTGACCCTGCGGGGCCCGGGCCTGGACGCGACGGCCCTGTACGCCCGCAACGTCGAGCCGGCCGAGGGCGACCTGGCCAAGCCCAGCCCCGCCGAGCGGGCCGCCCTGACAGGCGAGGGCGTCACGTATGTGGACCGCACGGGCCCCGAGGCCGCACAGGCCGACGCCCTGGCCGGGGGGCGGGCCTTCGCGCCCTGGCTGTTCGCCCTGGCGCTGGCGATGCTGGCCTGCGAGGGCGTGCTGGCGCAGCGGTTCGGCCACTACGGGCCGGGGGAGCTGCGCCGATGAGGGCATGGCTGGAGATCCTGCTGGGCCTGCCGGCCGGCGCGTGGAGCGACGCCGACGAGTGGGGCCTCTCGCTGGGCGGCCTGCCCGCCAATACCTGGGCCGTGCTGGGCCTGGCCGTGCTGCTGGCGGGCCTGGTCTGGCTGACCGTCCGCAGCTACCGCCGAGAGGGCGACGCCCCGCGGGGGGCCAAGGCGGCCCTGGCAACGCTGCGGATCGCGGCCCTCGTGGTGCTGGTGGCGCTGCTGCTGGAGCCGACGCTGACGCTTCGGCGGATCGAGCCCGACCGCGCGACCGTGGTGGTGCTGCTGGACGAGAGCCTCTCCATGGGCCTGGCCGATGCCTACGAGCCCGCCGAGCGGCAGGCTCTGGCGGAGGCGGCCGGCGTGCCGGTCGAGCAGGTCGACGCGGCCGAGCGGGTCGCGCTGGTGCGGGCCCTGCTGGCGCGGGCGGATGGTCCGCTGGCGGCGCTGGCGGGCGAGCATCGGCTGCGGCTGATGGCCTTCAGCACCGACAGGCCCGGCGAGCAGGGCTACACCCGCACGCTGGCCGTCGTCGAGCCGCCGGCGGCCCGGGCGGCAGCGGGGTTGCCGGCGGCGGCGGCGGTGGCCGTGGCGAACGTGGTGGCCCTGGCGGCGGGGCTGTGGCTGGCGGTGCTGGCGGTGAGGCTGGTCGTGACCCTTCGGCGGGCGCGGGCGCTGCCGCCGGGCGCCTCGGCCCGCGGGCCGGGGGTGCTGGTCTGGGCGACCGCCCCGCTGGCTGTGGCGGTGCTGCTGGGCGCGGGCCTCTACGCCCTCCGCGCCGGCGAGCGGCGCGAGGCGGGCGTCGAGGCCCTCCGCGCCGCCCTGGCCGCCGGCGAGCCGCTGTCGGCCGAGCAGCTGGCGACCGCCCGGACTGACGCGGAGCTCTCGGCCCTGCTGGACGCCCACGGCCTGCAGCGCCGGGCGGTGCCGGGCCTGGCCGAGCAGTTGGCCGCGGCCGCCGATACGCTCGGCGCCGAGGGCTTCCAGACCGACCTGGCCCGGGCCGTCCGCGAGGCCCTGGAGGGCGCCGGCCGCATCGAGGCCATCGTGGTGCTCTCCGACGGCCAGCCCACCGGCGGCGCAGGCGGCGAGGCCCGCCTGGGCGGGGCGCGCCAGCTCGCCCGCCAGCGCGGCGTGGACCTCTACGCCCTGGCCGTCGGCAGCGAAATCGCCCCGCCCAACGTCCGCGTGGCCTCGGTGGCGATGCCCGCCCAGACCCGCCGCGGCGCCACCCTGCCGGCCGTGGTGAGCCTCGAGGCCACCGCCGCGGACGCCCGGCCCGTCACGGTGCGGCTGATGCGCCAGGGCCCGGGCCAGGACGACTGGCAGGACACCGGCGCGACCGGCGAGGTCAGCTTCGAGCCGCCCGGCGAGGCCGACCCCGTTGCCCGCGCCCAGCTGACGCTGAACGTCCAGGCCGATGAGGTGGGCGAGTTCGTCTACCGCGCCGTGGCCGAGCCGGCCCGCGACGAGCGGCTCACCGGCGACAACGAGGCCCTGGCCCGCGTATCCGTCAGCGCCGAGCCGGTCCGCGTGCTGCTGGTCAGCGGCGACGCGGGCTGGGAGTTCCAGTACCTCCGCAACCTGCTGCTGCGCAGCCCCGAGCAGTACCGCGTGAGCGTCTGGCAGCAGAACGCCGAGACCGACTTCAACCAGCAGGCCTCCACGGGCATGCAGCTGGCCCGCCTGCCGCGCAGCCGCGACGAGCTGATCGACCGCTACGACGTGGTGCTGCTGTACGACCCGGCCTACACGCAGGGCGGCTTCGACGGGCCCTTCGTGGACCTGCTGGCCGAGTTCGTCAGCCGACACCGCGGCGGGCTGGGCTACCTCGCCTCGCGCAAGTACACCGGCGAGCTGCTGGCGGTCGAGGGCGGGCCCTTCGACCCGCTGCGGCACCTGCTGCCGGTGACGGTGGGGCGCGAGGGCCTGGGGCTGGCCGAGCGGATGGCCCGGCCCGAGCCGGTGGGCTGGCCCGTTCGCCTGACGGCCGTCGGGGCCGACCATCCCGTGATGCACCTGGCGCCGGCCGAGGAGCTCAGCCGCCAGCTCTGGGCCGCCCTGCCGGGGCTCTACTGGGCCCACCCGGTGTCCGCCCTCAAGCCGACGGCCGTCGCCCTGGCCGTGCACGCCGACCCCGCCGAGCGGACGGCCGAGGGCGAGCCGCTGCCGCTGGTCGCCCTGCAGATGTACGGGCGCGGGCCTGTGCTGTACTTCGGCAGCGACGAGACGTGGCGCTGGCGCTACCTCGAGGCCGCCCGCCACTACGAGCGGTTCTGGGCCAACGCGATCGACTTTCTGGCCAGCTACCGCCAGATGAAGCGCCGCGTCCTGCTGGCGACCGGCTCGGCCGACGCGGCCCTGGGCGAGCGGCTGGGCGTGACGGCGGAGGTCTACGACGAGGCCTTCGAGCCGCTGGAGGCCCCGGACTATACCGTTCGGCTCATCGACGCCGAGACCGGCGCCGCCACGCCCATCCGCCTGCAGCCCGACGGGCGGACGCCGGGGCTCTACCGCGGCTCGGTGCGGCTGGAGAAGGCGGGCGACTTCGAGCTCAAGGGCCCCGCCGGCGTCGCCGACGAGGACGTGGCCGGGCGATTCATCACCGTCAGCCGCCCGCGCGAGGAGTTCGCCCGCCCGCAGGCGAACCCGGCCGCCCTGGCCGCCCTGGCCGGGCCGGAGAACCAGCTGCGCCTGGCCGACGCCGACACGCTGCCCGGCCGCATCCCCCCCTCAGCCCGGGCCGTCGTCCGCCAGCGCTCGGCCGACCTGTGGACCCGATGGCCCGCCCTGGCCGTGCTGGCCCTGCTGCTGTGCACCGAGTGGGCCCTCCGCAAACGGTACAATATGACCTGACCGCCCGGTACGGGCTGTAGAGCAGTAGATCAGGAGAGCAGGAGAATGGGAGAGTAGGAGATCACGAGAAGTACAGTCCATCCCGAGCCCTCGCACTGCCCCGGCCCCACGCCGCTGACGGGTGCCCTGGCCGCTTACGGCCATGCTGTCCCGAGCCCCGAAGGGGCGGAAGATAGAGCGTTTGCCGATTGCGCCTGCGGGTCGACGTGGACACTCGGCCCAAGCCCACGGAATGCCTTCCGTGGGCATCGGGGCGGGCCGTCCCCGGCGTGGCCCAGTGCACCCGCACGTCCGACGGGCAAACGGTCTAGCCAGGGGCGCAAGCCCCGCGTGCGCCTTGTCCGGAGCCCCGAAGGGGCGGAAGATCTTAGCCGGGGGCGCAAGCCCCCGGTCCCGGCCCTGCCAATGGCCCGAGCCCTGAAAGGGCGAAAGAATCCCAGTCGGAGGAGGGTTCTTTCGCCCCTCCGGGGCTCAGCCGAACATAGGAGCCCCGGGTCCGGGGGCTCACGCCCCCGGCTAAATTCTGCCGCCCTTTCAGGGCTCGGCCCGGCGCCGCGACGAGTCGGGTCGTCTGACGAGAGGCTCACCGAGGTCGGAACCGACACATGGCCGCGAGCGGCCATGGCACCCGTCATGGACGCTATACCCCAGGGGGTGGCCCATGAATGAGGCTCCTCTGGTTTCGCCGGGCGTGCGGGCGGGGCTGCGCCGGCTGGGCCGGGCGCTGCGCGTGCAGCTGGTGGTGACGGGGTTGGCGTGGGTGCTGGTGGCGGTGGTCGGCGCGACCCTCCTGTCGCTGCTGTGCGACTGGGGGCTGCATCGGCTGACGCGGCAGAGCGCCCCGGCCACCCAGCGGGCCCTGGTGAGCCTGGTGGCCCTGGCGGGCGTGGGGTACGTGGCCTGGCGGCAGCTGGGGCGGCGGGCGTTCGTTCGGCCCGACGAGCTGGACCTGGCCCTGCTGGTCGAGCGCCACTACCCGCAGCTGGCCGATCGGCTGGCTGGGGCGGTCGCCTTCGCCCGGCGCGGCGGCGACCGGTCGGCCTCGCCGGCCCTGGTGGCCGCGATGGCCCGCCAGGCCAACTTCCTGGCCGCCGGCATCGACTACCTCGTGCCGCTGGACCGCCGCCGCTTCGCCCGCCACGCGATGATGGGCCTGGCCGCCGGCGGCCTGCTGGCGACGCTGGCCCTGGCCGCTCCGAACACCATGGGCCTGTGGTTTGGCCGCAACGTCCTGCTGTCGGCCCAGCCCTGGCCGCGCGACACCTACCTGCTGGTCGAGGGCGGGCCGGACTTCGAGGTCGTCCGCGGCGGCGACCTGAGCGTCCGCGTCGTCGCCGACCCCGCCCGCAGCCGACACGTGCCGCCGGCGGTGCGGTTCCTGCTCCGCTACCCGTCGGTCGGCGCCGTCGAGCAGTCCGCCCCGTGGCAGGCCGGCGGCTACAGCCTCACCTTCACCGACGTCACCGAGCCGTTCAGCTTCCGCGTCACCGGCGGCGACGGGCAGGCCGGGCCCTTCCAGGTCCGCCTCGTCGAGCCCGCCGAGCTCAGCGGCGTCGCGTTCACCGTGGAGTACCCCGCCTACACGCAGCTGCCCACCCGCCGCTTCGACGGCGCCCACGGGGGGCTGAGCATCCCCCCCGGCAGCTCGGTGCGCGTGCAGGCGGTGGCCACCAAGCCGCTCGCCTCGGCCGAGATGTGGCTCGACGATGCGCCCCTCGGCGAGGTCCGGCTCGCCCCGGTCCGCCTGGGGGCGATGGACGCGGCCGCCCCGGGCGTGCAGGGCCGCTTCCAGGTGCCCCTCGAGCCGGCCGGCGTCGCCCGCACGCTCCGCCTGGGCCTGACCGACGCGGAGGGCTTCGCCAACCCCTCGGCCGGCCGATACCGCATCCACGTCCGCCCCGACGCGCCGCCGGAGCTGGAGGTCCGCTGGCTGGCCCTGACGCGAAACCTCACCGCCCGCGCCACCGTGCCGCTGGAGGTCGAGGCCCGCGACGACTACGGCCTGGCGTCACTGGCCGTCGAGGCGGTTTCGGCCGAAGGGGCCGAGCCGACCGCGTTGCCGCTGTCGGGCCCGGCCGGGCGCGAGCTGGCCCTGCCGGCGACGATCGACCTCGAGCCGCTGGGCCTGGCCGAGGGCACGACCCTTCGGCTGGCCGTGCTGGCCGAGGACACCTGCCCGCCCACGCAGGCCGGCCCCAACCGCCGCCGCAGCGGTGCCCGCGAGTTCCGCATCGTCAGCGAGGCCGAGCTGCTCGCCGAGCTGCTCAAGCAGCAGAAGGAGCTCCGCCTGCGGATGGAGCAGACCCTCGCCGCCCAGGCCCAGGCCCGCGACGCCCTGCGCGGCGCCGACGACGCCCGGGCCGCCGGCCAGGCCGCCGAGACCCAGCGGCTCGTCCGCGAGAGCCTCCGCGCCCAGCAGAACGCCCGCGCCTTCAGCTCGAGCATCGTGGCCGCCTACCGCGACATCCTGACCATCCTGGCCCACAACCGCGCCGGCACGCCCGAGCAGCGGACCCGCCTGCAGACCCGCGTGCTCGAGCCGCTGGCCCAGCTGGAGGCCGAGGCGATGGCCCAGACCCTCTCGGCCCTGCACGGCCTGGGCGAGTCGCCCGGCGAGTCCGACCTGGCCCCGCTGGTCGCCCGTCAGCAGGACCACACGGCCCGGCTCGAGGCGATCCTGGCCGAGATGGCCCGCGTCGAGAGCATCCAGGAGCTCGCCCAGTCGCTCAAGCTCGTCCTGGACTCCGCCCGCCAGATCCAGGCCCGCATCGACCAGCGCCTCCAGAGCCAGACCCTCGAACTCTTCGACGAGCCCCCCGCCCCACCGGAGGTGAACCCATGATCTTCTCCCCAGACGCGCTCGTGCGTGGGTCTCTCCAAGCCCACGGATGGCAATCCGTGGGGATCTCGGACGGGGCGCCCCTCCGCGACTCAACGATCCATGGGTTCCAGCGCTCTCGGACCGCCTGGCGCCCCCTCGCCCTGCTGCTGGTGCTGCTGATCGCTACCCCGTCTCTCGCCCAGGCGCCCGCGACGGCGCCTTCGGGGCCGGAGATCGTCTACGCTCAGCGGGAGCTGCGCAAGCAGTTCGACGCGTTCCTCGCCCGCGCCCTGGAGGCGGCCGAGCTGCTGGCCGAGTCCGAGCCGCAGACGGCCCGGACGATCCGCCTGGCGGTGCAGCAGGCCCAGCAGGCCTTCCTGGCCGAGGACATCGACAAGGTGGTGGCGCTGCTGGAGCAGGGCCTGCTCGCGCCGGCCGACCAGACGCAGGCCCAGGTGGTCGACGAACTGCGGGCCATGCTCGAGACGCTCCGCAGCGGCACGGTGGAGCTGGACGCCCAGATGCGGCACCTCGAAGCCCTGCGCGACCTGGCGGGCGACGTGGACGCCTTGGCCCAGCGGCAGGCCGAGCTGGAGCGGCAGAGTCGCCCCGCGGCCGACCAGCCCGCGCTGGACGCCGCCCTGGCCCAGGCCCAGGCGGCCATGACGGAGTTGGCGGCCCAGCAGCAGGCCCTGCTGGAGCGGACGGGCCAGCTGCCCGCCCCGCCGGCCGAGCTGACCGAGCGGGTCGCCCTGCGCGACGCCATCGCCCGCCTGCGGGCCCAGCAGGAGGCCCTGGTGCGGCAGACGGCCGAGGCCGCCATCGGCGAGCTGCCCCTCGCCCGTCGCCAGCAGCAGGCCCTGGACGAGCAGGCCCAGGCGCTGCAGGATCGGCTGGGCGCGTCGGCCCAACCCGGCGCGGCCCGCTCGGCCGAGGCCGTCGCCAGCGCCCGCGCCGAGATGGCCCGGGCCCTGGACGCGCTCGACCGCAGCCATAAGACCGACGCGACCGACCGGCAGATCCAGGCGGCCGTCGACCTCGCCGCCGCCCAGGCCGCCCTGGACGCCGCCATCGCGGCCGAGGCCAACCCCGCCGCCGACCTGGCCGAGGCGCAGGCCCAGCTGGCCCAGGCCGCGGCCGCCGCCAGCCAGGCCGCCCAGGCCGCCGCCGACTCGGCCAGCAGCCTGAGCGGCCAGCCAGCCCGGCAGCTCGGCCAGGCGGCCCAAGCCATGGCCCAGGCGGCTGGGCATCTGCAGGACCAGCAGCCCCCGCCCGCCCAGGCCGCCCAGCGCCGCGCCCTGGAGGCCCTGCAGGAGGAGCTCGCCCAGCTCGCCCAGCTCCGCCGGCGGCTGGAGCGCGAGGCCCAGCCCCGCGACACCGCCGCCCAGCGCGACGCCCAGCAGCAGGCCCGCATCGAGGCCGACGCTTTGGCCCAGCGGATGAAGGCCGAGGCCCAGCGGGCCGGGCAGCCCACGCCAGGCGAGCCCGCCGTCGGCTCGGCCAGCCAGGCGATGGACCAGGCCGCTGGGCAGCTCGGCCAGGGTCAGCCCGCCGCCGCCAACCCCGCTCAGCAGGAGGCGCTGGCCCAGCTCGAGCAGGCCCGCCGGCAGCTCGCCCAGGCCATCGAGCAGCTCGAGTCGCAGACGCAGGCCGAGGCCCTGCACCAGGTCGAGGCCCGCCTCCGCGAGGTCCTCGCCGCCCAGCAGCAGCTCAACGCGGCCACGCGCGACATCTTCGGCCGGCGGACCGACGCGGGCTACCCCCGGCCCGAGCAGCTCGCCCTGGCCGGCCTGGCCGACAGCCAGGGCCAGCAGGCCCAGCAGGTCGTCGCCGTGGCCGACCTCATCCGCCAGGACGGCACGACGGCGGTCTTCCCCGTCGTGCTCGACCAGGTCGCCCAGGACATGCGCCAGGTGCAGACGCTGCTGGCCGAGGGGCAGCCCGGGCCCTTCGCCCAGGGCATTCAGGGGCAGATCGTGACGAGCCTCCAGGCCCTGATCGACGCCCTGCGGCAGGAGTCGGCCCGCCGGGCCGGCGGGGGCGGCGGTGGCGGTGGCGGGGGCGGGGGCGGCGGCCCCGGCGGCGGGCAGGGGCCCCTCGTGCCGCCGGTGGCCGAGCTGAAGATGCTCCGCACCCTCCAGGCCCAGGTGCACGAGTCGACGGCCGCCCTGCAGGCCCAGCGCGGCGTCGGCCTGCCGGCGGCGCTACTCGCCGACCAGCAGCGCCGCCTCGTCAGCCGACAGGCCCAGGTCGCCGACATGGCCCGCCAGCTCGCCGAGCGGATGGACCGCAAGGAGGCCTCGCCATGACCCGCATCCTCGCCATCGCCCTGGTGCTGGCCGGGGCCGCGTGGGCCCAGACTGCCCCGGCCCCTCAGCCCGCCTCGGCGCCGGCCGAGCTGACCGAGGCCCAGCTCCGCGAGCTGGTGGCCCAGGCCCGACCGGCCACGCTGGCCCGCGAGCGTGCCTCGGCCGCCCGCGAGATCGAGGACGGCCTGCTCTACGAGCTCGACGCCGTCGACGCCGCCGTCGCCGACCTCCGCCAGGCCCGCACCGCCGCGCCGGCCGAGAACGTCGAGCGGATCGTCGCCGCCTTCGCCGCCGTCGACCCGCGCCTGGCCGGGGCCGTCGAGAAGCTCGCCGCCGAAAACTTCGCCGCCGCCCTGGCCCAGCTCGAGCCGACGCTCAACCCGACCGGCACCGGCTACGCCGACGCCGTCCGCCGCCTGCTGCAGGCCGACGCCCTGGCCGGCCTGGACCGCACCGACGACGCCCTGGCCGCCTACCAGGCCCTGCTCGCGGCCATGCCCGACAAGGTCTCGTTCGCCTCGCAGGCCGCCCTTCGCGCCGCCGACGCCCTGGCCGCGGCCGGCCGACAGCTCAACGCGGCCCGGCTGTACGCGTGGTGGGCCGAGAACTACGGCTTCCTCGAGCCCGACCGGGCCGAGGCCCTCGCCCTGCGGGCCCGGCAGATCCTCGCCGACTACGACCGCCCCCTGACGACGCTGGCCCAGCGGATGACCACCGTCCAGCAGCGCCTCGCCGAGGGCGACAGCGGCCCGGAGACGCAGGACCGCCAGCGGCAGATTCTGGCCATGCTCGACGACCTGATCGCCTCGGGCCAACAGGGCTCCGGCGGCTCCGGCTCGCCCCAGCCCCCGCCGCAGGGCCAGGGCCAGGACCAGGGCCAGCCCGGCCCGCTGACGGGCAACCCCGCCGGCGGCCCGCCCGCCAGCCCCGCCGCCAACAGCGTCCTGCCCGGCGGCAACAGCCCGCGCCCGCAGGGCCTGTCCGCCGTCCGGCCCAGCGACGAGACCGACGCCTGGGGCGACCTGCCCATCCGCCAGCGCGAACGCCTCGTCGAACTGCTCCAGCAGAAGTACCCCCAGCGCTACAGCCGAATGCTCGAGGAGTACTACCGCATCACCGCGGAGAACCCGTAGGGTAGTAGCCAGTGGCCAGTGGCCTGGACCCAGGGATGGGACCTTTTCGATAGGACCTTGCAGATAGGACCAAGGACCCCATGAACAGGCAGAGCCCGTAAGCGACGGCACCCGGCGGTTCGAACCGCATTCTATATAGCCCCGGGCTTGCCCGGGGTCTTCGGTGTCGGCAAACCGCCCGATGTCCGTGCATTTCGGAAGGTGGCGAGGTCATGAAGCGCAGAAACCCGGCAACGGTTGGCGTGCGAAGCTCGGCCTGCGTGGCGTTGGCGGCGTGCATGGTCGGCGTGCTCTGTCTGAGTGCCCCGGCCCAGGTCGATGCGACGGTGGCGACCATCGACGGCGCCCGCCATGAAGGCGCGCTGACGGGCCTGGACGGCGAGGCCGTCCGCGTGCAGACGTCCGAGGGGGCGGCGTCGGTCCCGCTGGATAGCGTGCAGGCGATTCGCCTGGCCGAGTCGGCCGACCCGTGGGGCCGCGCGGGCCAGGCGCTGCTGCTCACGCGGGTCGGCGATGCGCTGGCGGCCCGGTCGGTGACGCTGGCCGAGGGCCCCTGGCAACTGACGACCGAGCTGACCGGCGCGGTGACGCTGCCGGTCGAGGCCGTCTCGGCCCTGCTGCTGCCCGATGCGCGGACCCGGCCGGAGGAACTGCGGGAGGCCCTGGCGGCGCCCGCCCCGACTGAGGGCGACCGGCTGCTGATCCTGTCGGGCCAGGGCGAGCGGGTGCCGGTGGCGGGGGCCCTGCGGCGAATCGACGCCGAGCGGATCACCTTCCACTACGCCGGGCAGGACCGCACGATCGACCGGGCCCGCACGCCGCTGCTGCGTCTGGCGGGGCCGGCCGGCGAGCCGCCATCCCCCCGCGGCTGGCTGGTGGGCCGAGACGGCAGCCGGCTGGGCTTCGCCGCGGTGACGGTGGCCGACGGCACGGTCCGCCTGACCGGCACGGCGATGGGCGAGTTGGCCGTGCCGCTGGAGCGTGTGGCGGCGATCGAGTTTCGCAGCGATCGGCTGGTGTACCTGTCGCAGCTGACCCCCTTGGCCGTCGAGCAGGCGGGCACGTTCGCGGTGCTGTTCCCCTGGCGGGCGGACGCCAGCAGCGCCGCGGCCCCGATCCGCCTGGCCGGCCGACAGTACGACCGCGGCCTGGGCCTGCACAGCCAGGCCCGCCTCCGCTACGCGCTTGATAACTCCTACCGCGAGCTGGTCGCCCTGGCTGGCATCGACGACGCGGCCCGGCCCGGCGGCGACGCGGTGCTGACGATCCTCGGCGACGGGCGCGAGCTGCTGGCCCCCACCCGCCTGCGCGGCACGGACGCGCCGCTGCCCATCCGCCTGGATCTGACCGGCGTGGAGACACTGGAGATCCGCGTGGACTTCGGCGAGGCCCTGGACGTCGGCGACCACGTCAGCCTCGCCGACGCCCGCCTGATCCGCTGAGGGGGCGTCCCCAGTAGGGCGGGCACGGCCCGCCGCGGTGGC
>JAWLCG010000066.1:8658-17519 GCA_041687295.1 Phycisphaerae bacterium | reverse complement strand
GTTCGCCAAACCGGCCGACGCGGCGGCCCGGGCGGAGGCTGCGCGCGTCGAGGCGATGGCCGATCGGCTGGGCCACCGCGGGCCCGACGAGCGGGGCCGCTACCTCAGCCCCGACGGGCGCTGCGCGATGGGCTTCCGCCGGCTCAGTGTGATCGACCTGGCCGATAGCCATCAGCCCATGGCCAGCCCCGACGGGCAGGCCGTGCTGGCGTTCAACGGTGAGATCTACAACTTTCGCGACCTGCGGGCCGAGCTGAAGGCCGAGGGCTGCGCCTTCACCACCGCCGGCGACACGGAGGTCCTGCTGGCGACGCTGGGCCGCCACGGCCTGGCGGGGCTGGAGCGGCTGTGGGGCATGTTCGCCTTCGCCCTCTACGACGCAGCCAGCGGGGCCCTGCACCTGGTCCGTGACCGCCTCGGCGTCAAGCCGCTGTGGTACGCCGTGCTGCCCGATCGGCTGCTGTTCGCCAGCGAGGCCAAGGCCCTGCTGGCCCACCCGGACGTCGACCGCACGGTCGACGAGGCTTCACTGGCGATGTACCTCACGCTGGGCTACGTGCCGGCGCCGCAGGCGATCTGGCGGGGCCTGCGGAAGCTGCAGCCGGGCCATTCGCTGACCGCCACCGGCCCGCAGGCTCAGCCAAAGCGGTGGTGGAGCCCGCCGACGCACGCCCAGCCAATCGCCCAAGCCGAGGCCGTCGAGCGCGTCCGCGCGCTGCTGGCCGACGCCGTCGCACGCCGCATGGTCGCCGACGTGCCGGTCGGAGCCCTGCTCAGCGGGGGCATCGACTCGAGCATCACCGCCCTGCTGATGGCCCGCGCCGCCGGCGACGGCCGGGCCGTGCGGACCTTCAGCGTGGGCTTTGAAGAGGCCGGCTTCGACGAACGGCCCGCCGCCCGGGCCGTGGCCGAGCATCTCGGCACCGACCACCGCGAGATCCTGATCCGCCCCGACGCCGCGGGCCTGCTGGACACGCTGGTCGCCCAGTACGACGAGCCCTTCGGCGACTCCAGCGCCCTGCCGACGTACCTGCTCTGCCAGGCCGTGCGGCAGGAGGTGACGGTGGCCCTGGCCGGCGACGGGGGCGACGAGGCCTTCGCCGGCTACGACCGCCACCGGGCGATGCACCTCAGCCAGCACATGCGGCCGCCCAAGGCCCTGGCCGTGCTGCTGGCCGGCACACTGGCCGAGCTGCTCGCCCCCCACGACGAGCGCAACCGCCTGCGCCGCCTGGCCCGATTCGCCCGCCGACTCAACGACCCGCCGCCGATGCAGTACCTCGCCTACCGCCGCCTGCTGGACGAGTCGGCCCTGGAGGAGCTGCTCACGCCCGAGCTGCGGGCCCGGCTCGACCTCGACGCGCCGGTGCGGTGGTTCACCGAGCTCTACCAGGGCCCGGAAGAGGCCGAGCCCGACAGCGAGCTGCTCGCCGCCCAGCGCTGCGACGTGATGACCTACCTGCCCGACGACCTGCTGGTCAAGGTCGACATCGCCAGCATGGCCCACGGCCTGGAGATCCGCAGCCCATTCCTCGACCACCGCGTCGTCGAGCTGGGCCTGACGCTGCCCGAGGCGCTCAAGGTCGATGGCCGGCGCGGCAAGCGGATCCTCCGCGACGCCTTCGGGCCCGAGCTGCCGGCGGCGGTGTTCGATCGACCCAAGCAGGGCTTCGGCGTGCCGCTGGGCGCCTGGCTGGCCGGGCCGCTGCTGCCGGCGCTCCGCGAAACGCTGCTGGACCAGGCCTTCATCGACGTCGGCTGGCTCCGCCGCTCGGCCCTGGCCCGCATGATCGACGAGCACGCCGCTGGCCGGGCCGACCACCGCCACCGCCTCTGGGCCCTGCTGTGCCTGGGCCGCTGGCAGATGTAGGGCGGGCACGGCCCGCCGTGATGGCGCCGGCGCAGGCCGGGTCGAGCGCAGCGAGGCCCGGCAGCTCTCCGGCAGCTCTCGCAATCGCCGGGCCTCGCTGGCGCTCGACCCGGCCTACGGGGTAGGGCTCCGCCCGCCTACACCGGCCAGACGTAGCCGATGCCCGGCTCAACGTCCCAATCGAACCGTGCGTACCACGCGGGCTCCTTGGCCAACAGCATCGACTGGTGGGAGAGGTGCACGTCGGCCCGGCCAAACCACGGGGGGTAGCGCAGCCGCCGCACCGGCAGCAGGGGCATCGCGTTGCGGTAGCCCCGGCGGACCCACTCGCGGATCATCGTGTTGCCGTACGCCCGCAGGGCCGGCTCGTAGCCCCGCCACATCCGCACGGCCGGGTGGTTGCGCCAGGCGTTGCGCGGATTGTGCAGGGCGTGGATGATCTGCCGTGCCTCGACGCGCTGCTTGCCCAGTCGCCGGTAGTCCAGCACCAGCGCCGTCAGCGTGAACGACGGATAGGGCACAAAGGTCTGCATGGCCCATTCTAGGCCCCCGACCGGGGCGGGCGCCTTTGAAGTGCGAAGGTTAGGCCCTCTACCTGTTGCGGCTGCGGTTCGCGAGGCGCCTCCGGCCCAAGCCCACGGATTGCCATCCGTGGGCATCTCGGCCGGGCCGTGCCTGACTCGACACCACGCACCGCACGTCCTATGGACCCACGATTGCCGCTCCAAAGCCAAAGCGGCGTCGTTGCCGCCGCACTCCATACTCTCACCGCGGCGCGTGGGGCACGCGGGCGGCGATGTCGTCCCCGAGGCCGGTATCGTCGGTGGCGCCCATGCCCACGCTGTAGAGCAGGTAGCCGTCGTCGCGGGGGCGGTAGATCAGCGGCTCGCCGGTAAACGCGTCGACCGGCACGGCCGGCAGCAGGTCGCCCGTCAGCGCGGCCAGCGACTCGGGCCACCGGCCGGTCTCGGCGCGGTAGGCGGCCAAGGCCAGGGCGGTCGTCTCGACGGCGCGCTTCATGTGCGCCACCTCCAGGTGGAGCAGGGCCTTGTCCAGCGACGGCAGCATGGTGCCCATGAAGAAGTCGGCGATCTCGCCGCTCAGGGCTGGGCGCCCCAGCCGGCCGGTGAGGCGCAGGCCGATCAGCCGGGCCTTGCTGGGCGCCCCCGCGCGGAGCCGATTGACCATCGCCCCAAGGTCGGTGGCGGCCTGGAGGCTGCTGCCGCTCTCGGCCGATCGGAAGCCGGCGGCCATGCGGTCGTACCAGTCGTTGGTGCGGCGAAGCATCGCGTTCCAGTCTGCTCCCGGGCCGACCACCGGACCACTGGGCGCTATGGCACCAGGGCGCTGCCCGCGGCTGAAGCCGGCGATGGCGTCCAGGGCCATGAAGCGCTCGCTGCGGTCGACGATCTCGGTCAGCGGCTGGAGCGGGGGCAGGGCCTCGATGGCGGCGAGGTGGCGGCGGGCGGCCCCGGCGTCGAAGGGCGGCTGGGTGGCCAGGTGGATGGCGCCCTCGGCGGCCAGCGACTCGATGGCCATGCCGACCAGCCGGTGGATGAGCGTGGGGCCCTGGTCGGCCAGGCGGGCCAGGCGGTGGGTCGCCAGCAGGTCGGCCCAGGCGCCGGGGCGGTCGCCCCGCAGCGCCCGCCAGTGGGCTCGCACGAGCAGCGCCCTGGCGCCCTCGCGCAGCCGCGCCAGCGAGGGCAGGTTCACATCGAGCACCGCCGGCGGCTGCGACTGCGACACCAGGGGCAGGTAGAGGCGGGGCCTCTCGGCGGCCGTTTGGCCGATCAGGTCCAGGGCGGCCTCGTTGCGGGCCAGCCACGCCTCCAGGTCGGGGTGCACCTGCCCCTGGCGAAGCAGCCAGACCAGGTCGCTCAGGTCGGCCTGGCTCAGCGGGCGGCGCTCGCCCTTGGGGTCGGTGAAGGTTGCCCCGTCCGCCGTCGCCGCGTCCGGCTGCCAGGGCTGGTAGAGCCCCTCGCCGATCTCGTCGGATGAGAGCCCCAGCCGGGCCAGCTCCGGCTGCCGCGTCGCCGACTGCAGCAGCCCCGGGCCCAGGGCCCGCAGCAGGCCCTCGGCGGCGTTGTTCTCGGCCGTCACGCCCGCGGCGTAGGCCTCGTCCATGGCCGCCACGTAGTTCACCGTGCCATCGGGGTGCAACGGCCGCTCCAGGACCGTCGTCTCCGGCCCCACCTCGATCGTCACCCGCTCCATCGGCCAGTGCATGTACACCAGCGTCGCCACGACCAGGCCCAGCACGACCCAGACGATCCGCTTCTTCCGCTTGCTCATGCCCACTCCTCTACAGTCCTTCACAGGCTGGGACAGAGCGAAGCGCCGTCCCACCTGCTGGAGTTCGCAACCTGGATGCAGTCCCATCTATTCACCCGCTACTCCTTTCGGATCGAGGGACCCCGCGGGTTGGGAATACCGCCCCAAGGCGAGGAAGTAAACAGAGAGCTGGGGCGGGAATACGCAGTGCGGCGGCTGTGACGGTGCTCTGGCTCGAGGACGGCTCAAGCCAAAGCGGCGCCAAAGCCGCCGCACTCCATGCTGTGGATCGAACGGGCGCTACTCGATCTCGCCGCGGAAGTTCCACTCGATGAACGAGTCGTAGTCGCGCCGCTCGACGTGGCCGTCGACGAAGCCGTAGTTCGTCCCGCCCATGTGCGGGTCCACCATGTAGCCGCCGGGCGGGCGCTGGTCGGGGCGCTCCCACTGGAACCAGGGGTTCCGGCTGCGGGGGCCGCCCAGCAGCAGCGTGTCCTGGGTGTGGGTCTGGCGGTTGAGCTCGATGTAGTCGCCCCAGCCCCAGGGGCCCCAGGACATGGTCCGGTGGGCAATGGCCGGCGGGTTGGAGCCGGCGCGGATGTTCATCGTGTATGAGCCGACCGTGGTGAAGTAGGCATACTGCTGGTCGCGCATCGTGGGGCAGTGCAGCTCGGCGACGATGTGGCTGTCCCAACTGGCGGCCGAGCCCCAGCGGAGGTAGGGGTGAATGTTGTGGTGGCTGTGGGCCTGGGCATGGGGCGTGTCCTCGGGCTGGTAGAAGCCCGACTCCGGCGTGCTGGCCTTCTCGTCGTAGTAGAGGGTCTCCCGGCCCACGCTCTTGCCCTTGGCCCAGTAGGCCATCACGTAGGGCCACTGGCGGTGCCAGCCGTTGCCGCCCATGTTCCCTTGGCCGTAGGACCAGCTCTGGTCCCAGCCGGAGATCATCACGTCGTTGTTGTCGGTGGCGTACGCCTGCCAGGCCGCGCCGAGGTTCTTGAGGTTCGACTGGCACAGGACGGCCTTGGCGTGCTCCTTGGCCTGGGCCAGCGACGGCAGCAGGATGGACACCAGCAGGGCGATGATGGCGATGACGACCAGCAGCTCGATGAGCGTAAAGGCCTTGCGGCGCATGGTTCGGCCTCCGATATGCGATGGGCCACGGACGAAAGGGACTCCCGGCCGACCTAAAGAAGTGACACGCGATCGGCCCGCCTACTGTCTAACTATACCCCCTCCCGGCCCGGTGTAAACAGCAATCCCTCGCATTTGGCCCGCCCCGCCCCGCATGGATTACCCCGACCATGACGCCGTCTCGGGTGGACAAGCCGGTAGGTCGGGGATACCTCCCCGACACGCGAACGCGCCGGGGCCATCGATGTCGGGGAGGTATCCCCGACCTACGCGCTACCGCCGGGCCCCGGACGGCGCGGGCTGGGGGGTGCGCGTGGGGCCGAGGAGTTCGAGTCGGCCGTCGTCGTGGATGATCAGGCGGTCGATGTTGGCCACCCGGCCCGCGCCGGGTTTGGCGGCGTCGGCGTGGGTGTGGTAGACGACGAAGATCTCCCGGCCGTCGGGCGAGCGGGTGATCGAGCTGTGGCCCGGGCCCGAGACGCCCAGGGCCGGCACCGACTGGGCCAGCGGGTTGTGCTCGCTCTTGGTCCAGGGGCCCAGCGGGCTCGGGGCTGTCGCGTAGCCGATGCCGTAGCGCGGGCTGGCGTAGTGGCCCGACGAGTAGGTGAGGTAGTACGTCTGACCGTGGCGGAAGACGAACGCCCCCTCGTTGCATCGGCTGTTGAACTGGGGGTCGGGCTGCTCCCACGGCTGGTCGCACTGGGCCACCAGCACCGGCTCGCCGACGCGGGCCGACAGGTCCTCGCTCAGCTGCACGGCATAGATCGTGCCGAAGATGTACCGCGGCTCGGGCGGCTGGTCGACCACGCCGACCCGGTTGAAGAACAGGTACGGCACACCCTCGTCGACGAACAGGTGCGCGTCGATGCTGGCGAAGCCCAGGTCGATCCACGGCGTCCGCATGTCGCGGAACGGCCCGGCCGGGCTGTCGGCGACGGCCAGACAGAGGCGATAGCCCTCGCTGCGGTCGGGCCCGTGGCAGCTGTAGGTCATGAAAAACTTGCCGCCGTAGGCGGCCACCTCCGGCGCCCAGAACGAGCCGGTGCCCCAGGTGCTCTCGTCGCGCGGATGCACGACGCCCAGCGGCTCCCAGTGCACCAGGTCGGGCGAGGTCCAGGCCAGAAAGCCCTCCCGCCCGCCGGCCGTGCCGTAGAGGTAGTACATCCCGTCATGCTGCAGCACGAACGGGTCGGGCACGGGCAGCCCGCCGCCGATGGGGTTGGTGTACGTCGCCGGCGCAGCCTCGCCCGCCGCCGCCAGCGTCGCCATCACGCCGGCCGACAGGACGACCGCCGCCAATGGGGTCAGTGCGTCGAACAGGTTCATCGTCGTCTCCTTGGGTATCCTCTGGTTGCGGGAGCCACACAGTGGCTCGCCCTACTGAGCTGTCCATGCGGGCTTGGCCCGCACACACAGACGATGAAAACGGGCTCTGCCGTAGGGCGGGCAATGCCCGCCGTCGAGGGCGCCAGGCGCCGCCGCGGCGGGCGGTGCCCGCCCTACTGGGCTACGGCCTAGTATTCCAACAGCTCGGCCAAGGCCGCGGCGGTCGCGGCATCAGCCATGTCCAGCGGCGTCCGGCCTTGGGCACCTTTGGCCTCCGGATCCGCCCCATGGGCGATGAGGAGCTTTGCCATCTCGACGTTGCCCGCCAGAGCGGCCAGATGCAGAGGGGTCCACTGGTTCCTCTCACGGGCCTCAATGTCCGCCCCCCGCTCCAGCAGGAGTTCGGCGATGCCCCGCTGATCGAGAACGGCCACATAGTGCAGGAGTGTCCTTCCCTTGTAGCGGAGGTGGATGTCCGCGCCACGATCTATCAGGGCTTCGGCTATGTCCCGATGTCCCTCAGCGACGGCCACACGTAGCGGCGTGTCGCCATCCTTCCCGTTGGCGTTGACGTCTGCGCCTTCCTTCAGCAGCAGTTCCACGGTTTCCTGGTGGCCATCCCGGGCCGCCAGCCGTAGCGGCGTAGCCGCGTTCTGGTCTCGAGCGTCGATCTCTGCGCCCTGGTTCAGGAGCAACTCCACCACCGCCCGCTGTCCGTGCTCGGCCGCCGAATGCAGCGGGGTTCTATCCCAGGGGCCTCTGACGTCCGGATCCGCTCCATGGGCGATGAGGAGCTTCGCCACTTCCGCATGGCCCTTCATGGCGGCCTGATGCAGGAGGGTCCCATCCCAGGGGCCTTTGACGTCCGGATCCGCTCCATGGGCGATGAGGAGCTTCGCCACTCCCGCATGGCCCTTCATGGCGGCCAGATGCAGGGGGGTCATCTGGTCCCCATCGCGGATATCGACGTCCGCCTCACGCTGCAGCAGGCGTTCGGCCAAGCTCTGGTTGCCGGAAAAGGCGGCGTAATGTAGAGAGGTCCATCCATTAGTGTCGCGGGAGTCGATGTCTGCGCCATGGTCCAGCAGTGCTTCGGCGGCATCCCGGTTCTCGGTCAATGCCGCCAGGAGCAGCGGAGTAGTTCCCTCCTCTGTCGCAGCGTCGACCTCCGCGCCCTGAGTCAGTAGCAGTTCAACCATCTCCCGCCGCCCGTGTACAGCGGCCACATGAAGCGGCGTCCGGCCGTCCCCATCCGGCGTACCCACCTCGGCCCCCCGCGTCAGCAGAAGCTTCGCGACCTCCACGTGGTTCTCTTCCGCGGCCCAGTGCAGGGGCGTCATGCCCTGCTCGGTCCGGGCGTTCACGTCAGCGCCCGCTTCAATGAGGGCCTCCACGACTGCTGCGGTGCTCTTGGCCGCAGCAACATGGAGCAATGTGACGCCCTTTTCAAGGGTGACGTTGGCCTCCTCGCCGCGGGCCAGCAGTAGTTCGACGACACCGCGATGTCCGTTGTGGATGGCTACCCAGAGCGGCCAGACATCCTCGGCGACCTCCGGGCGAATAGGAGCGCCGCTGTCCAGCAGCAGTTCGACCACGTCGCGGTGCCCCCCGGCGGCCGCCTCCAGCAGAGGAGTCCGGGCCTTCTCATCCCGGGCATTCACATCGGCCCCGGCCTTGAGCAGCCGCTCGGCGATCTGGCGATGACCTCTCGCGGCCGCGATATGCAGGGGGGTTTGTCCCTCAGGGGAACGGGCGTTGGCATCCGCCCCCTCTGCGAGGTGGCGTTGGACGCCGGCCAAGTCGCCCGCACGGGCCGCGGCATGGAGGGTGGCGTGGGTCGGCGCGGTGGCCGGGTCGCTCTGACAGCCTGCCAGAACGGCGAGACCCGCAACAACGGCTATGGCCAGTCTCAAGGCAGTTCTCGCCTTCATGCGGATTCCCCTGTTCTCGAGGTACTTCGGTCCACGGCCGTCTGCTGCAGAAACAAAAGCAGATCTACCTGGGTAGCGCGAGCAACGCCGGTGCTCGCCCTGCGGGTAAGCCCGCTGAAGCGGGCTGGGACAAACAGTAACAGGGGACGCTCCCCGGCCCCAGGGCTACAAGCCCTGGGCTACACCCCGCTGCGCGGGGCGAAGGCCGGTGAACCGGCCTGAAGAGGGCCTTTACAGTCGGGCAGGTTCGTACGCGATCCAGACCCATCATTCCAGCCTGGACAGCCTATTACGGGCGGCGGATCTGGCGGCGGAAGTCGGCGATGAGCTCG
>JAWLCG010000066.1:0-8648 GCA_041687295.1 Phycisphaerae bacterium | reverse complement strand
GACACCTGAGCGCACTTGGGCCGTCGATGTCGGGGAAGTATCCCCGACCTACTCAGTGGGTGTACCGCGCCCCGGGGATCCGGTCAACATTCGGTGAGCAGCTCGGCGGGGGCGGCGGGCATGGGGGCTGGGCGGGTGAAGGTGGTTTGGAGGCGGATGACGCGGTCGGCCTGGGCGGAGGCGTGGATGGCCTGGATGATCTCGACGGTGTGCAGGGCACCATCACGTCGAAGCTGTTGAGCAGGCTCACGGCCGTGCCGTCGGCGAACTCCAGCAGCGACTGGACGTGCGTGGGCACCTCCACGTCGATCATCTGGCCGCGACGCGGCTCGCTGTAGATCTGCCGGCGGGCCTGCATGGTGCGGGTCAGGCCGCTGACGCGCCGCACGGGGCCCAGCAGCGTCAGCAGGGCGTGCAGGAAGTAGGGGCCCATGTCGTACAACGGCCCGCCGCCGGGGCCGTAATGAAAGGCCGGGTCCGGGTCCATTTCCAGCCGAAGGTGGGGCTCCGCTCCGCTGCGCCCCAGCCTACGAGGCCGTCGGGGGACAGATCCGCGGAGAATCCTATGCAGCGGGGGGCCCGGCGTGTACCATGCCGCCCTTCGGAGTACCTCCCCTATGAAGCTCGACCTGCGTAACGTTCCGTTCTCCCCGCGGCGAAGTCCAGTGCATTACGGCTGGGTGGTGCTGGCGTGCGGCATCGGGGGGATGCTGGCCAGCGTGCCCGGCCAGACGATCGGCGTGTCGGTGTTCACCGAGCCGCTGATGAAGGCGATGGGCCTGAGCCGCCTGTCGCTGAGCATGGCCTACCTGGTGGGCACGCTGGCCAGCGCGTCGATCCTGACCTTCGCGGGCCTGCTGTACGACCGCTGGGGCAGCCGTGTGCTGGGCCCGCTGGCGGCGGTGGGCCTGGGCGCGACGCTGCTGCTGTTCAGCCGGGCCGACGGGCTCACCGCTAGGCTGGCGGGGTGGCTGGGCTTCGAGGCGGTGCCGGCGCCGCTGGCGTTCGGCGTGACGTGCGTGGGCTTCTTCCTGCTGCGGTTCCTGGGCCAGGGCGTGCTGACGATGTCGGCCCGCAACATGGTGATGAAGTGGTTCGACACCCGCCGCGGCCTGGCCAACGGACTCAGCAGTGTGTTCGTGGCGTTCGGCTTCTCGTCGGCGCCGCTGGGGCTGGCGGCGCTGGTCTCGTGGTGGGGTTGGCGCGGGACGTGGGTGGTGCTGGGGCTGGTGGTGGGCGGGGCCTTCGCCCTGCTGGCCGCGGTGCTCTACCGCGACAACCCCGAGCAGTTGGGCCTGGAGCCCGACGCGGGCCTGCCCCGCAAGCGCGGCGGGCCCGGCCAACACCCCGAGCGGGCCTGGACACTCCGCCAAGCCGTCCGTACGCGGGCCTTCTGGCTGTTCAACCTGGGCCTGTCGCTCAACTCGCTCTACATCACCGCCCTGACGTTCCACGTGGTGTCGATCTTCGGAAGCGGTGGACTGACGCAGGCCCAGGCGATCGGCATCTTCCTGCCCGGCTCGGCCATCGCGGTGGCCTTCAGCCTGGTCGGCGGGTGGGTGAGCGACTACATCCGCCTCAAGTGGCTGCTGATGGTGCTGGTGGGCGGCGTGGCCGTCTCGTCGGCGGGGCTGGTGGTGCTGGGGCCCGGCTGGCCGGTCTGGCTGATCATCGCGGGCAACGGCCTGGGCGGGGGGATGTTCGGCGTGGTGGCGGCGGTCACCTGGCCGCGGTTCTTCGGGCGCAGGCACCTGGGGGCCATCAGCGGCTTCAACATGACCTGGCTGGTCCTGGCCAGCGCGATCGGCCCGGCCCTGTTCGGCGCGTCGCTGGACTGGGCCGGCTCCTACCGGCCAGCTGGCTGGCTGTGCCTGGGCGTGGCGCTGGCCCTGCTGGCCGGCGCGACGCGCGCCGACGACCCGTCCGCCGGCGAGGGCGACTCGGTGGCCGATCCCTTCCCCGTCGTCCCGGCCGCGGGTGACGAACCGGCGGCCTGACGAAGGCCGGATCGAGCGCCACGTGGTCCGGCGTCTTGCCCGTAGGGTGTGCAGGTTCGCGCAGCGGTTCTGCACACGGGACGATGTCGGCAGGGCAATCGGCCGAGCGCCCGCCGCCGAGGTTCCGTGTGCAGACCCCGCCTGCGCGTTGCTCCGGCGGAACCTGCACACCCTACAGGCTACCCGCAGCAGCAGCCCTTCTGGCGGGTCGCCCACAGCAGGCCGCGCTCCATGATGGTGCGGGCCTGGGGCATGTCGGTGAAGTCCTTGGCGACGTGGCCCAGGGCGCTGAAGAACACCCGGCCCTTGCCGTGCTGGCGCTTCCAGACCTGGGGCATGACCGCGCCGGCCGCCCAGCCGCAGTTGGGCGACAGCGGGGTGGTGGCCAGCACCAGGTTGGCCGGGTCGGTCATCATGTAGTACTGCTCGGTCGGGCAGGTGCGGAAGTTCTCGATGCCGGCCATGATCGGGTCGTCCCAGTTGGTCACGTGGACGTCGTACTCGATCAGCCCGCCGGGGTGGGCCAGGAATTGCCCGCCGCTGAGCCGGTGGTAGTCGATGCTCGCGCGGAAGGCGTCGCACAGCCCGCCGTGCCAGCCGGCCAGTCCCGCGCCGTTCTCGACGGCCTTGCTGAGGCCCTCGAACTGCTCCTTGGTGATCTGCCCCATCGTCCAGCACTGGACGATCAGGTCCACGCTGCCCATGAGCTCCGCGTCGAGGTAGGCGTCCAGCGTGTCGCGGACGTCCACGTCGAAGCCCTGGCCGCGGAGGAACTCCGCGAAGATCGCCGTCGTTTCCTTGGGCTCGTGCCCGCCCCAGCCGCCATAGACCATCAGCGCCTTGGCCATCGCCGACTCCTTGTGCTTGCTCGGCTACATTCGGTTACCCACAGCCCCGTTCGGGCCGTCGCCCCCTTACATACCCGCCGGGCAAGCCGATGAGAAGGGCCCAGCCGCTTTTCTCGCCGGCCAGACCGTTTTGCCATCGGACGTGCGGGTGAACTGGGCCCCCAGATCGACGGGCCAGCCACGGATGCCCACGAATGGCAATCCGTGGGCTTGGGCCGGAGGCGCTTTGGGACCCACAGACGCAATCGGCAAATGGTCTGGACCCCAAACGGCCGTCGGCCGGACGCCCCCGCTGAAGGCTCTCACCTTCAGTCAGGGCGCCCGGCCGACGCGAAATCAGAGGACTACCGAATCTCAGGCGGTCCGGCGGCGGAGGTAGCGGCCAATGCCGCCCAGCCCCATCAGGACGCCGGCCACGGTCAGCGGCTCGGGGACGGCCGAAACGGTCGCGTTGTCAATGGCCAGAGCCCCGTTTCCACTTCCCGTGTAGGTGAACCACATGTACCTGTGACCCCCGACGTCATTGATGTCGTACCCCAGGCCAGTATCCTTGGAGTACTGCCAGAACGTGCTGCCGTCATCTTGGAGAACTGTCCAGATGGTCTCAACGCCCAGCGGACCGGCCGAGGGCATGACCGACCACTGAAACGTGTACCAGCCGTTTTGCTGGATCGTCTGGGGAGCCACGGCGAAGCCGGACACGTTGGCCGTGTAGTTCGAGTTGTGGCTGACGCCAACCGTGTACTCCTGCCCAACCTTCCGCACGTGAAAGATGTTGTCCTGCGCGTGGCCCCCCGTATTCCGGGTGACGGCCTGGGAGATCTCGAATCCGTCCAAGGCGGCCAGATCGACGTAGATGTCGATCGAGGTGGTCCAGCCGCCGCGGAAGGCAGTGTCGTTGCCGCCGAGGTAGCTAAAGGCTCCAGCGCTGCCCACCTTGCTGATCTCGGCATGGAACGACCCGCTGCTCGAGGCGATTCCGTTGGTGCCCGAAGCGACCCGAGTCACCGTGCTGCCATTGTTGTCTTGCCAGGTTCGCCCGATGGCCGGGTCCGGCCAAGTGCTGGCCTCGAAGCCCTCGACGTGCAGCGTGACCGCATGGGCTTGGGTGATGCTCAGCAGGGCCACTACAGTGGCGATCAACAGGGTTTTCACGATTGCATCCTCCTTAAAGAGCTCGTCCAGGCCACGCCAAGGCGTACTCCGTGTGGAGTATGACTTGTCGCCAGGGAAGCATGGCCTGGTACAAAGCAGAGTTCGCTATGCGGGCGCAGACCTCGAGCCCGATGGTTGCTGTCCTTGCAGTTTCAGCAGCCCCCTGAAAGCAAGGCCTGCCGCCCCGCCGCACACACCGATGGCCGTGCGGAACGGTACCATGCGCCGATCAGGAAGCCCTCCGAGAGGTGGTCGCAGTAATCCCTCACCCCGACCCCTTTATCTCCGGAAGCAGATCATACTGCAGATCGCGAAAACTGCCAATCCCTCAAATCGCTTTCCCGGGCCCGGATTCCCGGCCGCCCGGGGCGTGGGACGTCAGGGCCTTGTCCGGGTCGCGGAGCCGGGGCGGCTCGGTCGACGCATCGCACAGGGCGCCAATAGGTTCGCTGCCGGTTATGGGCAGACTGCCGGGCCCGAGTCGACTACAATAGAGAGGGCCCTGTCTTGATCGGCCCACGTGTTGGCTGCAGCCACTCTGTTGGAGGCCGTGCGCCATGTGCCCAGCCTGTCCAGCTTCCTCCGACGGGTCCGCCCTGCCGGAGTTCCAGCGGCGCTGCGAGGAGCTGCAGTGCCTCCTCGAGCAGGCCCAGGCGCGCTGCCAGGTGCTGTTCGAGTCGATCGACGATGCCTTCTGCGTACTGGAGGTCCTGCGCGACGAGGCCGGCCAGGCGGTCGACC
Source organism: Phycisphaerae bacterium (assembly GCA_041687295.1). GTDB lineage: Bacteria > Planctomycetota > Phycisphaerae > SM23-33 > FEN-1343 > JAWLCG01. The sequence goes on along the minus strand of JAWLCG010000066.1, from coordinate 3,907 downwards.
TGCGGGTTGTGGAGGCCAACCCCGCCCTGGAGCGCCACACGGGGGTCTCCAACGCGGTGGGCCGAACGGCCCGGCAGCTCGTGCCGGATCTCGAGCCGGCGTGGTTCGATCGCTTGGGCCGGATCGCGGCGACCGGCCAGAGCGACCACTTCGAGAACTACTCGGCCGCGCTGGGCCGGTGGTTCGAGATCGACGCCTTCCGCCTCGAGCCGGCCGATCAGGGGTGCGTGGCGCTGCTGTTGCGCGACATCACCGAGCGCATGCAGGCCGAGGCGTCCCTCCGCCGCCAGGCCGAGCTGATCGACCAGCTCTCCGACGCCGTCGTCGCCACCGACGCCGACTTCGTCATCCGGCGCTGGAACCGGGGGGCCGAGCAGATCTACGGCTGGTCGGCCGAGGAGGCGATCGGCCAGAACGCCGACGCGCTGTTCCGCGCCGAGTTCATCGGCATCACCCGCGAGCAGGCAATGTCGAGGTTGCTGGCCGAGGGCGGCACGGTCCTGGAGACGATCCACTACGACCGGCAGGGGCAGCAGCTGTGGGTGCAGTCGCGGGTCAGCGCGATCCGCGACGACCAGGGCGCGTTCGTGGGCACGCTGGGGTTGCTGCGGGACGTGACCGAACGTCACCGGGCTGAGCAGGCCCTGCGGCAGCAGGAGGAGCAGCTTCGGCTGTTCGTGGAGCACGCGCCGGCCGCCATCGGCATGTTCGACACGCAGATGCGCTACCTCGCCGCCAGCCGGCGCTGGCTGCGGGACTACGGCCTGGAAGGCCAGGCCATCATCGGGCGCTGCCACTACGAGGTGTTCCCCGAGGTGCCCGAACGGTGGAAGGCGATCCACCGCCGCTGCCTGGCCGGGGCCGTCGAGCGGGCCGAGGAGGACCCCTTCGTCCGCGCCGATGGCCGCACGCAGTGGGTCCGCTGGGAGATCCGCCCGTGGCACTCGGGGCCGGGGGTGATCGGCGGGATCATCATGTTCACCGAGGACATCACCAGGCTCAAGCAGGCCGAGCAGGCCCTCCAGGAGGCCAACGAGACCCTCGAGCAGCGCATCGCCGAGCGGACGGCCGAGGTGCAGCAGCAGGCCAACCGGCTCCGTGCCCTGGCCAGCGAGCTCAGCAGCGCCGAGCAGCGCGAGCGGCGGCGCCTCGCTCAGGTGCTCCACGACCACATCCAGCAGCTCATCGTCGCCGCCCGCATGCAGCTGGACTGGATGCGGCACACGGATCGGCCCGATCGGCTGGAGACGGCCTTGCAGGGCACCGACGGCATCCTCACCGAGGCCCTGCAGGCCTCGCGCGACCTGACGATGGACCTCAGCCCGCCGATCCTGCACGAGGCGGGCCTGGTCGGGGGGCTCAACTGGCTCGCCGGCCGGATGCGCCAGCAGCACCAGCTCACCGTGCATCTGCAGGCGAGCAGCCAGGCCGAGCCGGCCAGCGAGGACCTTCGATTCCTGCTGTTCGAGTGCGCCCGCGAGCTGCTGTTCAACGTGACCAAACACGCCGGCGTCGATGAGGCCCGCGTGACGCTTTCGCGGACCGGCGACGACCGCGTGCAGCTGGTGGTGGCCGACGCGGGCCGGGGGTTCGACCCTGATCGGCTGGCGCATCGCCCGGCCGAGGAGGCGACCTTCGGCCTGTTCAGCATTCAGGAGCGGCTGGCGTACGTCGGGGGGCACATGGCCCTGGAGACCGCCCCGGGCGAAGGCACGCGCGTGACACTGACCGCGCCGCTGGGCCCGGGTGTGGGCCCGCCGGCCGAGCGGCCCGGCCAGCGCGGCAGCGCCCAGGCCCTGGCGGTCCGCCCCCGGGGCGCCCGCCGACGCGTGCTCATCGCCGACGACCACAAGATCCTCCGCGACGGCCTGGTCAGCCTGCTGCAGCTCGAGCCCGACATCGAGGTCGTCGGCGAGGCCGCCGACGGGCCCGAGGCCATCGATCTGACCGAGAGCCTTCGGCCCGACGTGGTCCTGATGGACGTCAACCTCGGCCAGATGAGCGGCATCGAGGCCACCCGCCGCATCCGCGCCCGCCAGCCCGAGGTCCAGGTCATCGGCCTGTCGATGCACGAGGACCCCGACGTCGCCGCCGCCATGCGCGACGCCGGCGCCGCCGACTACCTCACCAAGAGCGGCCCCATGGAGAACCTCCTGGCGGCCCTGCGGACCCATCACGAGTAGGCCCGACCTGACCGGCCGTCACATGGCGAACATTTCGACCATCGCGTCGAGGATGGACTTGAGCTGATCGCCCTTGAGAGTGGCGAGCTTGCGAACGAGACGACGCTTGTCGATCGTGCGGACCTGGTCGACGGCCGCCACGCCGTCCTGGCCGGCGACGGTCGTGGCAATCCGAAACGGGTACGCCCGGCCGGTGGTCAGCGGGACGACGATCACGGTGTTCAGGTGGGCGTTGAGCTCGTCGGGCGAGACGACCACGGCCGGGCGGCTCTTGCGGATTTCACTGCCGATCGTAGGGTCCAGGTTCACCCACCATACCTGCCCCTGGGCGACCTTCACGTCCAGTCTCCGTCGTCGACAGCCGCATCCCAGTCCTCCAGGTCGTCCTCGCGGGCCGAATGGCAGACGGCGGCCGCCTCGGCCCAGCCGGCTCGTTTCGTGGCGGCGTTGCGGATGATGACGGCCCCGTCGCGGACCTCCAGGTCCAGCTTGTCCTTCAGCCCAGCCGCCTCGATGACGGCCTTTGGTAGACGCACACCGCGAGAGTTTCCGATTTTCACCAGGCTCGCATGCATCAACAGCCCTCCGGGCCAAGACGAAAAGTAATCACATTGTGCATACTACACTCTCCGAACGGGTCCAGTCAAGGGCTGGTACGCATCCCGGCTGATCCTCGAGCGGCCAGGGGCCACGATCGGGTGCCATGGCCGCTGGCGGACATGCGAAAGGGCTCGGGCCTCCGCAGACGGTCTGGCACGCCCAACCGGCACACGCTCGAATCTGCGGGCCCTACGGCTGGCGGGCCCGGTCCACCTGGTCCCAGAAGGCCACGTCGACGGGCTCCATCGAGACGTGCAGGTCGGCCCAGAGCACGGCCGTGCGGTCCTGGCCGTGGCTGGCGGGGTCGTCGTAGGCCAGGATGCGGTTGTGGGGGTTCTCCAGCTCGCTCAGCGGGCCCGGCGGGGGCAGGTAGACGTAGCGGCGACCCTCGCCCAGGGGGCTGGTCACGCCCATCGGGCCGATGAGGTTGGCGTCGATGAGGGCGTCGAGGTCGGGCGGGGCGTGGTCCTGGTGCTCCATGGCGTACATCAGGATGGCCTGGCCGATGCCGCGGAGGTTGGTCTGGCTCACGGCCCAGCGGGCCTGGGTCCGGGCCCGACCCAGCGAGGGCAGCAGCACCGAGACCATCAGCGACGGGCCGACCATGCCGCCCGAGGTCAACCCCGGGCCCGGCAGCGGGCCGTAGGTGGTCATCGTGATGCCGACGTCGTCGGCGCGGAGGCTGGCCACGCTGGGCCAGAGCTGGCGGGCGAGCGGCTCGACGGGCCCCAGCCAGTCAGCGCGGACGGGCACGCCCTGGGCCCAGGCCGGCCCGGCCAGCGCGGCGTTGGCCATCAGCAGCAGCGGGTAGCTCAGCCGAAGCAGGGCCGGCTCGTTGACGTAGGTCAGTCCCGCCCCGGGCGGCACGGCCGAGAGGGCCTGCACGGCCGAGGGCAGCTCGGCCAGGCTGCTCGCCGGCGCCTCCAGGGCGGCCTGGACCACCTGAGGCCACAGGGCCAGCACCAGGCGCCCGTCCAGATCCGCGGGGCTGCGCACCCCGTCCTCGAAGGCGGCATTGGAGACGAGGATCTTCTGCCCGTCGATGCCCGGCTCCTCCTGCAGCGCCCCGCCGATCACGCGCAGCGCCCCGCGCGCGGCGAGATTGATGAGGCCGCCCGTCATCG
>JAWLCG010000065.1:0-17579 GCA_041687295.1 Phycisphaerae bacterium | reverse complement strand
CCTCGACGGCCGGCTGGGCGAGGTACTTGCGGGCGACGCGGCGCAGGTCCTCGGGCGTGACGGCGCGGAGGCGTTGCTCGAGGGTCTTGGCGTAGTCGTACCCGAAGCCGTACAGCTCGTCCAGGGCCGCCCGCTGGGCCAGGCTGCCCATCGACTGGTTGCCCAGCAGCTCGCTGGTGAGGATGATGTTGATGGCCTCGACGATCTGCTCGTCGGTGAACGGCTCGTCCAGTGTCCGGGCGATGTTGCGGCGGATGGTCTCGACGACGGTCTCGGCCGTCTCGGGCTGGGTGCCGGCGTAGACCAGGAAGGTCCCCGGCGCCAGGCCGGTCCAGTTGTACGCGTGGACGACGTAGACCAGCCGGTTGCCCCGCAGCTCGCTGTGCAGCCAGCCACGCGGCATCTGGTAGCCGCTGATGATCGTGTCCAGCACGGTCATCGCGTCGCGGTCGGCCTCCTCGGCCAGACGCATGCCCGGCCAGCCGACGATGATGCCCGCCTGCTGGTTGGCGGTCTCCAGGACGTAGCGTTCACCGCCCTCGGCCACCTGGCGCGTCTCGGGCTGGGCCAGTTCGACCTGCCCGGCCGGCATACCGGCGAAGGCCTGCTCGATCGCCTGGCGCATCGCGTCGGGGTCGAAGTTGCCATAGACGGCCAGCACGGCCTGGCCCGCGCGGACGCGGTCGGCGTGGTAGCGGGCGAGGGTCTCGGCGGTGACGTCGGCGACGACGGCCTCGGTGCCGTTGGGCTGCAGGCCGTAGGGGGCGTCCTGGAAGAACCGCTGACGGAACTCGTTGTGCAGTTGGCCCAGCCAGTGCTCGTTGGCCTGGCGGATGGCGGCCAGCGCCTGCGGGCGGAGGATCTCCAGCTCCCGCTGGGGGAAGCTGGGCCGAATGGCCACGTCGGCGAGAATGCCCACGGCCTGGAGGGCATCGTCCTTGAGCACCGTCGCCGACCAGCCGAAGCTGTTGTTGCCCGCCGTCGCCCCGATTGAGCCGCCGGAGCGGTCGAAGAAGGCGGCGATGGCGTCGGCGTCCATGTCGGCGGCGCCCTTGAGGCTCAGCTCGGTCATCAGGCTGCCCAGGCCGTTGGTCTGCTCCGTCTCTGCCAGCAGGCCGCCCGGGGTGGCCAGGTACATCGCCACCAGGTCGACGCTGTCGGTCGGGCCCAGCACGACGGTCAGACCGTTGTCCAGCGTGAAGCGACTGGCGGCGTCCTGGCGGGGGCCGGTGGTGGCGGTAGCCCCGGCGGCGGCCTCGCTGCCTGCCGGCACGAGCCACGTCACGGCCAGGGCGCCGAAGTCAAGGTACTGCCGGGCGACGGCCTGCACCTGCTCGGCCGTGACGGCCTGGATGCGGTCGGTGTAGAGCCGGCTGAACTCGACGTTGCCGGTCGACTGGTAGTCCATCGCCAGCGTGCCGGCCTGGCTCTCGACGCTCTGCTGGCCGTAGACGTGGTCGGCGATCTTCTGCCGCTTGGCCTTGGCCAGCTCGTCCTCGCTGACGCCCTGGGCCACGACCTTGCGCAGCTCGGTGAGGATCGCCTCCTCGGCGGCCTGGGCCTTGTCCGGCTCGGCCCGGAAGCCGATCATAAACTGCCCCGCCCCCCACTCGGGCGTCCAGCTGGCGGTGAAGAGCTGCGTCACCAGCCCCTGCTCGCGCCGCACGGACTGCTCGAGCCGGCTGGTCTGGCCGTTGCTGAGGATGTAGCTCAGCACGTCCAGGGCGTAGAGGTCTTCGTGGACCAGCGGGATCGACCGGAAGCTCATCCGGGCCGAGACGTCCTGCACGTTGGGACTGGTCTGCACCACCCGCCGCACGCCGGCCAGCCGCGGCACCTCGGGCAGGACGACCTGCTCGTTGCGGCCCGCCTCGAAGCCGGCGAAGGCGCCGCGGACCCGGTCGATGACGGCCTGCGTCTCGACGTCGCCGACGATGGTGAAGACCATGTTCTGCGGCACGTATCGGGCGGCGTGGTAGGCGACGACGTCCTCATACGTGACGGCCCGCAGGGCGCCCATGTACCCGATCACCGGCACGCCGCCCGGGTGGGTCTGGTAGAAGTTGGCCATGTGGGCGTAGCTCATCTGCCGGCCGGGGTCGTCCTTGCCCATCTCCAGCTCGCGCTGCACGACGCCGTGCTCGCGCTGGAAGTCCTCACGGGTGATGTCCGCCCGGGCCATCCAGTCGGCGAGGATGTCGATTACCGCGTCGGTATGGCTGGCGGTGGCGTTGATGAAGTACACCGTGCGGTCCATCGAGGTGTAGGCGTTGGACTGGGCGCCGATGGCGTCGAGCCGGCCTCGGCTTTCCGTGGAGCCCTCGACGTGGCCCGCGCCGCGGGTGGCGCCCTTGGCGACGAGGTGCTCGAGCAGGTGGCTCAGGCCCGAGCCCTCCCAGGGCCCCTCGTACATGCCGCCGGTCTGGCGGACGAGCACCTGGGCGTGGACGACCGGGACGCTGTGGTTCTCGCGGACGATGACCGTCAGGCCATTGCTCAGCGTGGCCACGGTGGTGCCCGAGGGGCTCACGGACTGGCGGACGACCTCCAGCGGCTCGGCCGGCGCGGTGGCTGGGGCCGTCTCAACGACACCCGGTTCGGCCTGGACGACGGGGTTCTGCACCCCCTCGATAGTCAGCTGCGGGTCGGCCGGCGGCGCGGCGGCCGGCTGGGTGGGGGCCTGGGCCTCGGGCGGCGCGGGCGGTTGAGTCGGCACAGCCGTCGGGGCGCCGGCGGGCTCGTCGGCCCACGCGCCGCCGACGGCCAGCAGCGGCAGGATCAGCAGGGCAAGCAGAGTGCGCTTCATCAGATATTCATCTCCAGCAGGCGTACGGGATTGGCTCGGTTCATCCAAAGACTGGGGGATTATACAGCCCCCACCGGGTCGAGGTTCCCCTCGGGAGCTGGAAACGCCAACCCCCTCCACGCCCACCGAATGCCTTCGGTGGGCCTCTCGTCCGGGCCGAGCCCCCCCCACGCCCCACGAACCCTCGGCGGATCGGCGCCCAAAGACGTGGCTACAAACGCCGTAGCCACGGCACCCGGAACAATCCCTCAGGCCGCATAGACCACCTCGCACGTGGTCAGAATGGCGTGCCGGCGGAAGGGGTTGCGGAGAGCCCGCTTCTCGACCAGGTCCACGTGCCGGCCAAAGAGGTCCTGCAGGGCCTCGGTCAGGTCCACCAGGTCGAACAGGCTCCAGGGGGCCTGGGGGTCGAACTCGACCAGGATGTCCACGTCACTGGCGGGCCCGAAGTCCGGCCCCAACACCGAGCCGAACAGGGACAACTCCCGAATCCGCCAGCGGCGGCACAGTTCGGCGAGTTCCTGCTGCGGGATGTCGATGCGGGCTTGTGTCATGCTCCTACCCCGCTACGCCATGGGCCGTTTCTCGATCTCCGAGAGGTACTCCAGCGTGCGGTCGAGCTCGTCCTTGAGGTGGCGGACGCGGAGCAGGCTGCGGACGCGGGTGATCAGCTCCAGGCGGTTGACAGGCTTGGACAGGAAGTCGTCCGTGCCGCTGTCAACGCCGCGCTCGATGTCGCCCAGGTCGCTCAGGGCCGTCACCATCAGCACGGGGATGTCGCGCGTGGCCGGGTCGCCCTTGAGCTTGCGGCAGACCTCGAAGCCGCTCATCCGCGGCATCATGATGTCCAGCAGGATCAGGTCCGGCGGGGCGGCGGCGACCTTCTCCAGCGCGTCGATGCCGTTGTCGGCCGTCTCGACCTGCACGGGAATGCTCTCGAGGTAGGCGGCCAATAGTTCCAGGTTCTGCGGATTATCGTCCACCACCAGGACCCGCGAGTCCGGCGAGGGCTGGTTGCTCTGGTTCGTCAAGGCGTCTCTCCTTCGCACCGAGGGTCGGCCCGGCCCACCCGCTGGGGGGGCCGTCGGCCGGTCACTCTCAGTACTCAGCCTACTCCACCCGTCGCCCGGAAGCAAGGCGACACTCCCGCGCGACCGGCGGGCGCCGTCCCCGTAGGGTACGTGGGTTCTCGCCGAAGCGGAGCGCCGGCGAGGTTCCGCGTACCGCCAAGGACGTCGCGCGCTGCCCACGGTCCCTATATAGCCCCGGGCTTGCCTGGGGTCTTTCCAGTCGGGGCGCCAGACGCCTTCGAAGACCCCGGGCAAGCCCGGGGCTATATACGGAGGCCCTTCGAGCAGCGGTCCGTCGCCGACGGCACGCAGAACCGCTCGCTGCGCTCGCGAACCTACGTGCCCTACCGGGCCGGGCGGGTCAGGATGGCTGAGCCGTAGGGCTCCAGGTCGAGGCTTCGACCGATGGCCTGGCCGGTCAGCAGGTTCTCCAGGCCCGGCTCGGACAGCGGCACGTGCCGGGTCTGGCGGGTGAAGTTCAGCATGAAGACATAGTCGCGCTGGCCGTCGCTGCGGGCCTGGACGCTCACGCCGCGTGGCAGCTTCGCGCTGAGGACCGGCCGGATGGCCTGCTCGCGCATCAGGGCGGCGTAGAAGGCGTCCAGGAAGGCCTCGTCGTTCCGCGAGGCCACGTAGTACGCCCGCCCCTGCCCGAAGCGGTTGACCGTCAGCGCCGGCCGACCGGCGTAGAAGTCCTCGCCGTAGCTCGCCAGCACCTCGGCCGACTCGGCGTGGATCAGGTCGCAGAAGACCCGCGCCTCGAACGGCCCCGTCAGCCCCAGGGCGTTGTCCCGTGCCGGCACGACGAGGTTCCGCTCGTCGTCGTAGAGCACGTCGAGCTCCTCGGCGCGGATGCCCATCAGCCGCCGCAACGGCCCCGGCCAGCCGCCGGTGAAGACCAGGTCGTTCTCGTCGGCAATGCCCGACAGGTACGTCGCCACGAACGTGCCGCCCGCCTCCACGAAGGCCTCGATCCGCTCGGCCACGCCGGGACGCACCATGTACAGCATCGGCGCGATCAGCAGCTTGTAGCCCGAGAAGTCCCCCTCCTCGCCCACCACGTCGACCGGCACGCCGGCCTCCCAGAACGTCCGATAATGCTCGTGCAGCGTCGCGATGTACTCCTTGTCCTTCCTCGGCCCGGCCGAGTGCTCGATCGCCCAGCCGTTCTCCCAGTCGTACACGATGGCGACCTCGGCCTTGACGGCCGAGCCGATCACCGGGTCGAGCTGGGCGAGGATTTGGCCGACTTCGGCGACGTCCTGGAACACCCGGCTGTTCTCGCTGCCCTCATGGTCGACGACGGCGCCGTGGAACTTCTCATGGCCGCCCCGGCCCTTGCGCCACTGGAAATACTGCACGCTGTCCGAGCCGTGGGCGACCGCCTGCAGGCTCATCACCCGGTGCATGCCGGGCCTCTTGAGGCGCATCACGGGCATCCAGTTCTGCGAGCTGGGCGAGCTCTCCATCAGCAGGAAGGGCTTGCCCCCGCCGAGGCAGCGGTTCAGGTCGTGCGTGAAGCCCGTGCCGTGCATGCTCTCGCCGGGCCGTTCGTGGAACCGCGGGTAGCTGTCCCAGCTGATCACGTCGAGCTCGCGGGCGAACTTCCAGTAGTCCAGCGGCGGGTAGGTGCCCATCAGGTTCGTCGTCACCGGCACGCCGGGGCTGAGGCGGCGGAGGACGTCGGCCTCGGTGCGGAAGCAGGCGATGGTCTGCTCGGTCGTGAAGCGTTTCCAGTCGATCCACAGGCCGCCGTGGAAGCCCTCGCCGTAGGGGCTTCCGGGCGGGCCCACCTGGCTCCAGTCGGTGTAGGTGTGGCTCCAGAAGGCGGCCCAGTAGGCCTGGTTCAGCGCGTCGAGGGTGGGGTACTTCCGCCCCAGCCAGTCGCGGAAGGCGGCGGCGCACTGGTCGCAGTAGCACTCGCCGCTGTACTCGTTGTGCACGTGCCACATCAGCAGGGCCGGGTGGTCCTTGTACCGCTCGGCCAGGGCGGTGGCGATGGTGGCGATCTTCTCGCGCCAGACTGGCGAGGTCAGGCAGTAGTTCACCCGCCCGCCGTGGCCATGGTGGATGCGGTTGTAGTCGGTGCGGAGGATCTCGGGATACCGGGCGCTCATCCAGGCGGGCTGGGCGGCCGACGGGGTGGCCAGGACGGCCCAGGCGTCATTCTCGGCCAGCATGTCCATGATCCGGTCGAGCCAGTCGAAGGTGTAGCGCCCCTCCTGCGGCTCGAGCTGTGCCCACGAGAAGATGCCCACGCTCATGGCGTTACAGCCGGACAGCTTCATCAGGCGCATGTCCTCGGCCCAGACCTCCGTGGGCCACTGGTCGGGGTTGTAGTCGCCCCCGTGCAGGAAGTGCGGGCACTTGGGGTTCACCGGCGGGTAGGGACCTGGCATGTCGGGCTCCTTGGCACTGGACGGCGCCCCCTCGCGGGCGCCAGAGGGCACAGTACCCGCTGGGCCGACCGACGACAAGACGTCGTCCAGGCCCACCATTGATTGAATGTTCTTCGATTCTCTGCCTTCCTTCTGGGAATTCAGACTTTTCAGGAGTTCCTCTCATGAGAACCTGCTGTGCAGGTCGATCAAGCAATAGGTCGTCTGGATCGGCAGCATTTCACAGCGTCGCTGGCACCGTAGCGAGGAGCCGACCATGCGGGAGAGTCGTGCCGTAAAGCATACGGTTGTTCTGGCCGACCGGCAGGCGTTGTGCCGGCGGGGTCTTCGCATGCTGTTGGAGTCGGAGGGCCTGCAGGTCGTCGTTGACACGTCCAGCGGTCAGGATGCCGTCGAGCAGGCCGACCGCCGCCAGCCGGACCTGCTGGTGCTGGACCTGGACCTGGAGGTGCTGCCGGGCCTGGAGGTGATCCGCCAGGTACGCCGGAGCAGTCCGGCCACGCGCATCCTGGTTCTGACGCAGGTGGAGGCGTGCGCGAGCGTTATCGGCGCCGTGCGGGCCGGGGCGCAAGGGTACTGCCTCCGCAGCAGTTCTCCCGAGGAGTTCCTCCGCGCCCTGGACGCGGTGGTTCACGGGGACATGTTCGTGGCCCCGCGGGTGGCGCGGCACCTGGTGGCGTGCCACTGCAGCGACGAGGACCTCCGCGACGGCCAGTGCGTCCAGTGTCTCACCGGCCGGGAGGTCCAGATCGTCAAGCTGGTCGCCGAGGGCTTCAGCTCGCCCCAGATCGGCACGATGCTCAACCTCTCCCCGGCCACCGTCGACCGCCACCGCGCCAACCTCATGCAGAAGCTCGGCCTGCACTCGGTGCCCGCCCTGGTGCTGTTCGCCGTCCGCACCGGCCTGGTCGACCCGCGAAAGGTCCCCGCCTAGCAGCCCACGCCCACGGCCCCCAACCCTGTGGGTTCCCCACGTCGTCCTTCAGCTCCACGCCTTCCGGCGCCTGATCGTCAGTCGCACCGTCCAATGGAAGCACAGGGCGCCAGCGCAATATGGAGTGCGGCGGCCTTGACGCCGCTTTGGATCGCATGCGACCGAGCCAGCCAAAGCGGCGTCGTTGCCGCAGCACTTCAAAGGGGCTTGCCGTCCATCATGGCTTTGCACTCAGGCAGGACTCCGGGCGCTCCGCAGGGGGGAGGGCCACAGATTTCCCAGCACCCAACAGGAATGCGTACCGCGCCCGGCGCTTCAGAAGAAACAGCGTGGGGGCTCTGCCCCCACACCCCCGGGATTTACCGCTTTGGGCCACCGGCATGGGATAGGCTCACGCCCCTGCCGACCGGCCGGGCCGGAGGACGGGCGGCTTGGAGCCTCTGCCGGTGGGCCCCAATGCGCAGAACCCTGTCTGTGTCATCTACGCTTATCTGTGCAGTCTGTGTCGTTCGAGTCTTCCGCTGGGGCGGAGGCCAGGGAGAAACAGAAAGACGTGGCTACGAACGCTTAGCCACGGCACCCGGACGCTTCTGCGGTTTTCACCCCAAGCAGTTGAACAGAAGGAATGGGGGTCAGCCATGGGAAACCGAGCCCTCGGTGCCCCCTTGCTCAAGTGGCCTGCCGATGCGGACGAAGTAAGGCATGACGTGGCGGACCGCAGGTCGGGTTTGGGTGCGGGTCGCCTGGCTGCCGAGGCAGCCGGATACTGCCAGACAACTTGATGTGGAAGTGGTGGCACCGTCCTTGTGTGACGGCAACAGCACCCAACGAACCTTCAGGGCGACGAGCTCCGTCCCTGGGCCGCACGCGCGGCCCGCGGGCTCGGCGCTGCGAACAGGAGACGACCGATGGCCGACACGCGCACGCTCAGTGAGCACGAAGAGCTCCAACTGGTCACCTTCAACCTGGCCCAGGAGGAGTTCGCGATCGACATCCTCCAGGTCCAGGAAATCAACCGCATCCTGGATATCACGGCCATTCCCCGCTCGCCGGACTGGGTCCGCGGCGTGGTGAACCTGCGTGGCCGGATTGTCCCGGTGGTGGATCTCCGCCGCCACTTCGCCCTTCCCCCCGCCGATGAGACGGCCGATAGCCGCATCGTCGTCGTCGACGTGATGGACCGCACGCTGGGCCTGATGGTGGACCGCGTCAACGAGGTCCTCCGCGTGGCTGCCACCACGGTCGAGCCGCCCCCGCAGATGGTCAGCGGCGTGGACCGCCGGTTCATCCAGGGCGTGGGCAAGCGCGACGAGAGGCTGTTCCTGCTGCTGGACCTGGACCTGCTGGTCGGTCAGGACATGCTCGAGACGCTGCACGAGGTCCAGACCGCCGGTCAGCCCGAGGCGCTCCAGGCGGCGACTGTCTAACGAACCGCAGTTTTTCCAGAGTTGGACGGTTGAACATGCTACCCCCCAGCCCCCGAGACAGGACGGTCCGCGTCCTGGTGGTCGACGACTCCGCCTTCATGCGCAAGGCCCTGGAGAAGATGCTCTCGGCCGACGCGCGGATCGAGGTGATCGCCACCGCCCGCAACGGCGCCGAGGCCCTGGAGGTCATCCGCAGCCAGGACCCCGACGTGGTGACCCTCGACGTCGAGATGCCCGTGATGGACGGGCTGACCACGCTGCGGACGATCATGGCCGAGACACCCCGCCCCGTGCTGATGGTCTCGAGCCTGACGACCCGCGATGCCGACGTGACGCTCGAGGCGCTGGCGCTGGGCGCGGTGGACTTCATCCCCAAACAGTGCAGCTTCGTTTCGCTGGCAATCACCCGCATCGAGAACGAGCTGTGCGAGAAGGTCTGCCGGCTGGGCCGGCGGCGCCACCTTCGGCCCATGCGGCCCAGGCCCGCCAGCGCCCCGCCCGCCCCGCCCGGCCCCGTGCCAGGCCCGCTGGGCAACCATCAGGCGGTGGTGATCGGCTCGTCCACGGGCGGCCCGTCGGCGCTGGAGCAGCTGCTTCGGCCAGTGCCGCGGTCCATCGGCCTGCCGATCCTGATCGTCCAGCACATGCCCCTGCTGTTCACCCGCAGCCTGGCCGAGCGGCTCAACCGCACCTGCACGGTGACGGTTCGCCTGGCCGAGGCGGGCATGTCCGTCGAGCCGGGCGTGGCCCTGGTCGCCCCGGGCGAAGACCACCTGACCGTGCGGCGCGACCGCACGGGGCGAGTGTACTGTCACCTGTCCAAGGAGCCGTCCGACAAGCCCCACTGCCCCAGCGTGGACGTGCTGTTCCGCTCGGCCGCCGATGTCTGGGGCCGGGCCGCGCTGGGCCTGGTTCTGACGGGCATGGGCCATGACGGTCTGGAGGGCGCCCAGGCCATCGTCGAGCGCGGCGGCATCGTGCTGGGCCAGGACGAGGCCAGTTGCGTCGTCTACGGCATGCCCAAGGCCGTCGCCGATGCCGGCCTGGTCCGCTACGCGGGCAACCTGGACGGCCTGTCGAGCTACCTCAGGCTCAACTGCCTGCAATCCAAGGGAGTTTTCGTATGAGTCCTACACCGACCGAGCACGAGCTGCGCCAGGCGCTGTCGGGGCGAGACCCCGCCCTGCTGCGCCAGGCTGCCCAGGACGTGGGCCGGCTGCAGTGCCACCCCCTGGCCGAGAGGCTGGCGGGGCTGCTGGCCTACCCGCAGTCGGGCGTGCAGCAGGCGGCCGTCGACGCCATGCTGACGCTGGGCCACTGCCCGAACCCGGCCACGCTGGGCGAGCTGATGGCCCACCATGACCCGACGGTCCGCAGCTCGACCATCGAGCTGATCGAACGCCTGGGCGAGCGGGCCAACGAGGCCACCGCCCACCTGGCCCGGCACGAGGACGTGGACGTCCGCGTGGCCATCGCCCAACTGCTGGGCCGAATCCAGCACAGCCAGTGCGGCGAGCTGCTGGTGGCCCTGATGGGCGACCCGGAGATCAACGTTCGCGTCATGGCGGCCGAGAGCATCGCGGCCGTGCAGGACTACTCGACGCTGCCGGCGTTGCTGGAGCACCTGACCGACGATCCGTGGGTGGTCTGCAGCGTGGTCAACGCCCTGGGGCGTTTGGGCGTATCGGGCGTGGCGCCGGCGATCGACGGCGTGCTGCAGACGGCCCTGGCCCACTGCGACGTGCCGGCCGTCCAGGCCTGCATCGACGCGATCTGCCGCCTGGGCGAGCCGCAGTACCTGCGGATCCTGCTGGGGCGGATGCTGCTGGCCGATGCCGAGCAGATGAAGCTGTTCCGCCAGGCGCTGGGGTTCAGTGCGGCTTTCCTGCAGGTCTGGCCGGTGCTGCGGGCGATCGAGAGCGAGCTGATCGAGACGGCCTGCACCAGCGAGGCCGTCGGCGCCAGCGACTTCGCCGGACTGGGCCGGCTGGGCGACTTCCTCTCGGCGGGGGCAGCCGACAAGCTGCTGCACTTCGCCGCGATGCTCAACGAGGACGACATGCGCCGCGAGGCGGTGCTGGCCGCCCTGGGACGCTCCTGCCCCACCCACGCCCTGATCGCCGCGGCCACCGAGGCCGACGAGGCGCTGGCCCTGGTGGCCCTGCAGGCCCTGGCCCAGCGGGAGTGGACCAACGTGGGCCAGGCCTTCGCCCGGATCGCCCGCGGGGGCGACCGCCAGCGAAAGCTCGCGGTCCTCTCGGCCATCCGGCACATGGGCGACGCGGGCACCTTCTCCGTCGTCCAGGAACTGCTGGACGACGACGATGGGCACGTCCGCCGGGCCGCCGCCGAAACCGCCGGCGCCCTTGACATTACCAGCCTGGCCCGTCGGCTGCAGGAGATGCTGCTGAACGACTACCCGGACGTGGCGACGGCGGCGGCCTCGGCACTGATGGCCATCGAGGGCGGATCCGAACTGGTGCTGACCACCGCGGCCCTGCTGCCCTCCGACCGCAAATGCTGCGTCCTGGATGCCCTGCGCGAGTGCGATACCGCCGCGGCCCGCGCCACCGCCCAGCAGTGCCTCCGCGATCCCAGCCACGAGGTTCGCGGCAAGGCCGCCGAGATCCTGCTGGCCGACTCGGCCGACCCGGAGCTGGCCCAGCACATGCTGGCCGGCGAGGACCCGTTCCTCCGCCGGGCCGCCACCCGAGCCCTGCCGGCGTCGCTGGCCCGCGAGGTGGTCGATACCGTCATCGCCCAGTTGCGGAGCGTCCAGGACCCCTGGGAACGCTACGAGCTGGTCCGCCTCTGCCAGCGCTGCGACCTGCGCAGCACCGAGCCGATCCTGCTGAACCTGCTCGATGACGCCCACATGGCGGTGCAGATCGCCGCCATCGAGGCCTTGGGAGACCTGGGGTCCATGGAGGCGATTCCGCGTCTGGCCGCCCTGGCCGAGAGTGAGAACCTGGAGTTGGCCCGGGCTGCCACCGGGGCACTGGAATCAGTGACCACGGGAGGGTTGGTATGAGCGCGACGGCCACTGCATCAATCCTGGGCAACGACCCCGCCCTGACGAACGAGCAGTTCCGCAACCTGCGGGACCTGATCTACGACCGCTGCGGGATCTGGATCCCCGACCACAAGAGCTACGTCGTGCAGCTGCGACTGGCCAGCCGACTCAAGGCCTGCCAGCTGGCCGACTTCGGCGGCTACTACCTCTACCTGCGCTACGACCCCAAGGGCCCGCAGGAGATGGAGCGCGTCTTCGAGCTGATCACGACCAACGAGACGAGCTTCTACCGCAACGAGCCGCAGCTGCGGTACATCATCGAGCAGACCGTGCCGGCCGTGCTGGCCGGGCTGGGCAGTCGCCCCCTGCGGATCTGGTCGGCCGGCTGCAGCACCGGCGAGGAGCCCTACACGCTGGCGATGATGCTCCGCGACGCCCTGCCGGCGCACCCGGCCCTGAAGAGCATCCAGATCATGGGCACGGACCTCTCGCCCATGGTCGTCCGGGCGGCCGAGACAGCCATCTACGGCAGCTACGCTCAGCGGACCACGCCGCAGTCGGCCGTCGCCCGCCACTTCGAGAGCCGCGGGCCCGACCGCTACCGCGTGAAGGAGTCGATCCGCCAGATGGTCCGCTTCCGCCAGATGAACCTGATGGACTCGCTGGCCGTGCGGAGCCTGGGCAAGTTCCAGATCGTCCTGTGCCGCAACGTGATGATCTACTTCGACAAGGCGTCGCGCGAGAAAGTGCTCAACAACTTCTACGATGTCCTGGAGCCCAACGGGCACCTGTTCATCGGGCACAGCGAGACGCTGCACGACGTGACGCGCTGCTTCGTCCCTCTGCCTCATTCGGGAGCTTTCGGCTATGTCAGACACTAACACCCAAGGACCGCTGGCCCTGGTCGTCGACGACAGCACGGTCGTGCGGCGGATGGTCTGCGCGATGCTCCGGGCCCAGGGCTTCAGCACGTGCGAGGCCAGCGACGGCATCGAACTGCTCGAGCAGGTCGCCCGCCAGGACGTCGAGCTGGTCATCACCGACCTCAACATGCCCCACATGGACGGGCTGACGGCCTGCCGCCAGCTCCGCGCCAGCCGGGGCGAGCTGCCGCTGATCATGCTGACCACGTACCAGAACCAGACGAACGAGGCCCTGGCCGGCGGCGTCAACGTGGTGCTCATCAAGCCCGTCAACGGCCAGGTGCTCGCCAAGGCCATCGAACAGGCCCGCCTGGCCTGTGGAGTCTAGCCATGCTTGAAGAAATGCGCGAGATGCTGGGCGAGTTCATCGCCGAGAGCCGCGAGCTGCTCGAGAGCGCCCAGACGCAGATGGTGCACCTGGAAGGCTCGGCCGACGCCGAACTGGTCAACGGCATCTTCCGGGCCCTGCACACCGTCAAGGGCTCCAGCGGCTTCCTGGAGCTCGAGGCCATCACCCGCGTCGCCCACGCGGCCGAGGACCTGCTCAACGCCCTGCGCAAGGGCGAGCGGACCGCCGACGCCGCCATGATCGACGTGCTGCTGCAGAGCACCGATCGGCTGCTGGCGTACCTCAACGAGCTCGAGCAGGGCCAGGAAGACCTCCAGACCGACGAGGGCCTGGTGACCAGCCTGCGGGCCATGCTCGACGGCGACGCCGCCGAGCCCCCCGCCGCCGCTCCCGTCGAACCGGCCGGGGCAGCGGCCGCCGCGGGCCTGTCGGCCGAACTGGTGGACATGATCGAACCCTTCGTGCACGACACCCGCCAGGTGATCGGCCTGGTGAGCCAGGCCCTCAACGCCGCCCAGGTCCACGCCGCCGACCTGCAGGCGATCCTCGAGCCGCTGGCGGCGAGCCTGGAGTTCTTCGGCGTCGCCGACGCCCAGGCCGCCCTGGCCGAGCTGCAGGCCGCCCTGGCCGCCGACCCCGTCGACCGCGACGCCGCCCGCCAGGCCCTGACGCAGCTGGGCCAGTCCGTCGACCGCGTCCAGGCCCTGGCCCTGCCCGCCGAGGCGCCCGAGGTCAGTACCCCCGCCGCCTCCGACGCGCGCCCCGCGGCCGAGAAGGGCTCCGCCGCCCCCCCCGCCGGCAGCGCCAAGAAGGCCCTGGTCGAGCAGACCCTCCGCGTCGACGTCAACCGCCTGGACGACCTGCTCAACCTCGTCGGCGAGCTGGTGCTCGAGAAGAACCACATCGCCGCCATGGCCGGCGCCGAGCAGTCGCAGACCCTCAGCGACGCCGCCAACCGGCTTAACCTGGTCACCAGCGAGCTGCAGATGGCCGTCATGAAGGTCCGCATGCAGCCGGTCGACCGCCTGTTCAGCCGATACCCCCGCCTGGTCCGCGAGGTCTCCCGCCAGTGCGGCAAGGAGGTCCGCCTCGTCGTCGACGGCGGCGAGACCGAGCTGGACAAGAGCGTCATCGAACGCCTCGGCGACCCGCTGGTCCACCTGCTCCGCAACGCCGTCGACCACGGCGTCGAGCCCACCGATGTCCGCACCGCCGCCGGCAAGGACCCCTGCGGCACCGTCCGCCTCTCGGCCGGCTACGAGGGCAACACCGCCGTCGTCACCGTCGCCGACGACGGGGCCGGCATCGACGCCGAACGCCTCCGCGACAAGGCCATCCAGCGCGGCGTGCTCACCGCCGAGCAAGCCGCCGAAATGAGCCCCCGCGAGATGCTCAACCTGATCTTCGCGCCGGGCTTCTCCATGGCCAAGCAGGTCACCGACGTCAGCGGGCGCGGCGTCGGCATGGACGTGGTCCGCCAGAACGTCGAGCAGCTCGGCGGCTCGGTCGAGGTCGAGACCGAGCTGGGCGCCGGCTCGAAGATGCACATCCGCATCCCGCTGACGCTGGCGATCGTGCAGGCCCTGCTGACCGTCTCGCGGGGCCAGCGCATCGCCTTCCCGCTGGCCAACGTCGTCGAGATCGTCCGCGGCCAGGCCGACCACATCCAAATGCTCAACCGCCAACCGGTCTTCCGCCTGCGCAACCGCAACGTGCCGATCGTGCGGATGGACAGCAAGGGCTTCCGCCCGATCGCCTCGCCCGAGGAACTCGACGGAACCTACCTGGTCGTCATGAGCAGCGCCGAGATGGAACTGGCGGCCGCCGTCGATCAGCTCGTCCGGCAGGAGGAAGTCGTCATCAAGCCGCTGGGCAAGATGTTCCGCGGCATCAAGGAATTCTCTGGTGCGGCGATCCTGGGCGACGGCAGCGTCACCCTCATCGCCGATATCCCTGCCCTGGCGGCCGCTGCCCGCCAGAGCGCCCACAAGCGTCTGGAGGTCCGGTCCGCCGACCTCGCAGGTACAGGAGCCGCCTGATGCGTGCCCAACACGTAAACCCCTTTATCGATTCGGTCAAGCTGGTGTTCGAGACGATGCTCGGTACGCAGGTCGCCATCGCCAAACCCCGTATCAAGACCGATGACCAGCCCAGCTACGACGTCACGGGCATCATCGCCCTGTCCGGCGAGGCCGTCGGCTCGGTGGCCGTCAGCTTCCCGATGGACACGGCCATCAAGTGCGTCGAGGCCTTCAGCGGCATGCCCGTCGAGGAGCCCGACGACAACTTCACCGACGCCATCGGCGAGCTGGCCAACATGATCGCCGGCAATGCCAAGAAGGACCTGGAGAACCTCAAGGTCAACATCAGCGTGCCCACCGTGATCGTCGGCCAGGGCCATCGCCTCGGCCGCCACCAACTGGGGCCGTGGATCGTGCTGGAATGCACCAGCCCCCACGGACCGTTCAACCTGGAGATGTGTGTAGTCGAGGTCGCCGCTGCGGTGGCCGGAGGAGCCTGAACATGAGAATACTACTGGTCGACGATTCCACCACGATGCGCAACATCCAGAAGAAGATCCTGGCGGGCCTGGGCTACAGCGAAATCGCCGAGGCCGGCGACGGCGTGCAGGCGCTGGCCGCCTTCAACGCCCAGAGGCCCGACATGATGCTGGTCGACTGGAACATGCCCAACATGGACGGCCTGACGCTGGTCAAGAAGGTCCGCGAGGTGGACAAGCAGGTGCTCCTGCTCATGGTCACCACCGAGGCCGAGAAGACCCGCGTCATCGACGCCATCAAGGCCGGCGTGAACAACTACCTGGTCAAGCCCTTCACGCCGGCGGTGCTCAGCGAGAAGATCGAACAGACACTGGCCAAGCGCCTCGCCGCCGCCGCCTCCTAGCGGCCTGGGCCGTCTGCCGATCGCCCGTGCGGGCCAACCAACCCGCCCGTCCGAAAGCCAGACGCTCCAGCCCCTCATGTGTTCCGGGGGCGGATGACGGCGCCGGCCTGGAGGGAAATCCATGTCAAGCGTATCCGGTGCCACCACCGCCAGGGGCCTGTGCCCCTACCGATTGGCCGTCGATGACCGCAGCATGAGCATCACGCTCTGCCAGCAGCTCGGCGGCCCAGCCAGCGGCCTGGACCCCCAGGCCGTCCTGAGAGACCTGGCCGACCTGAAGGTCGCCCTCGATCCGGCCATCGCCCGGCGCGTCGTCGACGCGCTGGGCGACTGGTCGGCCGACCCGCAGGTCCAGCATGCCCCCGTGGTCCTCGTCGAGGGCACGCCGGCCCAGCCCGGCTCCGACGGGCGGGTGGTGTGGGAGGCCTTCTGCGATCCCCACCGCTCGCGCCAACACACCGGCGAGGCCGACGAGCAGTTCAGCCACTACGCCTCCCAGATCGTCACCGTCCAGGCCGGCCAGGTGCTCGGCCGGGTCGAGCCCGCCACGAAGGGCCAACCCGGCCGCGACGTCTTCGGCCGGACCGTCGCCGCCCCCGACGGCAAACCGCCCTCCCTCGGCCGGCTCGAAGGCTGCCACGTCGACGAACAGGGCTGCATCGTCGCCGACGTCGCCGGCACGCTGGAGTTCAGCCCCGCCGGCCTGGCCGTGCAGCAGGGCCTGCACATCCGCGGCAGCGTCGACTTCAGCACCGGACATATCGACACCCCCGGCAGCGTCACCATCGACGAGGACGTCGCCGACCTCTTCCAGGTCACCAGCGGCTCGGACATCAGCGTGGGCAAGAGCGTCCTGTCCGCCACCCTCCGCGCCGCCGGCCATATCACCATCGGCGGGCCCCTGGCCAACCACCGCAAGGGCGTCTGCCTGGCCGGCGGCGATCTGACCGCTCGGCTGGTCGACAACTCCATCGCCGCCGTCCGCGGCGACATCCACATCGCCCGAGAGGCCGTCAGCAGCGACCTGTTCGCCGGCGGACGCGTCGAGTGCCCCGCCGGGGCCATCAGCGGCGGCGTCGTCGTCGCCCGCGGCGGCCTCGAAAGCCGCGCCCTCGGCTCGGCCGGTGGCATCCGCACACTCATCGTCGTCGGCGTCGACTGGCTGCTCGGGCCGATCCAGGAAGACCTCGTCGAGCAGACCGCCGCCCTGGCCGAAGAGGTCGAGCAGCGCCGCCCCACCGTCGAGCTGCTCAAGGCCAACCTCCGCCGGCTCACCCACCAGCAGCGCGAGCAGGTGACCGAGTTGGAGTTCGAGGTCGCCGACCTCGCCGAGAAGCTCACCGGCGCCCAAGGCCGCCTCGACGCCCTGCGCCGCGAGAGCGACGCCCGCTGCCGCGCCGTCGTCCGCGTCACCGGCGAGGTCTTCCCCGGCACGGAGCTGCGCCTCGGCGCCCTGCGGGCCGTCGTCGGCGAACGCCTCGCCGGGCCCGTCGACTTCCTCGTCGCCCGAGAGGCCGGCGCCAAGGCCATCCTCGCCAAGACCGTCGCCACCGGCCAGGCCCGCCCGCTCCGCACCGGCCGACTCGCCAGCCCCCTCGAGGGCATCGACCTGCCCGAACTGCCCCCCGAGCCGGCGACGACGTAAACACCCACCCAACACCGTGCCCGGCGGCGCCCCCGCGGCCCCCCGGGCACGCGTCTTTTCCCAAGCCCACGGATTGCCATCCGTGGGCATCGCGCCGGGTCGTGCCCCC
>JAWLCG010000064.1:0-17875 GCA_041687295.1 Phycisphaerae bacterium | reverse complement strand
TGGGGGGGCCCCCCCGGCGTGTTCGGCGCCCGGCGCCATCGACCGGGGGCGATGCCCGCCCTACGACAGAGCCCCGGCCCCGCATCGGCGCAAAGCAAAGCCACCGCCCGCGCGGGACGGTGGCTTGTTGTGTTACGTGTGCAAGGCGGCTGGACGTCGCGGCGGCTCTAGTCCTCGTCGCTCTCGTCGCCGCCGGAGAGGTCGCCCTGGAGGCGCTTCTTCATGAGCCGACCGACCTTGAACTTCACGGTCCGCTTGGGCGGCACGTTGACGCGTTCGAGGGTCTTGGGATTCTGGGCGATGCGGGCGGCCCGCTCCTTCGACTCAAAGACGCCGAAGTCGCGGAACTCCAGCCGGTTGCCCTCGCCGAGCTCGTCGATAATCGCGTCCAGAAAGCTCTGCACCACCTTCTTGACCACCACGCGCTTGTTGTTGGTCTGCTCGGCAATGCGGTCGATCAGTTCCTTCTTGGTCACCGTGTGCATATCCAGCCCCTTCACCGAGAGATCGTTGTCGTCAGCGTTCTATCCCGTGACAGGGCCGGCCGGTTGGTAAGTCCCTTGGCGCGGCCTGCTTCCACGTGGTCCGAAATGCCAGGCCCTCCAGTGGGAGGCCTTGAGGCCCAACGACAGGAGCCGGAACCGTCACTTCAGGCTCCGGCTACCGGCCCGCCAACCGGCACTGGCTCCTCACTCGTGAGGCATTGTACTCAGGCCCAAACGTAAAGTCACTACTATCAGCCAGTTATTTTTGACCGACCCGACCGTCCCGCCCGCCGATGAGCCCCTTTTGTCCCTCAACTCCTAACGTCCTTCGGGGACGGGTGTCTAGCCGACCCAGCCAAGGGCCCAGGCACGAACCTTCTTGAACAGGAGTATTCAACCAATGAAACCAACAACACTTACCGTCTTCCTGTCCGCCCTGTTCGTCCTGGGACTCCTGGCGAGCGATGCCCACGCCGGCTCGAGCCACCTCAGTCAGGACCAGGCGGTCCGTCAACTGCTCTCGGCCCGCGATGACGACGATCGGGAGGACGCGGCCAAGCGCCTCGGGGACATCGGAAACGTGCATGCCCTGAAGGCGCTGGAGTTTGCCGCGTCCTACGACAAGGAGGACGACGTCCGCAAGGCTGCCGGCAAGGCCGCCCGCAAGGTCCGTGACCGCCTGCTCGCCCAACAGCAGATCCAGCGCTACCGCCACCCCGATGGCAAGGACAGCACCGCCATCGTCATCAAGCCCGCCGAACCAGTTGCCCACCACTGTCCCCCCACCAACTGTGCGCACCACAAGCCCGCCGCGCCGGCGGTGCGCGCCCAGTGCCACCACCGCCACACCGGCCCGTGCCCCTGCCCCCACGGCCAGCCGCGACATGGCTGCACCCACTGCCGCGCCGGCCATCGGGCCGCCCCGGCCAGCCACCCGCCCGTCATCATCGTGACGCCCCCGCCCCAGCCATCCTACTCCGGCCATGGGCAGGGCTGTGGCGGACACGCGAGCCCCTCCTCCGGCTACGGCTACCGCTACGAGTCGTGGGAGCAGGGCCCCCACGGCCAGTCCAGCTACCGCCACGAGCGCTACGACAGCCGAAACCATCTCCGCATGCGGTGGTCCCGGATCCTGGGCCGCTAGACCGCCGACAACAGGTTTCGCGCCGCCCGAAAGGGTCGGGACGCACGGGAGCGGGGCCCACAAGGCCCCGCTCTCTGTGTTTTGCGGCACAGTGGCAGTGTTTATAGCGTCCCCGAAAACAAAGAAGCGTCCGGGTGCCGTGGCTACGGCGTTTGTAGCCACGTCTTTGGACTTCTCCCTGGCCTCGGCCCGAGAGGGAGACACGATTGACACAGATTACACAGATAACGGCCGATTACACAGATGGATGATTTTCCTGCTTCTTCTCCCATCTGTGCCATCGCCGTTCATCTGTGTAATCTGTGACCCCCGCCCGTCGCCCAGTCCCGCAGTGCCCCCTGGGTGCCACCGCGCGATCGGCGGACCGCGCTTTTGGAGTGCGGCGAGTCATCGCCGCTTTGGCTCGATGGCGACCCAAGCCAAAGCGGCGATTGCATCGCCGCACTCCATATTGCGCCCGCGCCGTGGGTCTCTATCGGCCGGTGCGACTGACGGATCAGGCGCCGGGAGACGGGGCGGCAGGCACTGCAGCCCCGCCCGGTTTGGCCGACGACAAATCGCGGTTTTCCGCGAACGCACGAGGGCCAGGGCGTGTCTGAATGTAATGAGGGACGACTGTGATGTGCCGTCCCCCAAGGAGCGATGTCATGAAAACTCGCATAGGGAACCTGGTCATCGTGGCCGGCCTGGCCGGTGGCGTGCTGGCCCTGGGTCCCGCCCTGCTGGCGGCGGAGCCGGAGCAGGCCGGGTCGGCATCGGCCGTGGTTACGCCCGTCGGCGGGCCTGAGGTCATCGTCATCACCCCCGGCCCATCGCTGAGCACGAGCCGATGGCACAGCCGAGGGTTGGGCCACCATCCCTACGTCGGCCGACCGGGCTACTCGCACTGGTCCCGGGGCCGGTCCAGCCCCTGGGGCGTCCGCCGTTACGGCCAGATCAGCCCGCGCACCGGCCGACCCTACTACGGCACGACGCCGCGCCGCTACGGCAACCGCGTCTACCCGGGCGACCCGGGCTACCGCTACTACAGCCACCGGGGCCGATATGACTACGGCTCGCCCTACGGGGGCCACGGGTATCGCGGCCACGGCTTCGGCGGCCATGGCCACCATGGTCACCGCAGTCGGGGCCACTACCAGCCCTACTTCGGCCGAGACAGCGTGAGGGGCCATACGTACGGCTACCATCGCTGATCGGCCCGCGTACGGATGACGTGGGTGCCAGAAGGGACGGCCCGACCCGGGCCCCCGCTGAGGGTGCCTCGCCGCCCCGCCGGCCCAGGCTCGCCCGGACGCCGAGTGTCCTATAACCGGGACAGCATATGACCGCATTCTCTGGCCTCGCACGCGGTGCGTGCCCAGGGTGGGCGGGGGTCGCCAGGGGCACGGGCCGGGGACTCGGGGCCGAGAGGTGCGGAGGGGCGTTCTGGCCTAGGCACAGTAACTCGGGCTCCAGGCGCCGGCTAGGACTCGGCAGCGTCCGGGGCGTGCCCGGGCCCTACGAAGGCCGCTCATGCCCGCCGCTGGCGGGGCTGCGTATGGGGGGCTGGGAAATCTCTGGGCGGGCGGGGCCGCGTCTTCCCGGCCAGGACCTGCGGGGATGGCTGTACCGCCCGCCAGACCTTCCCGCCGGCCCGGCCCCACGAGCGGAGCGTCCCGCCTGAGCAACGGATATGCTTCCCGTGTGGCCTGTCTGTGCCCGGAGGGCACGTGGCCATAGAAAGGGGTGACGTTTGACTCAGGGAATCCGCCCCGGTCAGAACATTGGCCGGGACCCGCCACAGGACACCGCACGCGGAACACGTAACAGGAATCGAGCATTACGAATCGACCACCATAGTAAGGGGGAAACACCCGTGTCTATCAGAATCACCGTTCTCGCCGGCGTCGTCTGCGCCGTAGCGCTGATCGCCGGCCCGGCCCTGGCCCAACAGGGCCAACAGTGGGGCCAACAGGATCAACAGGACCAGCAGAGCCAGCAATGGAACCAACAGCGCCAGCCGGGCCAGCAGGGCCAGCAGTGGGGCCAACAGCGCCAGCATCAGGGCCAGCCACGCCAGCAATGGGGCCAGCAGCGCCAGCCAGGTCAGATGGGCCAGCAGGGCCGGCAGCATGGCCAGATGGGTCAGCCGTTGCAGTCCCAGCGGGTCCGTGACATGCTGGACCTGGCGATGCAGGCGTTCGACAGGAACCTCGACGACGTCTCGCAGCAGATCGTCAAGTCGGCGGCCCAGGAGGTCCAGCAGCAGTCCCAGCAGGTGCAGAACCAGCAGGACAAGCAGGCCCTGCAGCGTTCCAGCCAGCAGCTTCAGCAGCTCGCCCAGCGGATCTCCAGCAACCAGGTGCAGTCGACGGATCAGTTCCGTCAGACGGCCAACCAGGTGATCCAGCAGCTCAACCGGGTCCAGCAGACGACCCAGCAGATGCAGGGCCTGGACAGCCAGCAGATCCAGCAGTACTCCCAACAGTTCCGCCAGGCCATGCAGGCCTTCGAGCAGAACAACGACCAGCAGGCCATCTCGACGCTGCGGCAGATTCACGACAGCATCAACCAGACGCAGCAGCAGGCCCAGCAGCAGGGCATGCAGACCGTCACGCCGCTGCTCCAGCGGGCGGCCCAGCAGACCCGACAGCTCGCCCAGCAGATCCAGACCGACCAGCTCTCGACCCAGCAGCAGTTCCGCCAGAGCAGTGACCGGATCATACAACTGCTCAATGAGGCCCGCCGTGTCCAGCAGCTCTCCCAGAGCGAGCAGCAGCCGGACCAGGAGCAGGGCCAGGGCGTCTACGGCTACCAGAACGGCCAGCCGGAGGACCCCCAGGAGCAGGACAAGGATCAGCAGGACAAGCAGAAACAGGAAAAGCAGAAGCAGGACAAGGATCAGCAGAAGGAGACGCCTGGCTGGCAGAGCGAAGGCCAGTCCGGCAGCCAGTCCGGCCAGCAGGACCAGGGCTGGGGCGACTGACGACTCGGCCCGGGCTCGTGACGGCATGAGCCGGGGCCTGCAAGCCTCTCCGAGGCTCGACTGACGGGGCAGGTCGGGACAATGCGTCCCGGCCTGCCCCCGTTCGCGCGCGGTCCGTTGCGGGGCCGACTGATTCGAGTATAGTGGCCGCCATGAAGCGACTGCTGTACACGGTGACCGCCCTGCTGCTGGCCGGGGCGGTAGGCTACTGGCTGTTCGGCATGACGCCCACGCGCGGCGAGGCGATCCGCTTCGGCTTCTGGGGCGACTACCAGGACTACGCCATGTGGCAGGAGGTGGTCGAGGCCTACCGCCGACACGCCCCTGACGCCGCAATCGACCTGGAGTACGTGCCCGGCACGGGCGAGTACCGCCGAAAGCTCACCGTCTGGATGGCCGCCGACACCAGCCCCGACGTGATGCTGCTGCAGGACGAGCCCTTCCCCCGCTACCTGGCCAACAGCACCGGCGGCAGGCCCGTGCTGCTGGACCTGACCGCCTGGACGCGCGACGGCGGCCCCGGCGGCACCGAGCCGCTCGACGCCGACGCCTTCCTGCCGACGGCCTGGCAAAGCTTCGGGCAACTCCAGGCCGATGGGTGGCACGTGTATGCCCTGCCGGTCTTCGGCGGCAATAACCTGATCCTCTACAACCGCGACTGCTTCCGCCGGGCCGGTCTGGAGATGCCCGACGAGACGGGCCTGGACCGCACCTGGAGCACGGCCGACTTCCTGGCCCTGTGCCAGCGGCTGACCCTCCGCGACGAGACGGGCCGAACCGTCCAGTGGGGCTTCGACCTGCCCAACGGGTGGCTCTACTGGCTGCCGATGATCTACGCCTGCGACGCCGAGATCCTCAGCGACGACCTGAGCGCCTACGTCTTCACCGGGCCCGAGGCCCTGGCCTCGCTGCAGCTGTGGTACGACCTGCAGGCCCGCGGGGCCGTGCCCATGGGCGCCGACCTCGGGCCGATGAACCAGAGCGTCGCCTTCCAGACCGGGCGGGTGGCGATGGTCTCGCAGGGCCCGTGGATGCTGCCGCTGCTCAACGAGACCGCCATGGACTACGGCGTGCTGCTGCCGCCCGTCTCGCCCTCGGGCAATCGCGGCACGCGCGTGACCTGGGACGGCGTGGGCCTGGCCGGCCGACTGGGCCGGGACCCGCAACGGGCGGCCCAGGCCTACCGCTTCGCGCGGTTCCTGGCTTCGGATGAGGCCTCCCGCATCTATGCCCACTGGCAGCGGAGCCTGCCCGCCCGCCGGGACGGCCTGGAGGCCCTGCGCTTGGCCGGGCCGGCCAACCGAACCGGAAGGTTCGTCGAGGCTCTCGCCTTCAGCCGATTCCAGCCCATCACGCTGTACTGGGACGAGATGGACGAGGTGCTCGCCAACGCCCTGGGCGACCTGGCCCCCGGCGACGCGACGCCCGAGCAGACCCTCGCCCGCATGGCCCGCGAGATCCAGCAGCGCAACCTCTTCCCCATCCGCTGGCCCGACGCCCCGCCCGCGAACCCGGAGGCGGCCCGATGAGTGACGCAGGTGCGATCAAAACATTCTGGGGGCGCTATCGCACCGGGTATCTGTTCGCGGGACCCTACCTGCTGGGCCTGGCGATCCTGGTGGTCGGTCCGCTGCTGTTCAGCGGCGTGATGAGCCTGACCGACTGGGACGGCGTGGGCGGCCTGGGCGGCATGGAGTTCGTGGGCCTGGACAATTATCGCCACGCCTTCAGCGACGACCTGCAGGCGACGTTCTTCAAGAAGTCGCTGGTCAACACGCTGATCTATGCCGCCCTGTCCGTGCCGCTGGGCCTGGCGGCGGGGCTGGGCCTGGCGCTGCTGCTCAACCGCCGCCTGCCGGGCCTGGGGCTGTTCCGCACGGTGTTCTACCTGCCCCACGTGGTCGCCGGCGTGGCCACCGTCATGATGTGGCAGTGGGTGTTCCACCCGGAGCTGGGGCTGCTCAACTCGGCCCTGCGCGGCCTGGGGGTGGACATCGGCGCCCACCCGGTGCTGGGCTGGCTGCAGAGCCCCGCCGGGGCCAAGCCCGCCCTGATCCTGATGAGCCTGTGGGGCTGCGGCGGGGCGATGCTGATCTTCCTGGCCGCACTGCAGAACGTGCCCGAGCACCTCTACGAGGCCGCCCGCGTCGACGGGGCGGGCCGATGGCGGCAGTTCTGGCATGTCACGCTGCCGCAGATCTCCCCGGCCCTGCTGTTCAACCTCATCATGGGCACCATCGGCGCCCTGCAGATCTTCACCGCCCCGTTCCTGCTCTACAGCCGGCGCCAGGACAACGCCCTGCTGATGGTCGTGATGCAGATCTACTACGAAGCCTTCAACTTCGGGCGCTTCGGCTACGCGTCGGCCCTGGCGTGGATCCTGCTGGGCATCATCCTGGTCCTGACGCTCCTGCTGCTGTGGACGAGCCGCCACTGGGTGTACTACGAGGCCCAGGCCGCCCCCGGAGGCTCGGCCTGGCCGTGGGCAAGGGCCCTGGAGCCGCTACGGCGACTCGTGCGAGGGCTCTGGGCCCCGCTGCGGCGGCGGCTGGCCGCCCTCGGCGATCGGCTGGCCGACCGATGGGATCGGCTGCGCCTGGCGCTGCGTCGGCCCCATCGGCCAGCCCGGCCCGTGAACCCCCGGCTGGCCCGGCTGGCCCGACGAGGCTCGGGCGTGCTGGCCTGGGCGGTGCTGGCGGGCCTGTCGGCCATCTTCCTGATGCCCTTCATCTGGAGCCTCTCAGCCAGCCTTAAGCCGCTCGGCGGCGTCTACGCCTTCCCGCCCGAGTTGGGCGTGGCCGACCCGCAGTGGCAGAACTACCCCGCCGCTCTGGCCAAGCTGCCCTTCGGGCGCTTCGTGCTCAACACGCTGATCATCGCCCTGGCCAGCGTCGCCGGCCAACTTCTCACCGGCTCGATGGCCGGCTACGCCTTCGCACGGCTCCGCTGGCCCGGGCGCGACCTGTGCTTCGGCCTGCTGCTGGCGGGCATGATGCTGCCGGCCGGCCTGCTGGTGCTGCCGCAGTTCCTCATCTTCGGGGCCCTGGACTGGGTCAACACCTACAAGCCGCTGATCGTGCCGAGCTGGCTGGGCGGGGCCGCCTTCTTCGTCTTCCTGTTCCGCCAGTTCTTCCGCGCGATCCCCGTCGAGCTGGAAGAGGCCGCCCGACTCGACGGCGCCAGCGAGTGGGGCCTCTACTGGCGGGTCTTCCTGCCGCTGAGCAAGCCCGTCCTGATCACCGTGGGCCTGATGAGCTTCGTGGCCCACTGGCAGGAGTTCATGGCCCCGCTGATCTACCTGAGCGACTTCCGCCGCTACCCCGTCAGCCTCGGCCTGCGGATGTACCAGTCGATGGAGGGCGGCACGTACGTCAACCTCCTGATGGCCGCCAGCGTCGTCGCCACAGTCCCCCTGATCGTCCTGTTCCTCATCGGCCAACGCTACTTCACCCGCAGCCTCCTGCTGACCGGCTCGAAAGGCTAGACCGGCCACGAACGACCGGCCGGGGAATCCGGAGCCCCGGAGGGACGCGGGTCGGAGCCCCGAAGGAGCGTGGATCGGAGCCCCGAAAGGACGCGGATCGGAGCCCCGAAGGAGCGTGGGTTGGAGCCTCAAAGGGACGCGGGTTGGAGCCCCGGAGGAACGTGGATCGGAGCCCCGGAGGGGCGGCAGTGTTTAGCCGGGGGCGTGAGCCCCCGGAACAGGCGTCCCCCAATTTACAGAGCCCCGAAGGGGCGGCAGTGCCGCACCGTGCCGCACTGCCGCCCCTTCGGGGCTCAATCCTTAACATCCGCCTGACCGGGGGCTTACGCCCCCGGCTAAACACTGCCGCCCCTTCGGGGCTCCGAACCGGCCGGTCCGGCCTGGGGACGCCGAGGCGATCAATCGTGAGCTGGCAGAACCGCAGAGGCGGAATTCAGCATTCCTGGCTGGGCAGTCCCCTACGGGCCGAAGGGTCCCTGGGGGCGGAACTCGAGCTTGGAGCCTTCGGGGCTCAGGCCCTGCTCGTCGAGGATCGTCAGTGTGTTGGTCTCTTCCAGCCAGCCTGCGGGCAGGTAGTAGAGTTCCTGCGGGCCGACGGTCCAGAAGCGCCCGACGTTATGGCCGTTGAGGTAGATCTGGCCCTTGCGGGCACCGTCAATGCGGACGAACAGCGGCGGCGCGTCGTCGGGCGGGGCGGGGAAGCTCGCCTCGAACCAGGCCGGGGCGCCCGGGGGCACCTCGACGGGCATCGCCGGCAGGCTCAGCGGGCGGAAGCCCCACTTGCGCCCGCCGGTGAGGTCCTCCTCCAGGCGGAAGAGCTTCACGCCGTTCAGGGCGGTCTTGCTCGGGGCCTCGTCGCCCCACACCAGCAGCCGAAGCGTGTTCGAGCCGGCCTGGACCTCGCTGGTGAGCATCGCCTCGCCGAAGCCGCCGTTGACGGCGGGGAAGAACCCCGCCAGCCGATCGTTGCACAACACCGCGACCGTCCGCCGGCCCAGGCCCGCGAACTGCAGGTGCACCGGCACGGGGCTGCCCAGGCGGACGCTGGTCTCGCAGACGCTGAAGCCCTGCTGCTTCAACTCGTTGAGGATGTACAGCTGGCTGCGGGGCACGAGGCGGCGGGCGAAGTCCTTCTCGGTGCCCGGGCGGACCTTCCAGGTTCGCGGCTTGACCGGCAGGGCGCTGTAGACGTCGCCCCAGAGGCCCTTGTGCTCGCCGAGTTCGAAGCCGAAGCAGAACCGCCCGAGGTTGTCCGCCAGCAGTGTCAGCGTGTTGGTGCCCTTGGCCATCTGGACGGAGATCGGGTCGCGCGAAGCGCCGTCGCCCCGGCCCCAGGTGCCCACCCGCTTGCCGTTGAGCCACAGCGTCAGCCGATCGCCGCCCTGGGGCAGGTAGAGGTACTTGCGGATCGGGCGCGGGAACTCCAGGCGCGTCTGGTACCAGCCGTAGCCGTACTCCACGCCCAGGGCGGCCAGGTCGCGCGGGCGGTCGAGCCGCTGCCACTCCAGGGCCTCGCCCATCGGCTCGGGGGCGCTGGCGAGGTGGCGGAAAGCGGTCATCCTCGGCACCGCCGGCGTGCGGGCCGTGGCCGGGCCGCTCACCTTGCGCAGGCTCACCTTGCCCTCGAGGTTGACCACCCAATGCTGCCGCCGGCCCGGGTGCGGGACGATCTCGTCGACCGTCTCGCCCACGAAGTCCGGCCCGATGAACAGGTGATCGTCGACCGACCAGCACCGCTCGGCCAGGACGCTGGGCATCACCAGCAGGCTCAGGCCCTGCGCCTCGTGCAGCTCGAGGGTCTGGGTCTTGGGCACCGTCAGGCGGATCTCCTTGCCGTTGAGGCTCAGGACGCCCGCCTGGCCCGGCGGGCCGTGGAGCACCAGCACCTTCTCGCGGAAGATCCCCAGCGGCATGAGGTTGCAGTAGTCCAGCGTGTGGCGGTCGGTCAGGGCGGTCTCGCTGAACAGGGCCACCGCGCCGAAGTGCGACAGGTCGGCCTCGAGCGTTCGGCCATCGTGCAGGACGACCGGCACGCGGGTGATCGTCTCGTCGCCGTTGTTGGTCACGACGGTCACCCGCCCGCGGGCACCGGCCACCGACAGCGTCGCCGACCCGGCCGCCGGCACGCCGCTGTCCAGCGGCAGCGTGGCGCCGAGGACCTCGCCGAACCGACTGGCCATGACGTTGACCAGGCGCAGGGCGTAGTACTTGTCGGTCAGGCCGCCGCCCTCGGCGATGGGGGCGTCGTAGTCGTAGCTGGTGGTCATGTAGGCGGCGTCGGTGGGGACGCTGCGCCCGCCCCAGAAGCCGAAGTTCGTCCCGCCGTGGTACATGTAGTAGTTGGTCTGGGCGCCGGCGCCGAGCATCTCCAGGGCCCGCCGGGCCGTCTCGCGGGCAGGGTGGGTGTGGTGCTCGCTGGTCCACCAGTCGAAGTTGCCGATCCAGAACTCCGTGGAGATCAGCGGCGCCTCGGGCTGGAGGTTCTTGAGACGGCGGAGGTTGGCGACGTGGCCGTCCCAGCCGTTGTAGCACTCGATGGCGTCCTCGACCATCGGCTCGCTGCACCCGTTGCAGGTGAGGATCGGCACGTCGAAACCCGCCCGGCGGAACATCTGGGTGATGAAGCCCAGGTACTCCTGCCGGTCGGGCATGGTGGTCATGAAGTACTCGTTCTCGTTCTGGATGGCGATGACGTTGCCGCCGCGGGTGACCTGCAGCTCGGCCAGACGAGGGAGGATCTGACGGAAGTACTTGCCGTAGTAGTGGGTAAAGGCGGCGTTGGCCGAGCGGACCTGCAGGCCGCTCTTGGCCGCCAGCCAGGCGGGCAGGCCGCCGAAGTCCCACTCCGAGCAGATGTACGGGCCCGGGCGGACGATGACGTACATCCCCAGGTCGCCGGCCTGGCGGATGAACTCGACGACGTCGTGGTCGCCGGAGAAGTCCCACTGGCCCTCGCGGGGCTCGTGGACGTTCCAGGCGACGTAGGTCTCGATGCAGTTCAGGCCGCCCCGGCGGGCCTTGAGCAGGCGGTCGCGCCATAAGGCCGCTGGTGTGCGGAAGTAATGAATAGCCCCACTGACCAGCCAGATCCGCCGGCCATCCAGGAGCAGACTGCGGTTGTCGTACGTTACCGTGGCCATACGTGTAGTCCCCGCGGGCGGGCGGCTGCCCGGCACCGGCCGTCGCTAGTCTACTCAGGGGCCAAGGACTTGCAACCAAAAACGGCCAGGACTCACGCTTTGACGCGACCGTCCCTTCCCCAGACCGCACAATCTGCCCAGCTTCCCCTGGCCACACCACTTGGGACGGGCCGTCTGCGCAGAACCCAAGCCCGCAGGGCCCGAAGGCCCGAAATGACGCGACGGGGCCGACCGCGCCGGCCCAAGAACGTGAACGACCGCCGGCGAGTTGGCCTAAGCGGTCTTGGGCATGTGCAGATCGGCGTGGTAGTGCTTCTGGCGAAGCTCGTCGCGGAGCTCCTCTTCCATCTGGTCAACCACCTGGGCGATGAGCTGGGCCATGTCCTGCTGCTCGCTGGTGCTCTTGCCGGCCTTGGCCATCGCTTCCAGGACGTACTGGACGAGCGTCACCCGGTTGACGAAGGTGACGCCCCCGAAGTGAATGGCGTGGTTGTTCCCGATGAAGCGCATGCTCGACTCCTTCCGGGCCCGGGGGCCCTGCTTGACCGACGCGACGACCGGACAGCCCCCAACGGGCCGTCACCCACGCCGTCCTCCCAGAGTATCCCTGCAAGCCCCCCCCCCGGGCAAGCGAAAAGGATCGGGTACTGCAACGAAGGATCCCTCACACCAGACCGCCCCTTTCTCCAAGCCCACGGATGCAATCCGTGGGGGTCGGGTCCGGGCGCCCCGATAGTCAAGTCCCGACGCCCCCTCGGTCCACCGCCCCGCCCCGCTGAAGACCCCGGGCAAGCCCGGGGCTATATACCGAGTCTCAGCAAATCTCTGCGTTTCTTCTCTCTGTGTCCTCTGCGCCTTTGTGGCCCATGTCTTCGCTGTTCCTTCTTCGAAGACCCCGGGCATGCACGGGGCTATATGGAGGCCACCCACGACTGGCCCCTTGCGGGCGCCCGCCCCGCACGGTATCCTAACACTCTACGAACTGCACAGGAGTCTCCATGAGCAACGTCCCCGGCAAGATCGACGACCAGGCCCAGGTGGTGCTCGAGCGGATCAACCGCGGCCAGAAGCCCGACCTGCGCTTCCCCGTCCGCAACCTCGCCAACGTCCGCTATCGGCCCAGCGAGGGCTACCTCAAGATGACCGGCAAGAACAAGGTCCGCACGCTGACGGTCAACACCGTCAAGACCTTCGCCCAGACGCTGCGGATGCTGGCGATGAGCAAGGACCTGATCACCACGGCCCGCCACTCGACCAAGCGAGAGGCCTACTACCAGGCCTACAACTGGCAGGAGGCCGCCTTCGGCTCGCAGGAGGAGTCCGACACGGTCATGGACGACGTCGAGGCGATGCTCGGGGTCAACCGCGAGCAGCTGCACTTCCGCGCCGACGAGCACGGCGGCGACGTGGCCGGCGCCCTGATCGTCATCGACCGCGACCGCCGGACGGGCGAGCCGCTGCGGATCGACTGCGCCCGCTTCGGCTCGGGGGCCTACAGCGTGCCCACGGTGGTCGAGGAGCTGGGCTTCGAGACGCAGGCCGCCTTCATCCTGGCCATCGAGACCAAGGGCATGTTCGAGAGGCTGCAGGAGGAGGGCTTCGCCGACAAGCACCGCTGCATCCTGGTCAACATGGGCGGCGTGCCCAGCCGGGCGTGCCGGCGGTTCATCCGTCGGCTGGCCGACGAGAAGGGCCTGCCCGTCTACGTCTTCACCGACGGGGACCCCTACGGCTACTTCAACATCTACCGCACGCTGAAGGTCGGCTCGGGCAACGCAGCCCACCTCAACGAGTTCTTCTGCGTGCCCCAGGCCCAGTACCTCGGCGTCACGCCGCAGGACATCCTGGACTACGACCTGCCCACCCACGCCCTCAAGGAAGTCGACATCAAGCGGGCCCGTGACGCGCTGAAGAACGATCCGTTCATCCGCCATTACAGGAGCTGGCAGAAGGCCGTCACCCAGCTGCTCGAGATGGGCCAACGCGTCGAGCAGCAGGCCCTGGCCAAGCACGGCCTGAGCTTCGTGGCCGACACCTACCTGCCCCAGAAGCTCAAACGCAAACAGTTCCTGCCGTAGGCCTCCCTATAGCCCCGGGCTTGCCGGGGTCTTCGTAGGCCGGGTCGAGCGGAGCGAGGCCCGGCAGCGATGGCGTCGAGCCGCCCCCGAGCGCCCCGGACGAGAAGCCCACGCAGAGCATTGCGTAGGCGTGGAGAGGACGGCGCGACGGGGGTGTTCCGACGAACCTACTGGAGCGGTTCGGGCTCGTCGAGGGGCTTCTTGCCGCGGTAGTCCAGCTCGGGCACGGGGTTGTTGACGCTGGTGGCGATGTTGCCCAGGTGAGCGGCGACGCGCTTATAGTAGCGGGCCCGCATGGCCAGGGCGACGGCCTCGTCGGGGGCCGTCTCGCCGCCCGGCGCCAGCAGCTGCTGAAGGATGGTGTCGCACTTTTTCCGCTGGTCGCGGCTGTCCTCGACGGCGGCGGAGGCGGCCTTCTTCTGGCCCTTGAGGAAGGCCTCCTTCACCCGCGGGAACAGCGCGTCGATGCTGGCCTGCACGTCGTTGAGCACACCGACGAGGTCGTGGCGGCGGTACTCGCCGCGGTAGGCCCGGCCGATCTCGAAGATGTTCTTGCAGTAGTCGCCGATCCTCTCGGCGTCCTTGATCAGGCTCATCAGGACCAGGCAGGTCCCGGCGTCCTGCTGGTGTCCGGTGACCAGGTGCACGACGAGCTGCTCGCGGACGTGCCGCTCCAGGCGGTTGATCCGCTGGTCCTTCTGGTAGAGCTCCTCGGCGACGTCCCCGTCGTCCACCTTGCGCTGGGCGGCGTCGCAGGCGTGGGTGAACATCCACAGGCCCAGGTCGAGCATCTCCATCAGCTCGCCGACCAGATCGGCGATCCGGTCGCGCCGCTTCAGGGCGTCAAAGATCTCTCGGAACATGCCTTCTCTCCCATGGCTCGGGCGGGCTTACCGCCAGAGGTTTACTATCAGGATCGTCACG
Source organism: Phycisphaerae bacterium (assembly GCA_041687295.1). Taxonomy (GTDB): domain Bacteria; phylum Planctomycetota; class Phycisphaerae; order SM23-33; family FEN-1343; genus JAWLCG01. The sequence continues at coordinate 3,655 of JAWLCG010000064.1, read as the reverse complement.
ATCGGGATCACGAAAAACACGCCCAGCACGAAGACGAACACCAGCGGGCGGCGTCGCACAGCCACGCGGGCGAAGCCCTTGGCCATCGAGATCGGCACGATCTTCAGGGGCCAGAAGATGGCCGTGCCCATGCAGTTGAACAGCAGATGTGCCGCCGCCGCCGCCAGGCCCGCCGCCGCCATGGTCGCCTCCTCCGGGCTGCTGGCCGCCCCCGCCGCCGCCAGGGCCGCCAGCAGGGCCGTCACCGTCGTCCCGACGTTCGCGCCCAGCGTATACGGGAAGATCTGCCGTAGCCGAAGCACGCCCGCCCCGATCAGCGGGACCACCAGCGACGTCGTCACCGACGAGCTCTGCACCATCACCGTCAGGATGATACCCACCACGAAGCCCGTGGCCGCGTTGCGGAACAGCACCCGGCTGAAGACGCGGCTCAGGCGGTCCAGCAGCAGCCCGCGCAGGCCCTTGACCAGCAGCGCCAGCGACACGAACAGCAGCACCACGCCGACAATCGCAATCAGCCCGCCCGCCCAGGGCCTCGAGAGGTTCAGCCAGTCCTGGAATATCCAATCGGCACTGGCGGTGAAGGGCTTGATGAGCGTCTTGACCAGGTTGAACCCGCTGGGATCGGCCGGCTCGATCCAGTGGGCCCGCTCCAGCCAGTCGGCGAAGGCGTCCGCCGGCCGGCTGAGGATGCCGAAGATGTACTCCAGCGGGAACAGCACCACCACCGTGCAGAGGTTGAAAAAGTCGTGCACCGTCGCCCCGGCCAGGGCGCGGCGGAACTCGCGTCGGCGGCGGATGTGGCCCATGGACACCAGCATGTTCGTCACGCTGGTGCCGATGTTGGCGCCCATGATGAAGGGGATGGCGTCGCCCAGGCTGATCTGCCCCGCCGCCACCAGGCCCACCAGAAAGCTCGTGGTGAAGCTCGACGACTGCACGATGGCCGTGATCAGCACGCCCAGGCACAGGCCCGAGATGGGGTTCTCGGCGAAGCTGAAGACCTGATCGTGCAGGAAGGCCTGGGCCTCGGGGTCTTTGGCGGCGATCTTGAGCCCATGGCCCATCAGGTTGATCGCCGAAACGAAGACGTACAGCATCCCCACGGCCAGCAGACCGTGCATCCAGCCGGACCACCGCTGGCCCCGCGGCGGCCGGTGGAGGGGAGATTCCATCGCGTCGGTGATGTCGGGGTTCGTGTCCATGCTCTGGCAGCCTCACTTCTAACTTGGGGGCCGCTTAGCATACCGGTGCATTCAGGTCGCGTAAATATCTTAGCGCCGCTTAACGGAATCTTAACCGCTCGCCCGGCAGGACGCTTGCCGCCCGATCCGCCGCGGGGCATAATCCGGCCATACCTCTGTGGGAGACCCGTCATGACTGCCGAGACCCGCCGCCAGGAGCTCTGGGGCCTGCTGGGCCGACTGCCCGACCGCAGCCAACCCGTCACCGCCACGCTGCTGGACCGCCGACTCACCGAGCACTACATCCTGGAGACGCTGGTGCTGGAGCTCAATGGCCTCGAGCCGGTGCCGGCCTGCTTCACCCGCCCCCGCGGTGCCCGCGGGCCGCTGCCGACGCTGCTGTACCACCACGCCCACGGGGGGTTCTACGACGTCGGCAAGCTCGAACTGGTCAACGGCGCCCGCTACATCGCCAACCCGCCTTACGCTGAAGCGATGGCGTCCATGCACGTCAACGCCCTGTGCATCGACTGCTGGAACTTCGGCCAGCGCCGCGGCCGGCGGGAGCACGACCTGTTCGCCGAGCTGCTCTGGAAGGGCCAGGTCCTCTGGGGCCTGATGATGTTCGACGCCGTCCGTAGCGTCGACTACCTCGTGGGGCGCGACGACGTGGACCCCGCCCGCATCGCCACCGGCGGCCTGTCGATGGGCTCGACGCTGGCCTGGTGGCTGGCGGCACTGGACCCGCGGATCAAGTGCGTCTTCGACATCTGCTGCATGACCGACTTCCACGCCCTGATCGACGCCCGCGGCCTGGGCGGCCACGGCATCTACTACTACGTGCCGAGCCTGCTGGAGCACTTCACCACCGCCCAGATCAACGAGCTGATCTGCCCGAGGCCCCACCTGAGCCTCAACGGCAACTTCGACAGCCTGACCCCGCCGGCCGGCCTGGACCGCATCGACCTGGCCCTGCAGGCCGCCTACGCCGACGCCGGCGCCGCCGACAACTGGCGCATGGTCCGCCGAGACATCGGCCACATGGAGACCGACGAGTTCCGCCACGAGATCCTGGCGTTCCTCAAGAGACACCTGTAGCGATTTTTGATTTTTGATTGTCGATTTTCGATCGTAAGAGGCTGACCCCTCTATGGGTTGCATTCCGTATATAGCCCCGGGCTTGCCCGGGGTCTTCTCGCCTCCCTGCCGGCCAGAAAACGGTTTTGCAGGTTGACGGATATGGTGATGGAGGGTAGCATCAGGGTACAGACGTGGTCCGCCGATGCACTTCTGGGCCACGTGGCTGTTCGCAAATCTATGGTGCGCAGGCTCATCTGGGGTCTGACGCCAACAGAAAGGGAGGAGACACCGATGCGTATTGCGGGGATTCTGGCAGTTCTGGCGGCTCTTTCGCTGACGGCGCAGGCGGCCTTGGTGGTCGACTTTGGCGGGGTGGACTACCTCGGCAACAACAGCGCGGTCACGCCTTCGTACACCTACAGCGTGGGCGACTTCGACGGCGACGGCTTTGCCGATGACCAGGAGGCCCTGGCCGCCTTCAACGAGACTACCCCCATCGCGTTCAATGCAGCCTACCTCGGCCAGCCGATCTACGGCGGCCTGCGGGCGACGGCGACGAACGACATCGACTACTTCCAGACGGTCAGCAGTCTGTTCATGAAGCACATCATCCGCGGCAACAGCACGGGCGCGGACTTCTACCGCGGCCAGTCGGCCAACCTCCCCGACGCCCACGGCACCTTCCAGGTGGCCGTGGCCTGGATGAAGGGCGACTTCCTCAACGGCGGCGACAGCAGCCCGGTGATCTTCGACTCCACCAGCAGCCTGTCGGTCACCGACAACGCCAGCTATCGGCTGGAGGTCGGGCGGTTCATCGTCAAGGACGCCGGCGTGTACTACGTCTCCGAGCAGACCTTCAACTTCGCCGAGAGCAGCACCGAGACGATGACCTTCGCCAGCGACGACAACGACGGCAACTGGGCCGTCTGGGACCAGTCGCTGGGCTTTTTGCCGACGAGCTTCTCGCCGCAGAACTTCACCGACATCCAGGCCGCCGGCCTGCTGATGCAGCAGAACGGCCACGACAGCAACATGAACGCGGTGTTCAACATCGCCAAGTTCGAGGTGAACGCCACCGTCGTGCCCGAGCCGGCCTCGCTGGGGCTGCTCGCCCTGGGCGGCCTGCTGCTCCGCCGTCGGCGGTAAACTGGCGTATCGGCCTTCAACCGCGACTACCTCCAGACGCGGGCGGCCCGCAGCGACGGGTCGCCCGCTTGCTTGCGCTGAGAACGCCCGGCGCCATCAACGGCGGGCCTGGACCCGCCCTACGAGACTGGCCCCCGGCGCGCCGCCTCGTCGGTGGCCGCCCCGGTGACGACTCAGGCGGCGCAGTATGGAGTGCGGCGACAGCGTCGCCGCTTTGGCTGGCCCCGGCGTTGGCTGATGCGCCT
>JAWLCG010000063.1:0-18005 GCA_041687295.1 Phycisphaerae bacterium | reverse complement strand
GCCGCCGTCGGCCTGGATCACGTCGCAGTCGAGGTACAGCGTGTGCTCGCCGAGCTTGTCCAGGCGAACCACGTTGCGCAGCACCCGCCCGATGAGCCGCTGGATCTCGACGCCCCGGCTGTCGGGCTTGAGCAGGGGGCGGCTCTTGCGTTGGCCCGTGCTGGCGGGCAGCATGCCGTACTCGGCCGTCACCCAGCCGCGGCCCTTGCCGACCATCCAGTCGGGCACCCGGTCGCTCAGGCTGGCGGTGCAGATCACCCGCGTGTCGCCGAAGCGGATCAGGCAGCTGCCCGAGGCCGAGGGAATGAAGTTCGGCTCGATCGCCACCGCCCGCAGCTCGTTCGCCCCGCGCCCGTCGTGTCGTAATTTGCGTGCCATAGACCGCCCACTGTAGCGAACCGCCCCCCGCGGGGCAACCGGCGGCGCCCCGCGCCCGCCTCTCCAAGCCCACGGATGCAGCGGCGAACGCAGTGAGTCGCGCAATCCGTGGGGGTCTCGGTCGGGCTGCCCGAAGGCGCCCCACCCGTTTCGCTTCTTCTACGCGGACCCAGGGGCATGCCCTGGGGTATGGAGAGATTGGACGCTCCGCCCACGATGCCCACGGAAAGCATTCCGTGGGCTTGGGTAAGAGGTCCCGGGTACCGTCGGACTACGGTTGCTCGGGGGTCTCTTCGAGGACGCGGTGGTACTCGTGCCACTGTTCGGCGAGGGCGGCCTTGGGTCGGCCCGAGGCGATGGGGTCCCAGGGCAGCACTTCGTCGAGGCCGCGGGGGCGGGCGGCGTACCACTCCATGTCCAGGCCGGCCTCGGCGAAGGCCTGCCGCCAGAGGTCGAAGCGGAAGTGCTCGTCCCAGCCGTCGAAGCGGGCGCCCGCCCGCCAGGCGGCCTCGATGGCCAGGCCGATCCGCCGGTCGCCGCGGGCGATGGCGGCCTCGAGGGTGCTGCGCTCGACGTGGTGGCACTTGACGTTCACCGGCGAGCGCTTGGCCAGCTCGCGCAGGCGGATCCGCACGCGGTGGAAGTAGCCCGGCTCGGGCCGGGCCGCCCACTGCAGCGGCGTGTGCGGCTTGGGCACCAGCCAGCTCACCGAGGCCGTCACCGCACCGGGGTGCCCGTCCACCTCGCGCCGGGCCAGCGAGATCCGCCGGCACAGCGCGACGATGGAGTCCACATCGGCGTCCGTCTCGCCGGGGAAGCCCGCCATGAAGTAGACCTTGACGCTCTTCCAGCCGGCGGCGTAGGCGGCCCGCACGCCGTTGACGAGGTCCTCGTGCGTGACGCGCTTGGCGATGGCCTGCCGCAGCCGGTCGGAGCCGACCTCGGCCGCGATCGTCAGGCCGCCCTTGCGGACCTGGTTGAGCTGCCAGGGCAGGTGCTCGAGCTGCTTGTCGACGCGGAGGCTCGGCATGGCGATGCTGATCTGGCGGGGGGCGAAGGTCTCGTTCATGCGGCGCATCAGCTCGCCCAGCTGCGGGTAGTCGCTGCTGGAGAGGCTCAGCAGGCTGATCTCGCGGCTGCCGGTGTTGGCGACGGCCTGCTCGGCGAGGGCGACCAGCTCGTCGACGCTCCGCCAGCGGATGGGCTTGCGGGTGAAGCCGGCGTGGCAGAAGCGGCAGCTGTTGGGGCAGCCCCGCATGATCTCCAGGCTGATGCGGTCGAACACGGCCTCAGCGGCCGGCACGAGCGGGGCCCTCAGCGGCGGCGACTCGCTCAGCGGGATGCACGACCGCTGCACCTGGCGGGGCAGCTCGGGCCCGGTGGGCTCCAGGCTCGCCAGCGTACCGTCGTCGTTCCACTGCGGCTGCCAGTAGCGCGGGACGTAGGCCTCGGGAATCGTCCGGGCGGCCTCGAGCAGCATGGCCTGCCGGGTGGCGCCGGCGCGTTTCATCCGCCGAACCAGCTCGACCAGGGCCGCCAGGGGCCCCTCGCCGTCGCCGACGAGGAACAGGTCGAAGAAGTCCGCCAGCGGCTCGGGGTTGTCGGCCATGGCGTCGCCGCCGACGACGATCGGGTCGCCCTCGCCCCGCTCGGCCCAGTGCAGCGGGATGCCGGCCAGGTCGAGCATCGTCAGCACGTTGGTGCCCAGCAGCTCATAGGAGACGCTGAAGCCCACCACGTCGAAGTCGGCCAGGGCGGCTCGGCTCTCCCAGGCGAACAGCGGCACGCCGCGCTCGCGCATGACGCCCTCGGCGTCGGGCAGGGGGCAGTAGCTGCGGTCGCAGGCCACGCCCGCCAGGCCGTTGAGCAGCGTGTAGAGCACCTGCGAGCCCACGTGACTGATGCCGACGGTGTAGGCGTCCGGAAACGCCAGGGCCACCCTCACCTCGGCCCTGGTCACGTCGGGGCAGCGCTGGTTGATCTCCAGGCCGCAGTACTGGGCCGGCTGGCGGACCCGCGGCAGGACCTCGCGCGATATCGTTTCGCCCAGAAGGCGCATGGATTCACAACTCCTTGCGTGCAATGCGGGGGCTGAGCCTCTTGCTCGCCGGCCGCGAAAAGCCTATTGTACAGGCAGAACGCCATGCGAACCAACCGTCCAGACCATGACTGGCTGCAACAGCGGATCGACCGGGTCCGCCGGCAGCGCCTGCCCAACCGCCTGGTGGCCGTGGGGGTGGTGCTGCTGGGCGTGGGTCTGTTGATCGTGCTGCTGCGGTTCATCCTGGCCCTGGGACGCGTGCTGCTGCTGGCCGGCCTGGTGCTGCTGGTGGCAGGCTGGGTCCTGAGGCTGCTGGAGCGGCGCCGATGAAAAGCAAGACCGAGTATCTCTGGTTCCACACCGAGCGCAAGCGCGAGTACGTCAACATCACCGACGAGGTCGCCCGGGTCGTCGCCGACAGCGGCATCGCCGAGGGATTCGTCCTGGTCAGCGCGATGCACATCACGGCCGGCGTCTTCGTCAACGATGCCGAGAGCGGCCTGCTGGCGGACATCGACGAATGGCTCGAGGACCTCGCGCCGTTCAAGGCCGACTACCGCCACCACCGCACCGGCGAGACCAACGGCGATGCCCACCTTAAGAACCTGCTGGTCCACCACGAGGTGATCGTGCCGATTACCCAGGGCCGGCTGGACCTGGGCCCGTGGCAGCAGATTTTCTACGCGGAGTTCGACGGGCAGCGACGCAAGCGTCTAATCATCAAAGCCCTGGGAGAGTAGCCATGTCCATCACCTTTCACTGCGAACATTGCCATCAGCTCATCCAGGCCCCCGACGAGGCGGGCGGCAAGCGGGGCAAGTGTCCCCACTGCGAGGGCAGCAACTTCGTGCCCGCCCCGCCCAGCGAGACCGACGAACTGCCCCTGGCCCCGCTGGACGAGGAGTTCGAGCAGCAGCGCAAGCGGGAGATCGACCGCCTGATGCAGACCGAGAGCGTCCTGCTCAGCGAGACCGGCGGCACCGAGGTCGCCCCGCGCCTCAGCGAGAAGGACAAGGCCTCCATCAGCGCCGATGAGCTGCACCACCTCGTGGTCAACTACTGCCTGGACATGGCCCAGGGCCAGCTCGCCCGCGCCGACCAGCAGGCCCGCCGGCTCAGCGAGTTCGGCCGGCAGGGCCGACAGGCCGTCCAGGACTTCGCCACTGGCGCTGTCCTCGAGCCCGCCCTGGACCCGCTGCCGGCCAAGGTCGTCCAAGGCTACCTCAAGAACCTCATGAGCCAGCTGAAGTAGCCCAAAGGTGGGGCTGCGCCCCAGCCTACGAAGACGGCCCGCGCCGTAGGCTGGGGCGCAGCGAAGCGCAGCCCCACCTTCTCAGGCTGCACGCGCAACGGGCAGAGGGTCTAGAACTCCTCGTCCTCCTCGACCTCTTCAATCTCTTCCTGCTCCCGCTGCGGCGGGCCGGCCATCATCTGCTGCCAGAGGCGGACGGTCTCGCCCACCACCTCGGTCGGCACGAAGACGACGTAGTGGACGCCCGTGCCCTCGATGCCGGCCGCCATGGCCAGGGGGGTGTCCGCCTGAAACTCGATGTTGGCCAGCGGGTGGTACTCGTAGCGCTCCGGCGAGACCTGCTGCATGCCGGTCTTCATCACGTCGATGAGGTTGGCCACGCTGAACAGGCCCACGAACATCGGCTCGCCGGGCAGCTCGTCCAGGACGGCGTTGACCTGCGGGCCCGGCTCGATGGCCGACTCGTCGCTCTGGGCGCCCCGAATGGCCTGGGCCAGGAAGGGCTGGCCGCCGCCGTAGGTCACGACGATCAGGTTCTCGCCGACCGGCGCGACGTAGAACACGGCCCGCTCCTCGCCGAGGATCGTCCGCAGCTTCTCCATCTCCTCGGCGTCGCCCTCGGTGAGGTTCGCCCCCTCCAGCACGACGGCCGTCACCGACACGCCCTCGACCTCCTGGGAACTCTCCTGCCACTGCAGGCGCAGGCGATCCTCGGCGGTCTCGGCCGGCTCCTCGGCCGTCACCACCTCGGGCCGCATCGACTGCAGCATGGTGAAGACCGACTCGGTCAGGTTGCGGATCTGCTCCAGGGCCGCCTGCTGGTCCTCCACTTCCATCACGGTCGCCAGGCCGAACACGCCGGGCTCGTCCTCGACGGCGCCGCCGGCGTAGATCTCGTAGCGGCTCATCTGCGTGGCCAGGGCCAGGTAGGCCTCCACGGCCTGCTGGCGGGGCTGCTCGGGCACGTCCATGGCCGTCAGGAAGCGCACCATGAAGTCGCGGGCCATCTGCTCCCACAGCCCGACGGCCTGCTCATCCTCGGGCCAACTCCAGTTGGCGGCCATCGCCAGGACGTACTTCAGGTCGGGCAGATGGCTGAAGCCGGCGCCCTCGGCGTCCATGGCCTCCATCAGCCGACCCAGGTCCGAATCGGGCACGTACGTCACGTACTCGCGGAGCACCAGCCCCGGCTGGGTCACGGCCAGGTTCAGCGAGATGCCCTGCATCTGCGGGATGATCTCCCGGTACATCGGCAGCAGGGCCTGGTAGGCGCGGATGACCACCAGCATCGGCGGCGGCAGGAAGCCGCCCTCCTCCATCTGGGCCATCTGCTGCTCGGCCTGGTCGATGCTGGCCAGCATGAACCCCTGCAGCACCTGCATGTCGGCGTAGCCGGACAGGCCGGCCTTGCGGATGACGGCCAGGTGCTGCTCGGGCATCTGGCCGGTGACGGACTCCTCGCTGGCGGCGAGCGTCTCGATCATCCGCGGCTGGGGCGCCAGCACCGTCATGCCCTGACGGGCCTGGGCGACCCAGGGCTCGCCGTCGAGCATGACCTGGAGGTAGTCCCCCTCCTGGGCCGTCTCGAAGTTGGCGAAGAGGCTCGCCGGGTCGCTGGCGGGGATCACCAGGACGATCGGCAGGGGCCCGGGCGGGGGCGCCTGGCCGGTCATCTCGGCCGCCCCCCAGCCGAAGCGCGAGGGGTCGAGCACCACCAGGGCGAAGCTGCCCTGGTCGTCGAGCCCCTGCTGGATGCCCATCTGCTGCTTGAGGACGTTCAGGACGCTGCCGGGCATCATCCGGCCCAGGCCGACGTCGGCGATGAACTGGTCGAGACTGGCCCCGGTCTGGGCGAGGTTGTCCACGACCACGAAGGCCGCCACCCCCGGCGGGATCTGCTCCAGGGCGGCGGCCTGGTCCTGGGCCCGCGCCGCCCCGGCCAGGGCGAGAACCACGACCGCGGCCAGTCCGATCCGTGTGATGCGACTGCGCATGAGAGTCTCCTTCGAGAAAATGGGCCGGTCCGTCACCCCGACGGTAGAATAGTCCCCCCGGCCTGGCCCCACTCTAGGGGGACCCTGCGGTGGAATCAAGCTTCTGCACATGTCAGAAGCTCCGTTAATTTCGACAGGTTACGATCAACATGCCCCCGGACCGCCCCCGGCGGCCCGATGTCAATTCTAGGCGCCGCCAGCAGCGCGAACCAGGGGCGCCCTCGAGCCCCGCACGAGAAGCCCACGCAAGGCATTGCGTGGGCGTGGAAAGACTCCCCCAAGCACCCGAAGACGCCAGCAGGTCCAAAGGCCCCCAGACGCTACAATTTCCAGCGCATTAACGCATTAACGCATTAACGCATTGACGCATTGACGCCCTGACGTGTCCCCGCCTACTCCCTGTCCTCGCCGGCCGAGCGGCGGGGGCGGAACAGCAGGCGGATGGGCACTTCGGGGAAGGGCAGGCGGGCGCGGAGCTGGCCCATGAGGTATCGCTGGTAGCCGGCGTCGAAGCTCTCGAGTGTGTTGACGAAGCAGACGATCGTCGGCGGGCAGGTGGCCACCTGCGTGACGTAATAGAGCTTGGGCCGCTTGGTGCCGCCCTTGTGGCTGGGGCCTCGCTGGTCGACGATCTCGCGCATGGCGGCGTTGAGCTCGCCGGTGCCCACGCGGGTGCCGGCCTGCTCGAAGAGCTGCTCGGCCAGGTCGACGGTCTGGCGGATGTTGACGCCCTCGGTGGCCGTCGAAAAGCTGATCGGGGCGTAGCCCAGGTGGGGCAGGGCCTTGTCGATGTACTCGCGGTAGTCCTCCTGGGCCGCCCGGTCCTGGGCGAGGTCCCACTTGTTGACCACGATGATCGCGGGCTTGAACTGCTCGACGATGTAGCTGGCCAGCTGCTTGTCGACCACGCCGATGGACTGGGTCGAGTCGATCATCAGCAGCACCACGTCGGCCCGGCGGATGCTGCGCTGGGCGCGGTGGTAGCCGTAGTAGTCCAGGTCCCGCATCTTGCCGATCTTGCGGACGCCGGCGGTGTCGATGGCGACGAACTCCCGCTCGCCCATGCGGAAGCGGACGTCGACGCTGTCGCGGGTCGTGCCGGGTGTCTCGCTGACGATGACGCGCTGCTCGCCGGCCAGGGCGTTGATGAAGGTGCTCTTGCCGGCGTTGCGCTTGCCGACGATGGCCAGCTTCATCACCGGCTCGGCGTGGGGCTGGACCTTCTCGCCCATCACCTCGGCCATCCGCTCAATCAGCTCGGTGCGCCCGAATCCGTGGATCGACGAGACGGGCATCGGCTCGCCGAAGCCCAGCGTCTGGAACTCGTGGCTCTGGCCGACGAGCATCTCGTTGTCGGCCTTGTTGGCCACGAGGATCACCGGCTTGGCCTGGTGGCGGAGCAGCTCGGCGACCCGCACGTCCAGCGGCAGCGGTCCAGTCAGGGCGTCGACGACGAACAGGACCAGCTCGGCCGTCACCATGGCGTAGCGGATCTGCGTCTCGACGTGCTCGGTGAGCTTGTCGGGGTCCTCGATGCCGAAGCCGCCCGTATCGACCATCTCGACGTAGCCCTCGCCGACCGGCAGCGGGGCGCTGATGCGGTCGCGGGTCACGCCGGCCTGGGCGTCCACGATGGAGATCATCTTCCCGACCAGGCTGTTCAGCAGGCTGCTCTTGCCCACGTTCGGCCGGCCCACAATCGCGACAACGGGTAGTGCCATGGCAATCCATTCCTTCCTGACAATCGCTTAAGGATACCGCAACGCCGCCCCAAAGGCCAGAGGCCGTTCGCGATGGCCCCGGGCCGCGGCCGGGGGCGGTTTGTTCATCCCACCCTAATGCCGGCCACCCGCGCGGACCGATAGACGACATGTCCGCCCGGCGACCTCGCCCGGCCGGACAATGGCCAGGTGGGGAAGCGCGCCTGGGTGTCGGCCTCGGGGCCGATGGCTGCGCGGGGCATTGCGTAAGGGTCGAGCCATGAGTGCCAACAGCCGTCTGTCGAGTCAGCCCAACGCCGTCGAGCTGGTGGACCGCGAGCCCTTCACCGTCGAGCGGGCCAACCGCTCGCTGGTGCTCGTGGGCCGGGTCGTCGCCGACATCCGCCACCACTACCAGCGGGTGCTGGACCTGCAGGAGCTGCTCCAGCTGTGCCAGCAGGACCGCCCCGAGCAGGCCGAGACCGTCCAGATGGACCTGTGCGACGCGATGGACCGCCTGCAGGCCTGCGCGGACGAGCTGGCCGAGATCGGCGTGGACCTGCGCGACTGGTCGGCCGGCGTGGTCGACTTCCCCGCCTGCGTCGATGGCCGCGAACGCCACCTGTGCTGGCGCTTCGGCGAGCCGAGCGTGAGCTTCTGGCATGGCCCGTTCACCGAGTGCCAGCACCGCCAGCCCCTCGCCAACTGACCACCCGCAGGTTCCTAAGCCCTCTGCAACCCAAGCCCACGGATTGCCATCCGTGGGCATCGCCGCGGGCCCCGCCTGTCGGGACACAACCTACCCGCACGCCCAACGGGCAGGCGCTCCATCCTGCCCCCCAGCCGGACTGCCTCCAGTCTGCAGCCTGCAGGCTAAGTCAATTTCCGCTCACCCCTTGCCGACGGCGCTACAATTGGGCATGCCGGCCCGGCGGATGGGCCGGGCCACCCCCTGGCACGGCCGGGAGCGAACCCCCGCCCGCGAAAACGGAGTCCACCATGACCGAGCGCCACAATACCGTGACCTTCAAGGGCCAGCCGCTGACCCTCGAGGGCAAGCCCCTCGAGACCGGCCAGCCCGTGCCGGACTTCAACGTCCTCAAGACCGACCTCGAACCGCTCACCCGCCAGGACCTGCTGGGCAAGACGACGATCCTGCTGTCGGTGCCCTCGCTGGACACGAGCGTCTGCTCGACGGAGACCAAGCGTTTCAACGAGCTGGCGGCCAAGCTGGAGAACGTCCAGGTGGTGACGGTGAGCATGGACCTGCCCTTCGCCCAGAAGCGCTGGTGCCAGGCCGAGGCCGCCGACAACATCCTGCCCGCCTCGGACCACCGCGACGCGTCGTTCGGCAAGAACTTCGGCGTGCTCGTCCGCGAGCTGCGCCTGCTGGCGCGGGCCGTGTGGGTGATCGACCCCGCCGGCGTCGTCCGCTACCGCCAGATCGTGCCCGAGATGACCGACGAGCCCGACTACGACGCCGCCATCGGGGCCGCCAAGAAACAGGCGTAGCCTTGTAGTGGACCGGCCAGACTGGAATGATGGGTCTGAACCGTGCCGGAATGCACCCAACTGTAGAGGTCCTCTTCAGGCCGGTTCACCGGCCTTCGCCCCGCGCAGCGGGGTGTAGCCCAGGGCTTTGTAGCCCTGGGGACGGCCAACGCCCCTGTTTATATTTGCCTCAGCCCGCTTCAGCGGGCTTACCAGACGCCCTGCGGGTAAGCCCGCTGAAGCGGGCTGAGAAGAAGGAGTCCGGGGGCTCTGGCGTACCCGGCCTAGAAGGCCGGGCCTGAACCCGCTGCGCGGGCGAAGCCCCGTGAACGGGGCTGCAGAGGCCCTCGCCGGGCCCCTCAGGGCGGATTCTGACTGGGGCGCTGGCTGCAGAGCCTGTCATTCTTGGCTGGACGGTGTAGTGGGGCTGGCATCGCCCGCCACCGATGGATGCCAGGGGCCCCGTGTGTCCCTATATAGCCCCGGGCTTGCCCGGGGTCTTCGAAGGCGCCGGCAGGAGCCGTGGCGGAGGGTCCGGGTGCCGGTCGATGGCGACCAAGGGCGCGGGCGCCGTATGGAGTGCGGCGATGCAATCGCCGCTTTGGCTAGACCGTTTGCCCGTCGGACGTGCGGGTGCACTGGGCCACGCGGGGGACGGCCCGCCCCGATGCCCACGGAAGGCATTCCGTGGGCTTGGGCCGAGCGTCCATGTCGACCCGCAGACGCAGTCGACAAACGCTATAGGCCCGTACGTCGTGCGCCTGACCTGCCGGGCCTCACTGCGTTCGACCCGGCCTATGCGTCAACCAGCCAAAGCGGCGATGACTCGCCGCACTCCATACGCCCCAGGCGGGCTTGGGCGCGGCGAAGGCCTATAGCCTCACGATGCCGCTGAGCCAGCCGGCGGTGTGGGGGATCCAGTCCTCATCGGTGAAGGCGTGAGGCCCGTCGGTTTCGCGGCGGGGGGGCACGTCGAAGCGGAACTGGTCGCCCGTGCTGAAGCCGTTGCAGATCGAGCCGCGGATGTTCATCCAGTTGCCCGCCCACCGCCGGCCCACGCCGACCATCATGCTGGCGGGCAGGGCAACGCCGTCGGGCACGTCCATGCTGAACATGTGGGCGGCGAAGAGGCTCGAGGCCGTGATGCCGGCGTTCAGGCCCGCGATCCACTGCAGGTTGCCGATGGCGATCTCGCGGAAGGCCCCGTCGCTGAAGTGGCGCTCCAACTCCAGCGCCTGGGCGGCCGAGAGGCCATAGACGGCGTTCATGCCGTGCCACAGGCCGCTGAACCACAACAGCCCCTCGGCGCCGAAGGTGCCCATCGGGATGATGCCGAACGGGCTGCGCCGGCACGCCGGCAGGAAGAAGCCGTAGGCGAAGTCCTTCAGGGCCTGCTGCCACTGCGGCGCATGCGGGTGGTCGGGCCAGTCGCGGAGCATCTCGATGAGCCCCACGAGGTAGAACGGGAACGTGCCGCCCACGTCGGCGCCGAAGCTGCCCTCGAGGTTGTGGCTCCAGGCCTTGTCGGTGACGGGCCCGGCCTGGAAGCTGTAGAAGTGGCCGAACAGCCCGTCCTCGGCCGAGCCGCGGGGCACCTGGCGGCGGAGGATCTGCCCGGCCAGCTCGACGGCGCGGTCTTTCCACGCGGGCCGACCGGCGCGGGCGAGCTCGCAGGCGGCCCACATCATCGTCAGCAGGTCGTGGGTGAGGAACTGGTCGTCCGGCACGACGAAGCCCTCCGGCAGGCCGTGGGCGTGGGCGTGGAAGCCCCGGTCGCCGACGGGCCGGGCGTCGGTCGCCAGCCACCGCTGGGCCCGCTCGGATCGGTCGATGTACTCGGAGCGCTTGTCGGCGTGGGCGTCAGAGAGGGCCAAAGCGGCCTGGGCCCAGGCGAGGGCGGCCTTGGCGGCGTCGCTGGCGAGGATGACCTGCTCATGGCCCAGCAGGTCGTGGGAGATGGGCCCGTCGCCGAGGCCCAGCTCGGCGGCTTTGTCCTGGCAGCGGGCGAGGTAGTCGCCGCCGCTGATCACCTGCCGCTCGACGCGCCGCCGGTCGTCGTCCGAGAGCCGCTCGCCCGCCAGCCGCAGCACGTCGCACAGGCCCACCAGCATGGAGGCGTGGGAGTTGGCCTCCTGCCACATGGCCCCGGCGTCCTGCCAGCCGACCTTGGCCTTGGCCAGCCGCCCGCGGCGCTCGAGCATGTCGATCGCCCCCAGCCGGGCCGTCTGGGCCCAGAGCGTCCGCGGGCCGACGGTCAGCCCCTCGCCGGCCAGCCGTTCCTGCCCGCCGTCGAGCACGTGCACGCTGTAGGTGCCCGCCTCGGCGAAGTCGCCCAGCTCAGCCACCCACCAGTGCGAGCCCCACAGGCCGCCCCAGGGGGCCAGCGGGGCGCGGACGGCCTCGGACCCGTCAGGCCTCCGCAGCGCGAGTACCGCGCTGTGGGTCAGAAAACGCTCATCCGTCGAGCGGACGATGATGCGCTTGGCCTCTTCGGCGTCGTAGCCGATCTGCGAGTACAACAGCCCCGTCAATCCGTCCATGTAGCTCTCCTTGCCCTCAGGAACGGGCCGTCTCTGGTGTCGTCACGCCTGCGGGTTGAGCAAAGGTTCTGCCCAAGCCCACGGATTGCCATCCGTTGGCACCGGGCCGGGCCGAGCCTGACCCGGCATAGCGCACCCGCAGGTCCGCGAGCAAGACGGTCTGGCCCGGCCCTTTTGCGCGTGAGCCCCGAAAGGGAGGCCGTGCCCCAGCGTGCCGCACTGCCGCCCCTTCGGGGCTCAGATCATTAGGGGACGCCTGGTCCGGGGGCTTACGCCCCCGGCTAAAAACTGGCGCCCCTTCGGGGCTCTGAACCACGCCCCTTCGGGGCTGTGAACCGCGCCCTCCGGGGGATACCTCCGGCATCTTCGGGGCTGCGAGCCACGCCTCCGGGGGATACCTCCGGCATCTCTGGGCTCACCCGCCCGTCCGCCAGACGTTTAGTACGTCGAGTCGGGGTAGTAGTACTTCTCGGCGTTCTCCGGCGTGATCAGGTCGACGTCGAGCTTGATGTGCTGGGGCATGAATTGGCCGACCTTCTCGGCCTGGCCGTCGCGAAGGTTGCTGACGGCCATGTGGATGCCGACGGCGATCATGCTGGGCGGGTAGGTGATGTCGGCGGGGATGAAGGGGTCCTTCTCCATCACGCGCTTGACGATCTCCTTCATGCCGGCCCCGCCGAGGATCCACTGGATGTCGGTCCGCTGGGCGCCGCGGATGGCCTGCTCGGCCCCCAGGGCGATGTCGTCGTCCTGGCACCAGACCGCGTCGATGTCGTCGAACTGCGCCAGCTGCGCCTGCATGACCTCCAGGCCCTTCTGGCGGTTGTAGTAGGCCGGCTGGGGCGTGCCGAGCACCTCGATGCCGGGATGGCGGCGGAAGACGTCCATCGCCGCCTCGAAGCGGTCCGTGTCGACCGTGCACGGGATGCCGCGCAGGATCACCAGCCGGCCCTGGCCGTTGAGCTTCTCGACGATGAACTCGGCGCTCTTGCGCCCGAAGGCCTCGTTGTCGCCCTCGATGAAGACGTCGGCGATGCCCTCCTCGACGAAGCCGCGGTCGACGTTGACGATGTAGATGCCGTTAGCCCGGACCTCCTTGGCCACCGGCGTCAGCGGCGCCGACTCGGTCGCCAGGATCACCAGGGCGTCGAGCTTCTGCTGGGTCATCATGTCGCGGACGTCGCTGATCTGCTTGTGGGGCGTGTCGGCCGTCGCGTAGACCCAGTTAACCTCGGGGTACATTTTCATGGCCTCGCGGGCCCAGTAGCCCACGCCGGCCGTCCAGCCGTGGTCGGCCGAGGGGATCGACACGCCGATCGTCAGCGGCCGGGCCAGCCGGGCGCCGGCGGCGGTGTTGGCGGGGGTCGTCTCGTCCTGGCAGCCAAGAAGCCCCAGGCCCAGCACGCTCACAAGCACGAAAGTCAGCCAGGTCCGCATCGGTTGTCCCTTTCCTTGCAGAGAGATTGTCTGTCTGTGTAACCCGCCGCCCGCCCGGGCGGACCGGGCTCAGTCGGTCCGTCCCAGCCGCTGCATCAGGACGGCGGCGATGATGATCAGGCCCTTGACCAGGCCCTGCAGGTAGGGCGACACCTGCAGGAGGTTGAGCATGTTGCCGATGACGCCGAGGATCAGCAGGCCCACGACGGTGCCCCAGACTCTACCGGCGCCGCCGCTCATGCGGGTGCCGCCGATGACGACGGCGGCGATGGCGTCGAGCTCCCACATCAGCCCGGCCGACCCGGAGGCGACCGAGTTGGTCCAGCTCGCCGCCAGCAGGGCGGCCAGGCCCGTCAGACCGCCGATGAGCGCGTAGGTGGCCAGGCGGACGCGATCGACGCGGATGGCCGAGTAGCGGGCGGCCTGCTCGTTGGCGCCGATGGCGACGACGTACCGCCCGTACCGCGTGTGCCGCAGCAGCACGTGCCCGGCCACGGCGACGACGAAGAACACGATCACCGGCCAGGCCAGCACCAGCGGCTTGCCGTAGGGGTTGGTCAGGGGCAGGGGCAGCCCGCCGCCGCCGAAGAGGGGGAACCACTCGAAGCTCGCCGAGCGGAACTCCCCGCCGTCGGCCAGGGCCTGGGCCAGCGAGCGGTAGATCGCCAGGCCGCCCAAGGTGGCGATGAAGGGCGCGACCCGCCCCTTGGCGATCAGCAGGCCGTTGAACAGCCCCGCCGCCAGGCCCGTCAGCAGGATGACCGCCAGGGCCAGGGCCACGCCGGCCGGCTCGCTGCCGGCCCAGCCGGCCGAAGCGAACAGGCCCGCCAGGGCCACCCGGATGGCCGAGTGGGGCGGCTCGAGCCCGGCCGCCTGGGCTGCCTGGGCCGCCTGGGCGATGGCGTCGGCCCCGATGACCGTGTTCATCAGCCAGATGCCCAGCCCGCCCGCGAAGGCCACCAGCGACCCGACCGACAGGTCGATGCCGCCCTGGAGGATCACGAAGGTCATCCCGACCGCCACGATGCCCACGAAGCTCCAGGCGTGCAGGATGTTCAGCAAATTGGCCGGCGCCAGGAACCGCGGATTGCGCAGGCCCACCAGGGCCACCAGCACCGCCAACGCCACCAGCGGCCCAAGCCGGCCCAGCCACTCCAGCGCGGCGGGCGGTGCGGGGCGGTCGATCTCGGCGCTTCTGTGCGTCAAGGGGCACCTCGTTAGTTGTGCAAGCCCCGTGGTGTTGTGCCCCGATGGAGGGCTATCCATGGCACGCATCACTGCGTCAACGCGTCACTGCGTCAGTGCGTCACTGCGATGAAAGAGACACTGCCGCCGCGGCTGGGCCCTTTCGTCCAGGGCGTGGCTCTCTTACGCGTTGACGCATTGACCTCTTTCCTCTCAGGTCCCGCTCACGCCGGCGGCGTGGTGCATGACGGCCTGCTCGGTCATCTCGCCGGGGCCCAGGGTCGCGACGGTTCGCCCGCCGCGCATGACGGCGAGGCGGTGGCACAGGCCCAGCAGCTCGTTGATCTCCGAGCTGATGACCACACAGGCCGTGCCGCCCCCGGCCAGCTCGGCGATGAGGCGGTAGATCTCCTCCTTGGCGCCGATGTCGACGCCGCGGGTCGGCTCGTCCAGGATCAGCACGCCCGGGCTCGTCAGCAGCCAACGGCCCAGGTAGACCTTCTGCTGGTTGCCGCCGCTGAGGCTGCGGGCGCTCTGGTCGAGCGAGCGGGCCCGCAGGGCGACCGCGCGGGCCTGGGTCTCGGCGGCGCGGCGGAGCGGTCGGCCCCTCAGCAGCCATCGGCCGAACCGGTTCAGCGAAGCCAGCGTGAAGTTTTCCTCCAGGCTGCGATCGAGCAGCAGGCCCCGGGCCTTGCGGTCCTCGCTGAGGTAGGCCAGGCCCGCCCCGGCCGCCTCGCGCGGCGAGCGGGGCGCGAAGGGCTTGCCGTCGAGCGTCACGCGGCCGCCCAGCCGGCGGCGCAGGCCGAACAGCGCCTCGGCCGACTCGGTGCGCCCCGCCCCGACCAGGCCGGCCAGGCCCACGATCTCGCCGGCCCGCACGGAGAGGCTCACGTCGGCCACGCCGCCCTCGGCCCAGAGGTGCTCCACGGCCAGGCGGACGGGGGCGTCCCCGGCCAGCGCCCGGCGGGGCGGGAAGTGGTCCGCCATCGGCCGACCCACCATCAGCGAGGCCAGCTTCGTCTCGGCGGCGGGGCCCTGGCCCAGCTGGGCCCGCGCCAGCGTGGTCACGAGCTGGCCATCGCGGAGCACCGTCACGCGGTCGCAGAGCCGCAGCACCTCGGGCAGGATGTGCGAGATGTACAGCACCGTCACGCCGCGCTGCGTCAGCCGCCCGATCAGGGCGAAAAGCCCCTCGACCTCGGCCCCGCTCAGCACGGCCGTCGGCTCGTCGAGGATCAGCACGCGCGCGCGCACGCTCAGGGCCTTGGCGATCTCGACCATCTGCTGCTGGGCGATCGACAGGCTGGCCACGGCCCGGCCCGGCGGGACGCGGCAGCCGACCTGCTCGAGCAGCCGGCGGGCCTCGGCGTGCATCCGGCCCCGGCGGAGCAGGCCCAGCCGGCGGATCTCCCGGCCCAGGAAGATGTTCTCGGCCACCGACAGCTCGGGTATCAGGTTGAGCTCCTGGTGGACCATCGCGATGCCCAGTTCCATGGCCCCGGCCGGGTGGCGGATGCTGACGGGCCGACCCTCCAGCCGGATCTGCCCGCTCGTGGGCGTGTGCACGCCGGCCAGCAGCTTGACCAGCGTGCTCTTGCCCGCCCCGTTCTCGCCGACCAGGCCGTGCACCTCGCCCCCGCGCAGCGCCAGGCTCACGCCCGACAGGGCGACCACGCCGGGAAACGTCCGGGTGAGCTGCTGGACCTCGAGGATGGGCGCGGCCGTGTCCATGGGCAGATGATGATAGGGGCTCGGGCCGGCCTGTCAAGCCGCGGGGCCGGCTGGGCCTGTCGGGCGGGGGGCGGCGCTTATAATACGGAGTATCAGGAAGCGAGGTGACCGGTGTGGCCGAGGGTTCTGACGCGTCTGCCCGCCCGCCTGACGGCGCCGCTGCTGCTGGCCGGGCCGGTGCTGCTGGTCAGCGCCGCCCTGATCACGGTGAGCTTCGTTCGCGGCCGATCGGCCTCGCGCGAGCTGGCCCTGGCGGGCTTCGCTGACATCCACCGGGGCATCGGCCAGCAGCTCGGGCAGATGCTCTCTGCGCCGCCGCAGGTGACGAGTCTCAACGCAGCCCTGCTGGACGAGGGCGCCCTGCCCCTGGACGCCCAGGCCCAATGGCAGCGGGTATGGCTGGGGCAGGCCCGGCTGTTTGCGGCGCTGAGCTGCATCAGCTGGGACGGCGCCGATGGCCGGCAGGTGTGGATCGCCCGCTACCCCGGCGACCCGACCTACTGGTTCGCCGTCAACAGCGACCGCGGCGAGGGGGACGTGGTGGAGCGGCCCTATGGCCCGTCGGGCCAGCTCCAGGCCGATCGGAGCCGTCACTACCAGATCGACCCGCGCGAGTTCGCCCCTTTCCAGACCGCCAGCCGGGCGGGCCGGGGGACCTGGTGCGAGCCCTTCGAGTGGGTCAACGAGGACAGCTCCACGCTGACGTTCTCGCTGGCCTACGCCGAGCCCTACCGCGGCCCCGACGGGGCGCTGGCCGGCGTGCTGACGGCCCAGCTGACGCTGGAGGACATCTCGCAGTTCCTGGGCACGCTGCCGCTCAGCGACCGGGGCCAGTCGTTCGTCGTCGACCGCCAGGGCCGGCTGATCGGCTGCTCACGGCTGACGGCGATGGTCGACGCCCGCCGCCGGCGTTTGCCCGCCGAGCGGGCCGAGCTGCCCGACATCGCCGCCGCCAGCCGATTCGTCTCGGCCCGGGCGGGGGGCTTCGGCGGCAGCGGCCGGGAGTACCAGGGCCGCCTGCGGGTCCGCGGTGAGCCCTACCTGGTCATGGTCAGCCCCTTCGAGCACGAGACGGGGCTCTACTGGACCGTGGTGACCCTGGCGCCCGAGGCGGATTTTCTGGGCTCCGTCGTGCGGGCACGGTACGAGGGCCTGGCCATCGCGGGCGGCCTGACGGCGGCGACGCTGGTGGCCGGCGCGTTGCTGGGTCGGCTGGCGGTTCGGCCTCTGTTGCGGCTGGTCGAGCACGTGCGGCGGATCGACGGCGGCGATCTCGACGGCACGCTCGCCCTGCACCAGTCGCCCGAGTTCACCCAGCTCTCCGACGCGATCAACACCATGACCGGCCACCTCCGCGACCGCCTGGCCCTGCGCCAGAGCCTCGAGCTCGCCCGCCAGGTGCAGCGCCACCTGCTGCCCGCCCGCCGGCCCGAGGTGCCTGGCCTGGAGGTCGCCAGCCTCAGCCGATACTGCGACCAGACCGGCGGGGACTACTACGACTTCCTCGCCCCCGACCCCGCCTCGCTGTGCGTGGTCGTCGGCGACGTGATGGGCCATGGCATTGCCGCGGCCATGCTGATGGCGATGGCCCGCGGCGTGCTCCGCAGCCAGTGGTCGATGGGCGGTTCGCTGGCCAGCGTGCTGGGCCACCTCAACCGCCAGATCGCCGGCGACGCGGGCGACATGGGGCGGTTCATGACCATGATCCTGCTGGTCGTCGAACCCGCCGGCCGGCAGCTGCGCTGGGCCCCCGCCGGCCACGACCCCCCGCTGCTGTACGACCCGGCCCAGGACCGCTTCGTCGACTTCGACACCGGCGGCGTCCCGCTGGGCGTGCTGGATCGGCCCGAGTACGAGGAGCACCTCCACACGCCCCTGCGGGCCGGGCAGGTACTGCTGATCGGCACCGACGGCGTCTGGGAAACCCGCCGGCCCGACGGGGAGTTCTTCGGCAAGGACCGCCTGCGGACGCTGCTCCGCCTCCACGCCGACGAGCCCGCCGAGACCCTCGCCGCCCGCCTCGACGCCGCCCTCGACGCCTTCCGCGAGGGCGCCGCCCCCGCCGATGACGTTACCTTCGTCGTCGTCAAGGTCACCGGGTAGCGAGAAGGTGGGGCTCCGCTGACGCTGCGCCCCAGCCTACGAAGGCGGCCCGCGCCGTAGGCTGGGGCGCAGCCCCACCTTAGCCTTGATTCGCCGAGGCGTCGGGGCCGCGGGGGACGGCCTCGGCCCGTTCGGCCTGCTGCGTCAGCGCAC
>JAWLCG010000062.1:0-18060 GCA_041687295.1 Phycisphaerae bacterium | reverse complement strand
GACGCAGTCCGGCTGGGTGAGGCCTTCCGATTCGGCGCTTCTTCCCAGCCGGACTGCGTCCGGCCTACGGGATGGGCTGCCGACCCCTGGCGACTCGCCTACCTGCGGCGCTATTATTTGTAGTGTAAGCGTTTGCGCGGAGACACCGGGGCCCAAAAAGAAAAGTAGTAATTCCTCGCATTTCTGCCAGGCGGGCTGAACAACCGCCCGGCCCGGTCGATACTACAAGGAGCCCGGAACGCCACATCCGGGCCCTACCGTGAATCCTCCCAAGCCGCCTGGTACGGCCACTACCAGGCGGCTCGTTTTTTGCGCCGCCCGGTGGGCTCGGCCACCGGAGAAGGTGGGGCTGCGCCCCAGCCTACTGGACTGTCCAGCGAGGAATGTCGGGTTCCGCCTCGCCGGTTCTGCCAGCTCACGATTGGCCGCCCTCTGTTGGCCGGGTGGCCCGCCAGCTCAGGATGGAGCCGGCCACCAGCAGCACGGCACCGGCCCAGAGGTCCCAGCCGGGGGCGATGGCGAGGTAGAGGCAGCTGACCAGCACCGACAGCAGCGGCGTGAGGTACGAGCCGGCCGCCACCAGCACCACGTTGCCGGCCCGCATGGCGAAGTCCCACAGGCAGTAGGCCACGTAGATCGCTGCGCCCAGGAAGCCGGCCTCGCCGAGGGCCCGGGCCGTCCAGGCGGGCTCGCCGTCGGTCAGCAGGAACAGCCCGCCCAGGACCAGGGCCGTCGCGGGCAGGAACAGGTCCACCCCGCCGGGGCCCCCGCCGGCCCAGCGGCGGGTCAGCGTCGAGTAGAGCGCCCAAGCGGCCGCCGCCGAGCCGGCCAGGGCGTAGGCGGGCACGTTGGCGCCCAGGCCCGCGACCAGGCCCGCCCAGCCCGTCGGGGCCGGGCCGACCAGTACCAGGCCCAGCCCCGCCAGCGCCATCGCCAGGCCGGGCCCCAGCAGGCCCCATCGCGCCCGCACGCCCAGCAGCACCAGCGAGGCCACCACCGTCAGCGCCGGCCAGAGGTAGTTCAGCAGGCTCACCACGAGCAGCTGCTGGCGGTTGGCCGCCAGGCCGATGGCCAGGTACATCATCACCATGTAGGCCACGAACAGCCCGCCGCAGCCCAGCAGGTACGCCCGCGGCAGCTGTCGGACCCGCCGGCCTCGCCGCCAGGCCAGGGCGGCCAGGCCCAGCCCGCCGCTCACCGCGTACACGCCGGCCGCCGCCGGGATGGCCCCGAGCTGCTCGGCCAGGCTCCGCGCCACGGCAATCGTGGTGCTCCAGAGCACAATCGCCAGCAGTCCGCTCACCGTCGCCACGCGTTTGGGGGCAGGGGGCATGGTCTCTCCATCGCTCCGGGCCGACACGGCCCGCCGGTCAGCGTGCGACTATCGCGTCCGCAGGGCCCGGCGTCAACGCCCGGGGGTGGGGTCCGGGCCTACAATGGCGGCCCCCGGGCCTCCCGCTCGATGTACAGGGGATCCACACGAATGGCACGAATGGAGGAGGACTCCACGAATAGAAGATCCGTTGTGACCTTGTCCGATCTTCCATTTGTGCCATTCGTGTCCATCGCCCTTTCGGCCCTGACCGGGCCGGCCTGGGTGTCCCTGCGCGATAGGCGGACCGCCCTTTTGGAGTGCGGCGATGCAATCGCCGCTTTGGCTGGCTCGGCCGCATGCGATCCAAAGCGGCGTCTAGGCCGCCGCACTCCATACTGCGCTCGCGCCCTGAGTCTCCATTGGTTGGTGCGGCTGACGAGCCGGCGCCCCAAGACGTGGCTACGAAGACCCACAGACGGAATCGGCCGATGGTCTGGCCTCGCCGGCGGGCGGTCTCGGCGCTACGATGGCCAAGGGTCGTTTTTGGCTGCAATCGGTTGCACGGCGGCCAAAGCGTGGTAGAGTGGGGGTTTCGTCTGCTCCCGTCCCCCTTGGCCGATCGGTGCGGTTCGCGTCCGGCCTGGCGGGGCGGCGGGCGGCGTGGAGTTGTACGGGTCATGGCTGAGAGCACCACCACCGTTTTGACACCGAGGCAGTTGCGGCGTCACGAGCGTCAGATGCGGCTGTTCCTGGCGCGCAACTACCTGCTGCACTCGTTCGAGGGCGGGCTGTACATGGGGGGCATGGCCTTCGTGTCGGTGGCGACGGTGCTGCCGGTGCTGGTGGCCAGCCTGGGCGGGCCGGACTGGGTCATCGCCGCCCTGCCGATGACGATGGCCCTGGGCATGCAGATTCCGCCGCTGCTGGTGGCCCACCGCGTCGAGCGGATGTACTGGCTCAAGCCGCTGATCCTGCTGACGGGCATCGGCCAGCGGCTGCCGTACCTGCTGGCGGCGTTGGCGCTGCTGTGGCTGGCGCCGAGCCACCCGCAGGTGGCCGTGGCGGCCGTCGTGCTCTGCCCGCTGCTGTCGGGCCTGGCCGGCGGGTTCACGCTGTCGGCCTGGCAGGAGCTGGTCGCCAAGACCATCCCCGCCCAGCGGCGGGCGTCGGTCTGGACGATCCGCCACACGATCAGCGCCGCCATCGCCATCCCGGCCGGCTTCGTCGTGGCCAAGATCCTCGAGCACCACCCCGGCCCCACGGGCTACGCCATGCTGCACCTGATCGCCGTGGGGTTCCTGGCGATGTCGTACTGCATGTTCGCGCTGGTCCGCGAGACCGACCTGCCGCCCCGCCCCGGCCAGGGCCGCGTCACACTGGGCCAGAGCCTGCGGGCCATGCCGGAGCTGATCCGCGCGGACCGCAACTTCGCCCGGTACATGGTCTCTCGGCTGCTGATGGCGGGGCTGCTGGTGTCGGCGCCCCGCCTGGCGCTGCACGTGCTGCACGTGACGGGCAAGCCCGACAGCTACGTCGGCTCGCTGCTGCAGATGCAGACGGTGGGCCTGATCACGGGCAATCTGCTGGCCGGCTGGCTGGGCGACCGCTTCGGGCCGCGGTGGGTCCTGATGGCCGGGGCGGCCCTGCTGGCGGGGCTCTACGGCTGGCTGGTGGTGGCGCCGCCGTGGGCGATGGTGGTCATCTTCGTCCTGCTGGGCCTGGGCCAGGCGATGAACATGATCGGCACCAGCACGCTGAACCTGGAGATCGTCCCGCTGGACCGCCGGCCGACCTACTTCGCGATCCTCTCGGCCATGGGCCTGCCGAGCATGCTGCTGGCCAGCGGTACGGGCTACCTGCTGTGGCGCTTCACGGGCCGATTCGAAGTCCTCTCGGCCGTCACGGCCTGCGCGACGGGCCTGGCGGTGCTGGTGCTCTGGAGCCTCCGCGACCCGCGGGCCCCGCGGACCCAGCCCCAGGAGGCTGAGGCATGATCCTTCGCGAAGCCGTCGAGGCCGACCTGCCGGGCATTCTGGAGATCCACAACCACGCCATCCGCCACACGACGGCCCTGTGGACCGAGACGCCCGCCGACCTGACCGAGCGGCAGGCGTGGTTCACCCAGCGACGGGCCAGCGGCTACCCCGTCCTGGTGGCTGAGCAGGACGGGCGCGTGGCGGCCTTCGCCTCCTTCGGCGACTTTCGGCCCAAGGAGGGCTACCGCCACACGGTGGAGCACTCGGTCTACGTCCACCCCGACTACACCCGTCGCGGCCTCGGGCGGGCGCTGCTGACCCAGCTCATCGAGCGGGCGCGGCAGATGGGCAAGCATGCGATGGTCGCCGGCATCGAGGCCGGCAACGTCGCTTCGCTCCGCTTGCACGAGCAGCTGGGCTTCCGCGAGGTGGGTCGGCTGGAGCAGGTGGGCACCAAGTTCGGCCGATGGCTCGACCTGGCCTTCATGCAACTGCAGCTGGACGATCGGCCCGCACCAGGCGAGAATCACCCGGCCTGAACCGTCTGCGGGTCCCGAAGCAGTCTGCAGCCCAAGCCCACGGAATGCCTTCCGTAGGCATCTCGGCGGGCCATGCCTATCGGGGCACAACCTACCCGCGCCCAATGGGCAAACGGTCCAACACAGGAGCGAAACGACATGGCAGACGAGCGGACAGTCACGCGGGGTCTTCGCCTGCGGGCGGCGGTGTGCCAGGTGTGCCCGCTGTGCATTGTCGCGCGGCGCTGGCCGAGGTCGACCTTCGCCCGCACGCTGGGCAGACTGGAGAAGACCTGTCCCTTCTGCCGGGCCTACGCAAGACTCCACGGGCCGCGGTCGTAGGCGTCGCCGGCGGACAAGCCAAAGCGGCGTCTAGCCGCCGCACTCCATACGTCGCTCGTACCGGGGTCCGACTCCAGATCGCAGGACTGACGAGCTGACGCCCGAAGAGCCCGCGCTGGGGGGAGTTCGGGAAGACCCCGCACGTCCGATGGGCAGACGGTCCATGTGTCCCTGAAGTTCTTAAGAGCTCTGTGGCTTTCTCTGTGTTCTCTGCGCCTCTGTGGCCCTGGTTTCCTCCGAAGGCGCCGGGCCGATGAAGACTTCCTCGGGCGTCACGTAGCGCTCCCAGCTGTCGACGAGGGGCTGGCTCTGGTGGGGCGAGACGATGCCCAGGTGGGCCTGGAACTGGTGGATCGCCTGCCGCTTGCGGTCCATGAACTCGGCCGTGTCCACCCGCTGGATCGGCTCGGGGAGGTCCCCGAGCGACAGGCCCCAGCGCAGCGAGGTGATGTAGCCCCAGTGCAGGGGCCTTTGGCCCGAGCGTTCGATGGCGCGGGCGACTATTTCGGCGGTGGTCACGTGGTCCTTGTGGTGCTCGTGGACGCTGGTGGAGAGCACCTCCACGGGCCGGTGGCGGCGGAGGAGGGCCTCGGCGCGGTCGGTGGCGGCGTCGGCGTGGGCCTGCAGCTGGCCGTCGGGCAGGTTCCAGAACTCGCAGCGGTCGGCCCCGACGCCGAGGATCTCCAGCGCCCGGCGGGTCTCGTCGGCGCGGAGGCGGGCGACCTCGGCCGGCGGGGGCTCCTCCATGCCGCCGTGGCGGAACAGCTGCGAGCCGTCGGTCAGCACGGCCACCTCCACGCGGAAGCCCTCGCCGACCCGCCGGGCCAGCGTGCCCCCGGGGCCGAGGGTCTCGTCGTCGGGGTGGGGGGCGAACAGCAGCACCACGGGGCGGTCGTCGTTGGGCTCAGTCATGGCCGATGTTCTACGCGACGGTGATGGCCTTGTCCAGGTAGACGTCCTGGATGAGGTTCAGCAGCTCGACGCCCTCGCTCATGGGGCGTTGGAAGGCCTTGCGCCCGCTGATCAGGCCGATGCCGCCGGCGCGCTTGTTGATCACGGCGGTGCGGGCGGCCTGGGCGAAGTCGTTGGCCCCCGAGGCCCCGCCGGAGTTGATCAGCGGCACGCGCCCCATGTAGCCGTTGGCCACCTGGTAGCGGCACAGCTCGATGGGGTGGTCGCCGGGCGTCAGCTCGTCGTAGACACGCTTGTCGGTCTTGCCGAACTTGATGGCCGTGTAGCCGCCGTTGCGCTCGGGGAGCTTCTGCTTGACGATGTCGGCCTGCAGGGTGGCGCCGAGGTGGTTGGCCTGGCCGGTCAGGTCGGCGGCGGTCTCGAAGTTGCCCGCGTCGGTGCGGAACTGCTCGTTGCGGAGGTAGCACCACAGCACCGTCACCAGGCCCAACGAGTGGGCGTGGGCGAAGGCCTCGGTGACCTCCCCGATCTCGCGGTCGCTGTCGGGGTTGCCGAAGTAGATGGTCGCGCCGACGGCGACCGCCCCGAGGTCGAAGGCCTGGCCCACCGTGGCGAACATCGTCTGGCGGTAGGCCGGCGGGTAGGTCAGCAGCTCGTTGTGGTTGAGCTTGCAGATGAACGGGATGCGGTGGGCGTACCGCCGCGAGACCGACCCCAGCACGCCGACGGTGCTGGCGACGGCGTTGCAGCCACCCTCCATCGCCAGGCGGACGATGTTCGCCGGGTCGAAGTAGGCCGGGTGCGGCGAAAAGCTCGCCCCGGCCGAGTGCTCCACGCCCTGGTCGACCGGCAGGACGGAGATGTACCCCGTGGAGCCCAGCCGGCCATGGTCGAGCAGGGCCTGGAAGTTCCGCAGCACCGGCGCGGGCCGATCGCCCTCGCCCAGGACGCGGTGGACGAAGTCCGGCCCCGGCAGGTAAAGGTTCTCGCGGTCGAACCCGCGGGCCTGGTAGGCCAGCAGGGCCTCGGCCTCGTCGCCGAGCAATTCCTGGATGCGGTCGGTGGTGGACATGGGGGCCCCCGGGGGAGTAGATGAGTTAATTGGTTAATTGGTTAATTGGTTAATTCGTAACGCGTGGATGGCGTCACTGCGTCACTGCGTCACTTGGGGGACATTTGGGCGGTTATTTCTCCAAGCCCACGGGTGCAATCCGTGGGGGTCTGGGGCGGGGCGCGCGGGGGGCGTCCCGCGCGGCCTTGGCGCCGTTGTTGCTCGGTCCTAACTCCTACTGGTTCGCGACTCTCCTCACACCGTCGCCCCGAACAGTTTGCGGTGGGGCAGGTTGCCCATGCCGCCGAAGGCGAGTCGGCCGTAGGCGGGGCGGTGGTACTGCTGGTGGCTCTCGCCCTCGAGGGGTTTGAAGTGCACCCGCTCGCTGAGGAACCACATCGGGGCGAAGCTGCGGACCTTGCCGGCCTCCAGGGGCGTCTGGATGGCCAGGGCGGCGGCGATCTCGGCCGCGTGCACCACGCCCGAGGCGTCGGTCGCCCGCACGGTCAGCGCGTACATCCCCTCGCCGAGCGGCTCGCCCAGCTCGTAGTGGAAGCTGTAGCCCCGCCGGGCGTTGTCGCCGTCGACGGTCTGGTCGTGGGCCAGGATCGCCCAGGCCAGCAGGCTCTCCTCCAGCTCGTTCTCGGGCAGGAGGATCTGGACCTCCTCGCCGGTCTCGGCGTCCTGGTCTTCGAAGAAGCCCTTGAATCCGAAGTCGCGGATGTCCATGGTCGTCCCCCCTAAGCGTGCTGATGGGCCTCGACGGCGGCCATCATCGCGCGGCAGAAGGCCGGCAGGTCGTCCGGGGATCGGCTGGTGATGAGGTTGCCGTCGATGACGACCGCCTCGTCGTGCCAGTGGGCGCCGGCGGCGATCAGGTCGTCCTTGACGCCCCACCAGCAGGTGGCCCGTCGGCCCTGGGCCAGGCCGGCGGAGATGAGGATCTGGAAGCCGTGGCAGATGGCGGCCACCGTCCGGTCGGCCTGCATCATGCGCCGGGTGACTTCCAGGGCCTTTTCCTGCAGGCGGACGGTCTCGGGCGCCTTGCCCCCGGGCAGCAGCAGCAGGTCGTAGCCGGCGGGGTTGACCTGATCGAAGCTCAGGTTCGCCTCGATGCTGTAGCCGTGCTTGCCCTGGACCGTGCCCGCCTTGGGGGCGGCCACGTCGACCTCCAGGCCCGCCTCGCGGAGGCGGTAGTACGGCACGAGCAGCTCGGTGTCCTCGACACCGTCTGCGGTCAGAACGATCGCTTTCATGATTTCCCCCTGTGCGGAACGTCGTGTACGAACGGGCGCGATCGGCCGGCCCGGCCCGGCGGGCTGCGCCGGCCGATCGCCCCGCGAAGCGGAACTACATCACCTTGATCTCCCGGCTGCCCTGCCACAGGCCGTGGATGTTGCAGTAGGCGGTGGCGAACAGCGTGCCGGGCTCGCTGGTCTTCATGTGGACCGTGCCGGCGTGGTGCGTGTGGACGCTGCCGGTGTTGGGCCCGTTGACCGTCGCGCCGTGGCTGAGGAACTCGAAGCGGGCGATCTGGCTGATGAACTTCGCGCCTTCGGGCATGAAGTACAGCTCGATCCAGCCGATGTGGTGCTCGGTGGTGTTGGGATGGGCGATCTCCTCGCCGATCGCCACCTCGACGGCGGTCATCTGGTCCTTGGTGAAGCTGTCGGGGCACTTGATGACCGGGACGTGCTTCTCGTTCTTGAAGTCGGCGGTCTTGATGAACTCGTTGATCAGCTGCGGCATGCGTGGGTCTCCTTGTTTCGCGGTTCCAGGGCGGACAGGACGGCGGGGTGGCCGGGGCCTCGGCGCCTGTCCGGCTCACCGTCGGGGCGCACCCGGCCCGGGACGGTGGGTCTCATTGCATTGTATGCGGGCCGGTCAAGGGTTCTGCGGCGGGCCGAGGTGGCTGAGGAACCACTCTCCCGCCAGTCGGCTGACCTCTTCGAGCGTGCCGGGCTCCTCGAACAGGTGGCTCGCCCCGGGCACGATCTCGATGCGGTGGACCGCCCGCAGGGACTGGGCGGCCTGGCGGTTGAGCTCGATGACCTGCACGTCCAGCCCCCCGACGATCAGAAGCGTGGGGGCCTCGACGCGGGGCAGGGCCTCGCCGGCCAGGTCGGGCCGGCCGCCCCGGCTGACCACGGCGTGGACGGCCGAGGGCTTCCGGGCGGCTGCGACCAGGGCGGCGGCGGCCCCGGTGCTGGCGCCGAACAGCCCGGCCCGCAGGTCCTTCAGGCCCTCCTGGGCGTTGAGCCAGTCGATCGCCCCGACCAGCCGACGGCCCAGCAGCTCGATGTCGAACCGCAGGTGGCGCGTCCGCTCGTCGATCCGCTGCTCGTCCATCGTCAGCAGGTCCAGCAGCAGCGTGCCGAGGCCCGCGCGGTTGAGCTCGGCCGCCACCGCCCGGTTCCGCGGGCTCATCCGGCTCGAGCCGCTGCCGTGGGCGAAGACCACCATCCCCGCCGCCGAGGCCGGCACCGCCAGGCTCGCCCCCAGCGCGTCGGGCCCCGACTGCACCGTCACTTCCTGTAGCGGCGTCGTCTCTGCCATGCCGAGTCCCCTGCGAGAAGAGTCAATGCGTCACCGCGTCACCGCGTCACTGCGTTAATGCGTTAATGCGTTAATGCGTTAATGCGTTAATGCGTTAATGCGTAGACGATTATACCCTATCAACCCAAGTGTCCTGCCTCGTCGGCGGGGGCCCCGGCGCCCTCTCTCCAAGCCCACGGATGCAATCCGTGGGGGTCTGGGGTGGGGTGCCCGATGTCGGTCCACCGGCGCCTACGGCTGCGCCCAGGCCTGTGCGAGCAGTTCGCGGACCTCTTCGTCGCTGGTCTGGTCGAAGTCGACGTACCACTTGCCCACGCCGGCGAAGGCCTCGGGCGTGGCCGGGCAGACCACCTCGACGCCCTCGTGCTGGAACTGGCGGACCGTGTCGGGCGGAGCGACGGGCACGGCCACCACCAGGCGGGCGGGGTTCTGCTGGCGCAGGGCGGCGACGGCCACGCGCATCGAGGCCCCCGTCGCCAGGCCGTCGTCGACGACCAGCACCTGTCGGCCCGTCACCTCGGGCGGGGGGCGGTCGCCGCGGTAGGCCCGCTCGCGCCGCTGCAGCTCGGCCCGTTCGCGGTCGGTGACGGCGTCGAGCACGTCGTCGGAGATCCCCAGCGAGCGCACCACCTCGGGGTTGGTCACCCGCGCGCCGCCGGTGGCCAGGGCGCCCATGGCCAGCTCCTCGTGGCCGGGCACGCCGAGCTTGCGCACGAGCATCAGGTCCAGCGGCGCCTCCAGCCGCCGGGCCACCTCGAACGCCACCGGCACGCCCCCCCGCGGCAGCGCCAGCACGATCACGTCCGCCTGGCCCCCGTACTCGGCCAGGAACTCGCCCAGCACCTTGCCGGCCTCGTGTCGATTGCGATAGGGCAGTTCCATTCCATTCACCCCTATCCCCCATTGTACGCCCAATATGGAGTGCGGCGAGGCACTCGCCGCTTTGGCTCGGAGGCCCGGAACCGCGAGTCGCCGGGTCTGAGCAAGCCAAAGCGGCGATTTCACCGCCGCACTCCACAGGCGCTGGCCCCTCTACTGCGTCCGGCCTACCCGCTCATGTGCATGTCCGGGCTCGCAGCCGGGCCTCGCTGCGCTCGACCCGGCCTACGCCAGCCGCAGGATGCCCCGCTCGTCGGTCGCCCAGCGGAAGTCCCGGCCGGCCAGCGTGACGGCCAGGGCGTCGTCGGTGCGCTCGTAGCGCACCTCGGGCTCACCGAAGCTCAGCAGCGTCACCTGCACCGAGTGGACGCGGTACCACAGGTCCTCGTACTGCAGGCGGTTGTTGACGAAGCCCTTGAACTCCCACGGCACGATCTTCAGTCCGCCGATGTCGCTGAGGAAGCGGACGTTGAGCGTCTGCGTCGGCCCGTCGATGGCGAAGCCGGTCTCGGTGATGCGGGCGGGGAAGAGGGTCTGGAAGTGGCCCCGCACGTCGGCGCGGACGGGCCCTCGGCTGCGGATGTCGTCGATGAGCAGCAGGTGCTCCTCGTCCAGCAGCAGCAGGTGGCGGTGGTAGTGGGCCAGCACGTGGGGGAAGGCCTGCTGGATGTCGCAGTCGAGGTAGAAGCCGCCCTCCCGCTCGTCGAGCCGCTCGATGCGGGCGACGGCGCCCTCGGTCTGCTCGTGCCGGCGGATGGTGACGCAGTTGTGCTCGCTGGCCCGGTAGGCCCCGTAGCCGGGGTCGATGAGGAACCGCTCGTCGTCTCGGCCCAGGATGAAGTGGCCCAGGTCGTCGTTGTCGTGGTTGCCCGCGTTGTAGCCCGAGCGGAAGGCCAGCCAGCTCCGCTCGCCCCGCCAGGCCAGCCAGTCGATGCCCTTGTAGTGGGCCATGCGGCGGGGGGCCTGGGGCTTGGCCGGCTGGAAGGGCTCGGCCAGCCAGAAGGCGCCCACGTCGGGGAACAGCCCGCCGCCGTGGCTGGGTCGGCGGTTGCGGGCGGCGATCTTGTCGCGCTGGTCGGCCGTCCAGTCGGGCCGCTCGAGCTGCCCGGCCCACCAGAGTACCTGCGCCAGGGCCGTGGGGCCCGCCCCGGGGCCGATGTCCGAGAAGTTGTACGCCTTGCCGTCGCCGCCGTGGAAGTCGATCAGAAAGTCGATCGTGCGGTGGAAGTCCACGTTGCTCAGCAGGCCCAGGTCCTCGCCGGCCAGGCGGTAGTGGGGCACCACGAAGTCCGTCAGGTGCCCCATCGCCGTGCAGAGGTACATCAGCCCCTCGAGGTAGCCCCCGCCGGGCTGGAAGGAGCCGATCTGGTAGGGCAGGCCCTCCAGGGCGGCGTCGAGCACCCGCTGGGCCAGCGCCGGCTCGCGGTGGGCGACCACGTAGGCGGCCACGCCCGCGTTGCCGTGCAGGCAGGCGTTCCAGTTGAAGTCGCACGCGATCCACCAGTCCTTGAGCTCGACGCCGTCGAGGTAGGCGGCCAGGCCCTTGTCGATCAGGGCCCGGAGGCACTCGTCGCGCTGGGCCTGGTCGAGGTAGGGCCACAGCGCGTCGTAGCCGCTGGCGACAAGGTGGATCAGCTCGCCGGTGGCCAGGTCGGCCGAGCGCAGGCCGTCGATCTGCCCGGGCTGCACCCGCCACTGGTCCGAGCGGCACGCCGCCGTCAGGGCCGCCTTCGCCAGCTCGAGGTCCTGCCTCTGCCTCGCGCAGTACCAGGCCGTCATCGCCCGCTGGAACAGGCCCTTGAGGGTCCGCCGCTGGATGGAGTTGGGCTCGTCGCTGTCGGCCGCCTGGAAGATGGCCGCGGCCGAGTCGCCCTCGCGGGCCCGCTGCAGGCTGGCCAGGTTGCACTCGTGCAGCGTGCGGAAGAACGGGTCGGCCAGCCGATCGGGCAGGGCCTCCCACTCGGGGCCGTCCAGGTACAGGCAGGGGAACGTCGTGGGCACGGGCATCGGGCGGTTGGTGGACATGGGCACTCGCCTGGGCCCTCGCGCCCGAGCCCTCCGCCGGGCCGGTCCGCGGGGCCGAAAAGGATCAACCGTTGAAACCGGTCCCACCTTAGCCGTCCCCGCCGCCCCTGGCAAGCGCCAAGCCACCGAGCCCCACCGGCCGGGCGTCCCGGCGTTCCAGCAGAACCCACGCCGGGTGCCGTGGCTACTTCTGTGAGCCACGTCTTCGGGCCTCCCTGGGAGCCCTTGCGCGACGGGCGGACCGCCGCTTTGGAGTGCGGCGATGCGATCGCCGCTTTGGCTTGGCCGGCGGTCGGGGCCTCGCTGTAGCTCCGTCAGGGGCGGCCAGACCGTCTTGCGCCCGGACCTGCGGATGCGCTGTGCCTCGGGATCAACGGCCCGGCCACGATGCCCACGGATGGCAATCCGTGGGCTTGGGGCGGAGGTGCCTTGGGACTCACAGACGCAATCGGCAAACGGTCCAGGAGCCGCCGTAGGCGGGATGGTGGGCTACCTGCGGCGGAGGAGGCGCCACCAGGGGAACTTCCACCAGGGTCGGCGGAGGCGTTCGACGCGGGTGCGGGCCTCGGCCGCCCGGGTGCGGTCGTCGGCGAGGCGGCGGGCCATCGTGTGGAGGCTGGGCAGCTTGGCCTGCTGGTCGCGCAGGCGTTGGCGGGCGAAGCGTTCGGGGTGGTCGCGGAAGGCGGCCTGGCTGGTGGGCACCCACAGGGCCTCGGGCGGGGGCAGCTGGTCGTCGCCGTAGAAGCGCAGGGCCTCGGCGAGGCACTCGGCGGCCTGGAAGCCGAGTCGGCGGGCGGTGGGCTTGTCGGCGTTTCGGCTGGCCTGGGCGAGCAGCAGGTGGAACAGGGCCAGCCACTGGCCCAGGTCGATGATGCGGCTGGGCTGGTCGGTGGGGTTGAGCGGCTCGGGCTCGCCGTGGACGGGCGGCTCGACGGGCGAATGGGTGAAGCGGAAGGTCTGGACGTGGCCGCAGGCCCGGCAGGTGGCGGCGACGTCGACGGCCTGGCCCGTCTGGGCCGACAGCGGGCTGACCGCCCAGGGCCCCTTGCCGCAGGCCGGGCAGGGGGTGACCAGCAGGTAGTAGTGCACCTCGGTCGAGCTGTGGGCCTGGAGCGGTGCGTCCATGGGCGTGTCCTGCGGCCGCGGGCCGCTGCGCTGGACCGCTTGGCCGATCGGACGTGCGGGTGCCCGAGCCCAGCCGGCGGCCCCGCAGGCGCAATGGGCCAACGGTCAGGCCGCTACCAGCCCATGTCCGGGGACGGGCCGGTGGGCGCCGGCTGATACGTCGGCGGGGCCGGTGCGGGCGCGGGGGCCGGGGCGGCCGGCGCGGGGGCCGGCAGGGCCGGCACGTTCTCGGCCGACGGCATGGCCGGCTGGGGCTGGGGCTGGGCGGTCTCGGCGACGGCGGGCGTCGGCTCGGGCATGGGGCGTTCGACCCGCTGGGGGTTCTCCAGGCCCGGGTCGACGATCACCCAGGGGCCCGGCTGAACGGCGTCCATCTCGGCGTCGAAGGCGTGCATCTGCTCGGGGGCCTCCGGGCGATCACAGCCCGCCAGCAGCATCCCCGTTGCGATCAGGACCAGCGCATACTTCATGGTTACCTCCTGCCAGGGGCCCCGCGGGGGGGGCTTGGCCATGCATCCGAACGTCAGCGAGGCCCCGCCGGACACCGCCGGCCAGACCGTCTGGAAGCCTACTATAGCACGATCGGCCAATCGCTGCCAAGCCCGCCACTACTCCAGGTCGAAGGCGGTCTGCGCGTTGCGCTCCACCAGGCCGCGCAGGGCCTCGCGGGGCACCGTCGGCAGGTGCGTGCCGTGGGCGAACTCGTTGATGCGGTAGAGGCTCTCGATGGCCTCGCTGGGCGCCAGGAACGGAAAGTCGCTGCCGAACAGCAGCTTGTCGGTCACGGCGTACTGGTGGGCCTGCACCAGGGCGGTGTAGGCGTGCCAGGGCCGGCGGATCAGCCCGGCGATGTCGGCGTAGACGTTGGGGTGCTTGCCCAGCAGCGCCAGCGTCTCGTCCACCCAGGGATGGCCCAGGTGGGCGATGATCAGCCGCAACTCGCCGAACTCCCGCAGCACCTCGTCCCACAGGTAGGGCCGGGCGTACTCCATCTTCGCCCGCGGCCAGAAGTGCGTGCCCTGGTGCACCAGCACCACCAGCCCGCGCTGCTGGCAGAGCTCGTAGAGCCGCCACACCCGCGAGTCGGCCGGGTGGAAGTCCTGGGCGGCCGGGCTGATCACCACGCCGCGGAAGACGCCCTCGTCGGCCAGGGCGGTCAGGCGGTCGGGCATGTCCGGCTCGGTGGGGTCCAGGCCCGCCAGGCCGATCATCCGCTCGGGGTGCTTGCGGACGTAGCGGGCGATCAGGTCGTTGGGGATCTCCGCCCCGAGGAACCGGCTGCGGAAGCCCAGCACCACGCTGCGGTCGACGCAGTCGGTGGCGGCCGAGAGGTGCTGCTCGGCCTTGGCGGTCAGGTTGGCCTTGCCGGCCTGGCGGCGCAGGTAGTCGCCGGTGCTGGTGCCCAGCTGGCCGGGGGTCTCCCAAATGTGCGTATGGCTATCGACGATCATAGTGGCGGCCGATTGTACCGCCCGGCCCCGCCGAGCGAAAGGCCCCACGCGCAAGGCCGCCCGGGGCTACTCGGCGGCCTCGAGTCGCTTGCGGGCCTCGACGCCGGGCCGGCGGAGGCTGCCCGAGCGGGCGGTCCAGCGGATGGTGTCGAAGTAGTCCAGCAGGGGCACGGCGAACTTGCGGCTGACGCCCAGGGCGTCGCGGAACTCGACCGTCTCAAAGCTGCCCGCCCGGGCGAAGAGCCCCAGCAGCACCTCCTGGGCGGCGGCGACGGCCTGGCTGTGCATGACCACCTTGCGGTCCAGCGGCACGACGAGCTGGCGGTCGGTCAGCAGGCGGAGCATCCGCTCGAGCCGATCGGGGGCGATGCCCAGCTCGGCGGCCAGGTCGCCCGGCAGGGGCGGCTCGAGGTGCGCCTGGCGCAGGCGGGCCTCGATGCGGTCGTAGTCGGCCTGGTCGGCCGGGGCCAGCAGCGCCCCTTTGCCAGCCTGGGCCACGATAGTCCCCTGCCGCCGGACGGCGTCCTCGGCCACCAGGGCCTCCAGCGCCAACCGGGCCAGCGACGCGTCCAGGCCCGCCCCGGCCAGCAGCTCGGCCTGCTCCAGGCCCGCCCGCATGGGGTTGGCGGCGTGGAACGCGTCCAGGCCCCCCAGCAGCTTCTGGCGGGCGTCGGAGAGGCTCTCGGCGTGGACCCACGCCCCGTCGACCTCGCGGGCCTGGCCCCGCTCGGCCAGCTCGCGCAGGGAGGTTGCCAGCTGTTCGGGCCGGCGCTGCGCCCGGCGGGCGAGCGTCGCCAGCGGCGTCGGGGCCCCGGCCTCGCGAAGGATCGCCGACGCCCAGGCCGTCGGGTCGTCCAGGCCCTCGCGCCGGGCGGCCAGGGCGGCCAGCGTCCAGGGGCGGTTGCGGCGCAGGCGGATATTGCTGGTGCTCAGGACGCGCCCGCCGCCGAGGGTCGTCACCCGCCCGCCGGCCAGGCCCGACAGGCCCGCACGGATCACGAAGCGGTCGCCGGCCGCCATCGCCAGCGGCTCGACCAGGCGCAGCTGCACGAACTGCCGCTCGCCCGGCTCGAGGGGCCTGCCCTCCAGCATCGCCACGTGCGCCATCGCCTCGGCCGTGCCCACGTGGACGTGGACCTCGGCGTAGTCCTTCAGCGGCGAGGGCAGCCCCGCCAGCAGGGCCAGCTCGGCCTCGGCCATGGTGACGGCCTCGAAGGCGTCGCCCTCGGCCAGCAGGCACCCGCGGCCGAGCCGGGCCGGGTCGAGGTCGGCCAGGTTGATCGCCACGCACTCGCCGGCCAGGCCGCTGGGGGCGTCCTCGCCGTAGACCTCCAGGCCGCGGACCCGCCCGACGCCCTCGCCGCCGGCCAGCGTCAGCCGGTCGCCCACCCGCACCTGCCCGCTGGCCGGGATGCCCGAGACGATCGCCCCGAAGCCCGGCATGCTGAAGGTCCGCTCGATCCACATGCGGAACAGCCCCGTGCCGGGCCGACCCTCGCAGGCCTCGACGGCGGCGTTGAGGGCCTCGAAGAAGCCCTCGAACCCCTCGCCGGTGATGTTGGACACCGGGCAGATGTCGGCGCCGGCCAGGAACGTGCCCTCCAGCGCCTCGCGAAGCTCGTCGATGGCCAGCTGGCGCATCTCGTCGTCGACCAGGTCGATCTTGGTCAGCGCGACCAGGCCGTGGCGCACGCCCATCAGCGTCAGGATGTCCAGGTGCTCGCGGGTCTGGGGCATCACGCCGTCATCGGCGGCGACGACGAGGATCACCACGTCGATGCCTTGGGCGCCGGCGACCATGTTGCGGATGAAGTCCATGTGCCCGGGCACGTCGATGATGCCCAGGATGCGGTCGTCGCGCATGCGGCAGGGGGCGAAGCCCAGCTCGATCGTCAGGCCGCGCTGCTTCTCCTCGGCCAGGCGGTCGGTGTCGCAGCCGGTCAGCAGCTTGACCAGGGCCGTCTTGCCGTGGTCGACGTGGCCGGCCGTGCCGAGCATGACGTTGTGACGCACGCTCATGCCGTCACCCGCCCCAGGGCCTGGGCCACCACGGGCAGCTCGGCGTCGCTGAGCGTCCGCACGTCGAGCACGACGCGGTCGCTCTCGATGCGGGCGAAGATGCACGCCTCGTCCATCCGCAGCCGGCGGGCGAGCTCGGCGGCCTTGAGGTCGGCTGCGGTCACCGCCACCACACGCGACGGCAGGGCCTCCATCGGCACCGAGCCGCTGCCGAGGTACGCCTGGCCCGGCTCGACGCCGGCCCGCACGCTCGGGGCGGCCCGGCCTATGGCGGCGGCGAGGGCCTCGGCCCGGGCCTCCAGGGCCTCGATGGGCGTCGCCAGCATGCGGTAGAGCGGGTGACGCTCGGGGAGGCGCTCCGGGTCGCGAAAGAGCATCAGCGTCCGCTCCAGGGCCATCAGGCAGGTCTTGTCCACCCGCAACGCGCGGGCCAGCGGGTGCTTGCGGATCCGCCCGATCGGCTCGGCCCGGCCCACGATGACGCCGCTCTGGGCGCCGCCGATGAGCTTGTCGCCGCTGAACAGCGCCACGTCCGCCCCGGCCGCGATGGACTGCTGCACCAGCGGCTCGGCCGGCAGGCCGAAACGCTCCAGCGGCACCAGCGCCCCCGAGCCCAGGTCGTCGATCATCAGCACGCCGCGGCTGTGGGCCAGCTCGGCCAGCTCGGCGGTGGGCACCTCGTGGGTGAAGCCCACCACGCGGAAGTTGCTGGGGTGCGCCCGCAGGATGGCGGCGGTATTCTCGGTGATCGCCCGCTCGTAGTCGCGCCGGTGCGTGCGGTTGGTCGTGCCGACCTCGACGAGCGTACAGCCGCTCTGGGCCATCACGTCGGGCAGGCGGAAGGCCCCGCCGATCTCGATGAGC
Organism: Phycisphaerae bacterium; assembly: GCA_041687295.1. Classification (GTDB taxonomy): domain Bacteria; phylum Planctomycetota; class Phycisphaerae; order SM23-33; family FEN-1343; genus JAWLCG01. The sequence goes on along the minus strand of JAWLCG010000062.1, from coordinate 1,027 downwards.
TGGCCCCGGCTGACGATGACCTCGCGGCCCGCGCACAGGGCGGCCAGCACCAGCAGCGTGGCCCCGGCGTTGTTGTTGGCGACGGTGGCGGCCTCGGCGCCGGTGAGCTCTCTCAGCAGCGGCTCGATGCGGGCGTCGCGCTCGCTGCGCTGGCCCGTCTCGCGGTCGATGGCCAGCGTGACGTAGCCCCGCAGCTCGTCGACCATCGAGTCGACCACCGCCTCGGGCCAGACCGCCCGGCCCAGGGCCGTGTGCAGCAGAATGCCCGTGGCGTTGATCGCCCCGCGGACCTGCGGCTGCGTCCGCCGGACCAGCAGCCCGCCGGCCCGCTCCAGCACAGCCGAATCTGTCACGTGCGTCGCCCCGCACCGCCCGCCGGCGTCGGCGAGGATGTCGGCCCGCAGCGCGTCCACGGCGTCCCGCAGGCAGTCGGCGACCAGACCGCGGGGATGCTCGGCCAGCCAGCCGGCCGCCACCTCATGCTCCAGCAGCCGATGCACCGACGGCAGCCGTCGCAGCAGTTCCTGTTTGGCAGTAGGACCCATAAAAGTTGCTCCGATTTCGGTCCCGCGACTATACCATAGAGTCCTGTATCGGACCAAGACGCCGCCCGGGTCGAGCCCGCAGGCCAGATAGTCCCCGCCATGCCCGGGGCCCGTAGGCTCTCTTCGAGCGAAGCGAGGCCCGGCGGGGAAGAAGAAACAGCGAGGGTGGGCCACAGAGGCACAGAGGACACAGAGAGAAGAAGCACAGAGGGTTCGAGAGTTTCAGAGATATCGGGGTACCGTGGAAAACCGAGCCGACGTGGAGCCCCCGTCGGGCGCCCCGGACGAGAAGCCCACGCAAGGCATTGCGTGGGCGTGGAAAGACAGCACCAAGGCACCCAAAGACGCCATAGCACTACAATGTCCGACGCAGTGACGCAGTGACGCAGTGACGCAGTGACGGACCACCCAATTAACCAATCAACTAATTAACCCATTAACCCCCCCCCATGAAACAGATCGACACCATCGGACTCCCCGAC
>JAWLCG010000061.1:0-18086 GCA_041687295.1 Phycisphaerae bacterium | reverse complement strand
CCGCCGGGCCTCGCTGCGCTCGACCCGGCCTACGGGTAAGCCCCGGCCTACGGGTAAGCCCCGAGGGCGTTACGCGCTGTCGCCCGTGTGGAGGGCTGGGGGTTTTGCTGCCCCCGGGGCTGGGCGGTCGTATAGAATGGGGCGTTTCGCAGGGATGTGCAGAAAGGAGCACGCGATGGCCAGGCCGACAGACGAGACGTACGCGGCGATGAGCCCCCGACAGCTGGATGCGCGGATCGAGGCGGCCAAGGCGGCCCTGGGTTCGCAGGTGGTCATCCTGGGCCACCACTACCAGCGCGAGGAGGTGATCCGCCACGCCGACCTGACCGGCGACAGCCTGAAGCTCTCGCAACTGGCTGCACAGCAGACGGCTGCGCGGTACATCGTCTTTTGCGGCGTGCACTTCATGGCCGAGTCGGCCGACCTGCTGGCCGGGGCGGACCAGACCGTCGTGATGCCCTGCCCGCAGGCGGGTTGCCCGATGGCGGCGATGGCCGACGCCGACGACGTGCGGACGGCCCTGGAGGAGCTGACGGCCTTGGCCGGCGGCGCCCGGATCGTGCCGGTGACCTATGTGAACTCCTCCGCCGCCGTCAAGGCCGTCACCGGCGCCGCCGGGGGGGCCTGCTGCACCTCCAGCAACGCCCGCGGCGTGCTGGAGTGGGCCCTGAGGCCCACCAACCAGGGGGGCGCCGGGGCCGAGAAGGTCCTGGCCGTGCCCGACCAGCACCTCGCCCGCGCCACCGCCCTGGACATGGGCTACACGCTCGACGACTGCGCCCTGTACGACCCGGACCAGCCCGACGGCGGCCTGGACGCCGACGCCGTCGCCGGCGCGACCTTCCTGCTGTGGAAGGGCTTCTGCAACGTGCACCAGCGGTTCTGCGTGGCCGACGTCGAGCGCGTCCGCCGCGAGCAGCCGGGCGTCACCGTCATCGTCCACCCCGAGTGCGACATCGCCGTGGTGCAGGCCGCCGACCTGCACGGCTCGACCGAGCAGATCATCCGCGCCGTCAGCGAGGCCGGGCCCGGCACCGCCTGGGCCGTCGGCACCGAGGGCCAGCTGGTCAACCGCCTGGCCCGCCGGCTGGGCGACCGCACCGTGGTGAACCTCTCGCAGGCCCCGCAGTTCTGCTACACCATGAGCATGACCGACCTGGCCAGCCTCGCCCGCGTCCTGGACGCCCTGGCCGACGGGCAGGTCGTCAACGAGGTGGCCGTGCCGGAGCGCATCGCCGCCGACGCCCGCCTGTCGCTGGAGCGGATGGTGGCCCTGAAGGCCGGCTCCAGCGCGACGCGGAGCCTGTAGGTTTTCCATCCCAGCCGGGACGCTCTACGGCGAGGGCGCCTCGCCGTCGGCGGCCTTGGCGGCGAGGTCGTGGCGGAGCATCTCGACGAGGCGTACGAACTGCTTGCGGTTGTGCTCGCTGAGCTGGGCCAGGCCCTCGTGGGCGCGGAGGATCCGCATGTGGCTGCGCTGGTCGGGGACGTGGCTGGCCTCGAGCGAGGCCATCCGCGACGGCAGCGGGCGGAGGTTCGGGTCGAGGTGGTCGATCACGCGGTCCATGACCAGCTCCTCGAACAGGTGCCGCACCGCCGGCTTGATCCCCTGCAGCCGAACGCGGCGGTCGCGGGCGTCGCCGCGGTCGACCACCTCCAGGATGGTGCCCAGGAAGGTGCTGTCGAGGTGGTCGCAGGCGGACAGGTCGATGGTGAGGCTTCGCCCGGCGTCGAGCTCGGCCAGGCACGCCTCGTGAAAGGCGGCGCTGTAGGTCCAGTTGGCCTGGCCGCGGACGCTGAGGGTCGTCTGGTCGTCCTCGGTGCCGATGAGGACCTGGGCGTGGGCGGGCGGGGGCGTCTCGGCCGGCGTGGTGACCGGGTGCATCTGCCCGTTGTCGATCGTCGAAGGGGCCTCCTTGGCCGACAGCAGCAGGACGGTGATGTCGTCCTGGGTCATCTCCTCGCCCATGCCCGCTCCGGTGGCCGACATGACCGCCTGCAGCAGGGGCTGGCCCTGGAAGCTGCGGTCGCCGAGCACCTGTGAGATGCGGGCCTGCTGGGTGAGCGGGTCCTTGTCCTCGCACTCGACCAGCCCGTCGGTGTACATCAGGATGCGGGCGCCGCTGGCGATGTGGATCTGGCGCTGGTCGTAGCTGGCCTCGGGCGACAGGCCCAGGGCCGGGCCGGTATGGTCGACCCGCTCGACGTCGTCGTTGGCGTGGTGGATCAGCACCGGCGGATGGCCCGCCGAGGCGATCTGCAACTCGCCGGTGGCCGTGTCCAGCAGGCAGTAGACGGCCGTGATGAACAGCCCCGGGGCGCTGCACTCCTGGCTGATCTGCCGGTTGACCCCCGCCAGCACGTCGGCCGGACGGGCGGGCCGCGGCGAGTCCGTCGGCCACAGCGACAGCCGGTGCTTGAACAGCACCGCCAGCATGGCCGCGCTGACGCCATGGCCGGCCGCGTCGGCCACGTACGCCGCCAGGTACCGATCGTCCAGGCGGATGATGTCGTACACGTCGCCGCCGACGTTTCGGCTGGAACGGTACAACGCGTGCACGCTGAAGCCGTGCAGCGATGGGGCCGCACGCGGCAGCAGGGCACGCTGGATCAGCTCGGCGCGGCGGAGGTCCTCGCCCAGCAGCTCGGCCTGCTGGCAGAGCAGGTTGCAGGCCTGCTGGAGCTGGTCGACCTGCCCGCGCAGCTGCTCGTTGCGCTGCTGGATGTCGTTCTGCAGACGCTGCTGCTCGGCCAGCAGCTCACGCTGGCGCAGGGCGTTGCGGGCGGCGACCACCAGCGAGTCCATCGACTCCAGGGGCTTGGCGAAGAACTCGAAGGCCCCCAGGTGAATCGCCCGCAGCGCGTCGTCGAAGGTGCCGAACCCCGTCAGGATGATCCACGTCGAACCGGGGCTCTGCTCCTGGGCCCACTCCATCAGGCCCATGCCGTCGAGGTTGGGCATGGCCAGATCCGTGATGACCAGGTCGACGGGGCGCTCGGCCAGCACGGCCTGGGCCTCGATGCCGTCGCCGGCCTCGAATACCTCCCCGAGATCCTCCCGGTTGATGGCCCGGCGGATCAGGGTGCGGATGCTGCTCTCGTCGTCGACGACGAGGATCACCGGCCGGCTGTCGCGTTCCTGCAGTTGCTCGATCATAGTCAACTCTGTATGGCGTAATGAGTGACGGGCCCGCCCTGCGGCGCAGAGCCCGGTGGCACTGTTAGTATTCGGCCCCCAGGGGGGACAGGACAAGCCCGGCCCCCACTGGCATGCTGCCCGAGTCCATACCCGCCGGAGCCAGGGCGTGTTCAACGGGGGACGGTATGGCCCAGCCGGCCGACGATGGCGCCAAGGCGCACCTGGGCCGTATGGAGTGCGGCGGCAACGACGCCGCTTTGGCTGATTCTGCGTAGGCTGGGGCGCAGCGAAACGAAGCCCCACCTTTGCTGGGAGGCGCCGGCGGCCCTCGGAGGTGGGGCTCCGCTTCGCTCCGCCCCAGCCTACCCAGTCAAAGCAGCGTTAAGCCGCCGCACTCCATATTGCGCCCGCGCGCTCTACTTCCTGCGTTACGCCGTGGGCGCAGCCAGGGCGGCCAGGGCGCGTTCGAGGTGGCCCAGCGCGCGGCGTTCGAGGTCGGCGGCCTCGCGGAGGGCCTCGGCCTGGGCCCGGCGGACGGCCGGGGTCCAACGCTCCAGGGAACCGAGGTGCCAGGGCATCAGGCTCCAGGCGCAGCCGAACCCCTCGTGCGGCCGGCCCAGCGACTCGTGCACGGCCCGGTAGCCCTCGGCGGCAGCGACGAGGGCCTGCCCCATCGACGGCGGAAACTCGTCGGCGATGTCGCGCAGGAAGACCTCAGCGGCCGTGCGGGCACTCCACAACGAGCCGTAGACGTACCCGTTGGCCAGAGCCGGGCGAAACCAGCTGTCGCCGGTCAGGTCGGCGAAGCGGGCCTCCTCCTCGAGCTGCTCGGCCCAGAGCGCATAGGCCGCCAGCCCGCTGGCGTAGCCGCCGAAGGCCGGCGTGTGCGCCAACGTCAGGGCCGTGCGGAAGGCCTCGGCCAACACCGGTCGCCGGTCGGCCACCTGCCCGGGCTGCAGGATTTCCACGAACCAGGGCCAGCCCCCCTCGGTGACGTAGCCCTGTTGCCGCGGGCTGTAGGGCCGCACACGCAGTTCGTCGCCCCCGGTCAGGCCGACGATCAGGCCGGCTTCTTCGCTGCTCCAGATCCCCGGCACGCCCCGCTCCAGGCTCGCCCGCAGCAACGCAAGGGCCTCGGCGACGGCGGCGCGGTCGACCTGCCCGTCGTGCTGGGTGCGCACCGTCTGCCGCGACCAGCCGGTCGCCCGCAGGGCCTGGTCCGTGCAGCCAAAGCCGCACTCGGCATGCGGCGCGCTGGGGCACCAGGCCGGCTGGGCCACCTGCAGGCGAAAGGCCGCACCGCTGACGCCCATGAGATACTCGTAGCTGACGTCCTCGCCGGCGGCGTCCATAGCGCCCGCCAGGCAGCCCAGCACGGAGTTCTGCAGCGGCCCGTCAGCCCCGACGACGTAGCCCTCCAGCCCCGTCACGCACACGCCGCCGCTGTCACGGCTGACGCCGTAGGCCTCGCCGCTCTGGACGGCCACGAAGCGGCGCAGGTCATCCCAACTGGTCGCCCCGTACTCCAGGGCCAGGGCGTACTGGGCCTCGTGCAGGCTCAGCTCGGCCGAGAGGATCTCGCGCGGGGCGGCGCCCTGGAACCGCCGCAGGTTCCGCAGAGCGCTGCAGCAGGCCGCGTCGCCCGCCCGCTGCGCGCGGAGCAGGTCCTTGGCCTGGTTTCGAAGCTGCCGGATGTCCGGCCGGGGGGGAAGTGAACGCACCATCGCAAACCTTCCTTTCCATATCGCGCCTGGGGTCTGCAATGGACAGGCCGGAAAGAAGGTTCGTCGGTCGTCGTGTGAAAGGTGAACTCGGTTCTTCCCGCAGACCGGGGAGGCGCCCTTCCTGCACCTGCCTCCATTGTGCGAGCGACCGGCCGATCCGTCAAGGGCCGCGAGGGCGAAATGCTGGCGGCCCGCGGGCTGGGCCGGTATGCTGCCAGGTCGAGATTTAAGGAGATATCCATGACAGGAGCGCAACTGCGCCGGGCCCTCCGTGCGGGCCAGCCGATCATCAGCACGCTGATCGTGTCCGAATCGCCCCGCTGGCCGGCGATGGTGCAGGCGGCGGGGTTCGACATGGCCTTCATCGACACCGAGCACGTCGCGCTGGACCGCCGTAGCGTCGCCTGGATGTGCCAGGTCTATGCCGCGCTGGGCATCCCGCCGGTGGTGCGGATCCCCAGCCCCGACCCGTACGCGGCCTGCATGGCCCTGGACGGCGGGGCCGTCGGCGTGATCGCCCCCTATATCGAGACCGTCGAGCAGGTCCGCGCGATGCGCGGCGCGACCCGCCTGCGCCCGCTCAAGGGCCGGCGCCTCGCCGAGACGCTCGCGGGCGGGCCCCTCGAGCCGCAGCTGGCGAGCTACCTCGAGACGTTCAACGCCAACAACGTCTTCATCGCCAACATCGAGAGCGTCCCGGCCATGGAGAACCTCGACGCCCTGCTGGCCGAGGACGCCATCGACGCGGTGCTCATCGGCCCGCACGACCTGAGCACCTCCCTCGGCGTGCCCGAGCAGTACAGCCATCCGACCTTCACCGCCGCCGTCGAACGGATCCTGCGGACCGCCCGCGCCGCCGGCGTCGGGGCCGGCATGCACATGACCTGGGCCGACGAGCCCGGCCCGCTGCTGACCCTGGCCGAGCAGGGCTGCAACCTGCTGGTCTACCGGGCGGACATCCTGGCCCTGCGGGCGATGCGCACCGACGTGGCCGCCATCCGCCAGGCCGTCGGCGCCACCGACGCCGGCGCGGCGAAGGAAGACCATATCTGACGCGGCCCGGCCCGGCCCGGCCCGCGCGGAGGAGTCGTGGCCACGGTCGGGCCCCGTCAATGCGTCACTGCGTCAATGAGAAAGACCCTCCCATGCCCGCGGTGACGCAGTGACGCAGTGACGCGTTGACGACCTTGAAATGCCCGGCCCCTGTCCGCCCGGGGCGGGTTACACAGAGAGCGAGGCACCCCCGGTGCCGCTTATCCGATAAGGAGTTCCCCATGCGTCTGCCGATGATCCTGTCCACCCTGAGCGTACTGCCCGTGCTGGCCCTGCTGGCGAGCCTGGCGATGGCCCAAGACTACCCCGCCCCGGCCCCGCCGGCGGACACCAGCCAGTACGGCCAGCACTTCCAGCGCACCATGACGCTGATCGAGACCAGCACGCCCGAGCACCGCAACACGGTGCGGATCCTGTTCTACGGCCAATCGATTACCGGGGCCAACTGGCACCCGATGGTGGCCGACTACCTCCGCCAGACGTACCCCAACGTCGACTTCGTCATCGAGAACCGGGCGCTGGGGGGCTTCAGCAGCCAGCGGCTCGTGCGGACGATGTGGTACGACCTGATGCCCTTCTACCCCGACCTGCTGGTCTTCCACGTCTACGGCAGCCATAGCGACTACGAGGAGATCATCCGCCAGGTCCGCCGGCACACGACGGCTGAGATCATCATGCAGACCGACCACCTCGGCGCCAAAGACAGCCTCGAGCTGACGGTCAAGAGCGGCGACAACGCCTGGACCCAGCCGGGCAGCTGGGGCGACAAGATGAACCTGTGGTTCCTGCCCGAGTACGCCCAGCGCTACGGCTGTTCGCTGCAGCCCCAGCGGACCGAGTGGGCCCAGTACCTCAAGGACAACAACCTCCAGCCCCAGGCCCTGCTGAAGGACGGCGTCCACCCCAACGAGCACGGCAAGTGGCTCATGGCCACGCTGCTCAACCGCTACATGGTCTACCGGCCCGACGCGCCGACCGACGAGTGGGAGAACCTCGTCAAGACCTACGTCGTCGGCCAGGACGTGCAGTGGGACGGCGACACGCTGACGCTGGAGTTCGAGGGCAACCGCGTGGTCGCCCTGGCCGGCACCGGCGAACCCGGCGCCGCCGAGGTGCTCATCGACGGTAAGAGCCCGGCCGAGTTCCCCGAGTGCTACAGCTTCACCCGCCCCAGCGGCACGCCGGGCGTCGGCTGGCCGACGATCAAACGGATCACCTGGCAGACGCCGCCGATTATCGAGACGTGGACCGCCGAGTGCACCGACTTCAACGAGGACCGCACGGCCTTCCGCTTCACCGTCACCGGCTCGGTCACCGGCCCCGACGGCAGCGGCACGGTGGGGCCCGACGCCGAGACCTTCGTCAGCGACTCGGGCCGCATCGTCATCGAGCCGGCCGACTGGGTCTTCGCCTACGACCTGCAGGTCGGCGGCAAGAAGCCCCTGGAGAGCTGGAAGACCACCTGGAAGGTCGAGCCGCTGTTCGTCGAGACCTACCGCCCCGCACCCGTCACCGACCCGACCCGCGAGCACCTGACCGTCCTGGCCCAGGGCCTGCCCAACGGCCGGCACACGCTGACGCTCAAGGCCACCGACGGCCAGAAGCCCGCCATCGGGGCCATCCGCGTCTACTGCCCGCCGCTGAGGGATTAGGCCGGCCCACTACTGGGCCATGGCACCAGGCACGATCGTGTAGGCCGGACGCAGTCCGGCTGGGGGAAAGAGGCCCGATGCGGCGCTTGCCCCCAGCCGGACTGCGTCCGGCCTACACGTGAAGGACTAGGCGGTGAGAGGTTGCCCTTCCCGTAGGCCGGGTCGAGCACAAGCGAGGCCCGGCACGGGTTCGGGACCGGCGGCTGGGCGGTTGGGGGCCGCTGGTCAGGACCAGGACGAAGCGCGCTGGGGTGCTGCGGAGCCGCGGGAGCGTCGGTCCAACCGATTGGCGCCCCGGACGAGACCCCCACGGATTGCGCTACGCTGCATCCGTGGGCTTGGGGAAAGGGGGCGCCACCACCGTGGGGTGGCGCCGGTCGTGGGTTCTGTCTACTCCGCCGCCGGGCCTCGCTGGCGCTCGACCCGGCCTACGGGGTTCCACGGATCGCGGTCCGCTCGCAGCCCGCGCGCCCATCAACAGGGGAGCCCTGGGTCCTGGCCACCGGCCACTGGCAACGGCCGCGTCAGCGGCTCATCGGCTGTCGAGCAGGCGGTTGAGCAGTTCGTCCATTTCGACGACGGCGACGGTGGTGGAGCGGTCGGCCAGGGCGTAGGGCAGGTAGAGGCGGTCCTGGTGGACCATCGCGCCGCAGGTGTAGACGACGTTGGGGACGTAGCCCTCGCGCTCCTCGCCCATGGAGCGCAGCAGGGGCTGGCGGAGGTGGCCGATGACGCGCAGGGGGTCCTCGCGGTCCAGCAGCATCGCGCCGATGCTGTAGCTGCGCATGGGCCCGACGCCGTGGGTCAGCAGCAGCCAGCCCTCGGAGGTCTCGATGGGCGAGCCGCAGTTGCCGACCTGCATCATCTCCCAGGTGCGCTTGGGGGCCTGGAGCATCTCGGCCGACTCCCAGAAGTGCACGTAATCCGAGAGCATGATGTAGAGGTTCTCCCCGTCGATCCGCGAGCACATGACGTAGTGGCCCCCGATGCGGCGGGGGAACAGGGCCATGCCCTTGTTGATCGCGCAGGCGCCGTTGAGCGAATGGACCTCGATGCGGCGGAAGTCGCTCGTCTGGATCATCATCGGCAGCGTCCGCAGGCCGTTGTAGCCGGTGTAGGTGCCGAAGTACTGCACCGAGCCGTCGTCCTCGGTGAAGCGGACGAGGCGCAGGTCCTCCACGCCGCGGCTCTCGGCATCGCTGAGCGGGAAGATCACCAGGTCGGAGAGGCTCGCCTGGTCGGGCAGGTCGATGTGGTAGTTCGACTGCGCCAGCCAGACGATGGTATCCATGGCCGCCCGGGCGCCGGCGACGTGCTGGACGTCGGGCCAGGCCTGCTCGAGGGCGGCGTTGAGCTCGGGCAGCGTGAACCGCTCGCCCACCCGGCCCAGGACGGCGGCGACGACCGGGCCGTTGGTGCCCATCTCGTGAAGCTTTCGGCCGAAGAGCTGGTTGAGGTAGCGCCGGTCCGGGGCGATCCGCAGCCGCGAGAGCAACGGCCCGGGCGGGTCGACCGCGACGTTGCCCGACGGCTCGATCAGGCCGGTGCGGAAGACGATCGAGCTGACGTGCCCCTCACCGGTGGCCCGAAGGCTCATGATGAACCGCACGGCGCCGTCGCCGACGCCGCTCTGGTCGGGGTGGGGCACAACAGAGGGGTTGAACAGGGCCGCCGACTCGATGGCGTACTCCATCGTCAGGTAGGCGCCGGCCAGCAGCTTGCGCAGGTGCGACCAGCCCTTGCCCAGGCCCACCATGGCCGAGGCGGTGTGGAAGTGCTCGCCGAAGACGGCCTCGAGGTCGCGGTGGCGGTCGCCGTAGGCGGCGCGGACCTCGGTGAAGGTCTCGGCGACGACCGGCTCGTCGAGGGCCTCGATCCGCTCGAACAGCGTGCGCATCCGCCCGCCGCCGCCGGGGATGAACGGCAGGGCGATCACGCGACTCTCGTCGCTGACCAGGCGGATAGGCAGACGCCGGACGTTCACGCCGTCACCTCCGGGCACGAGCGTGCAGGGGCACTGCAGGGGTGGAATGACCGTGTTGAGGGCGTCTCGATGGCTCATACTACTGTCATCGGCCGACCCGCGGGCAGGGTTTACCGCTTCCCGGCCCGCCGGGGCCCGTTACGACGGGGCCCCGCGGCGGCGACGCCCTTTCGGGGACGCCTGGCCCGTCAGGGGACCGGGGCCGACGCCGTCCGCCCAGCCGGCTGGGCCGAGCGGGTCTGCGCCTCGCTGGCCTCCAGGCCCGCGGCTCGGTTCAACCCCATTATACTAAGAAGACTGATGAGCCAGGCCAAGGTAGATTCCGCCCCCTGGTTGAGATTCGGCCCGTCGGCATGGAGCCCATCGCGGCATCCGCCGGTGTGGTAGTCGTACAGGACCGACTGGGTGTCGTTGGCGCCGAGGAACCAGCCGAGCATCCACCCGGCCCGCCGCAGCCAGACCTCCTCGCCCGTCGCCCGCCAGGCGGCCCCGCAGGCCTCGACCAGGGCCATCGCCTCGATGGGCTGCTGGTCGAACCGCGCCCGCTGGCCGTCGCGCCCCAGCCAGCCCTGGTTGCCGATCAGGCTGACGTTACCCTGGGCGTCCAGTTGCAGGGCGATGAGCCACTCCAGCACCTCCAGCCCCCGCGCCAGCATGCCCTCGTCCGGCAGCGATTGGCCGCAGAGGATCATCGCGTGGGCGAGCTTGGCGTTGTCGTAGGTCACCAGGTCCTCGCACCAGGGCCAACTGTCGCCGCAGTTGTCGCGGAACAGCCCCTCGAGTCGGCCGGCCAGCTCGTCGCGGACGCGCCGCACGGCCGTGTCGCCGGCGAACCGCTGCAGGTAGGCGTGGACGCCCACCAGCGAAAACGCCCACGCCCGCGGCGACCCGAGGGTCTCGGCCGTCTCCAGCGCCCGACTGAACAGCCTGGTCGAGAACGACAGGATCGCCTCGTTGGGCGCCAGCGCCACCGCGATGCCCAGCGACCAGAGCGCCCGGCCATGGACGTCCTCGCTGCCGGCCTCCTCGAGCCATTGGCGGTCGAAGGTCATGAAGTTGCGGAAGCGGCGGTTCTCGGGGTTGAACGCGTGGTGCAGAAAGGCCAGGTACACATCCGCCAACGGCAGCACCGAGCGGTCCTGGGTGAGGTCGTAGCACATCAGGGCGGCGACGAGGGCGCGGGCGTTGTCGTCGACGCAGTAGCCGTGGAAGCGGTCGGGCACGGCGTAGATGGCGTGCTGGAGGATGCCGGTGTCGTCGGTCAGGCGGCGCAGGTGGGCCAGGTCCAGGTCGGGCAGGCTGGAGGCCTCGGCGGCCTGGGCCTGGAAGGGGCGGATCGTCCGCGGCGTGTGGACGCGCTGGGCGACGACCTGGCGGGCGAGGTCGAGGTACTGGCGGGCGACCTCCTTCCAGACCATGCCGCGCCCCTGCAGGTAGGCGCGTTTGCGGAGCTCCTGCAGGGCGAGGGGATCCTCGAGCAGGTCGTTGACGGTCTGGGCCAGGCCGGCGGCGTCGCCGGGCTCGAACAGTCGGCCCCGCCCGTCGGCGAGCAGCTCGCGGGCGTGCCAGTACGGCGTCGAGACCACCGCCTTGCCCATGCCGGCCGCGTAGGCCAGCGTGCCCGAGCTGATCTGCGCGAGGTTGGGGTACGGCGTGACGTAGAGGTCGGCCGAGCCGATGTAGCGGCAGAGTTCCTCGGTGCTGACGTAGCGGTTGTGGAAGGCCACGTGGTCGCGCAGGCCCCGCCGCTCGACGAGCCGCTCGAGGTGGTGGCGGTAGGCCTGGCCCTCGTGGCGCAGGACGTTGGGGTGCGTGGCTCCCAGCACGACGTAGAGCACCTCGGGGTGGTTCTCCACGATGGCCGGCAGGGCCTCCAGGACCGTCTCGATGCCCTTGCCGGGCGAGAGCAGCCCGAAGGTCAGCAGGACGGTTCGGCCCTCCCAGCCGAACTGGTCCTTGAAGAAGACCGGGTCGGTGAAGGGCACGTCCGGGATGCCGTGGGGGATGCAGGCGATCCGCTCGGCCGGCACGCCGTACTCCTCCTGCAGGATGCCCTCGGCGGTGCGGCTCATGACGATCAGGCGGTCGCTGAGCCGGCCCAGGTCGAACAGGACGGCCCGCTGGCCGGGCGTCGGGTCGGTCAGGACCGTGTGCAGCGTGGTCAGGATCGGCATGCGGAGGCGGCGCATCAGGTCCAGGACGTAGCTGCCGTCGGTGCCGCCGAAGATGCCGAACTCGTGCTGGACGATGGCGGCGTCCACCTGGTTGATGTTGAGCAGCTCGGCGGCCGTCGCGTAGTCGGTGCGCTGCTGGGCGGGGATCTGGAAGCGCACCTCGTCGGGGTAGGCGTAGCGGTCGACGCCGTCGTCCATGGCCAGGACCGTCGTCTGGCCCGGCCCGATCTCGTCGGCCAGGGCGTCGCGGAGATCCTTGGTAAACGTCGCGATGCCGCACTGGCGCGGCACGTACGAGCCGACCAGGGCGATCGTCTGCACATGGTTGGGGATGTTGCGTTGCGTCATGCGGTGTTGTCCTCCTGATTCGGGCCATCGAGGCGCCCCGGCTGCGCACGGGGGGCGCTCCACGAAAGTGGCCACCCCCTATTCTAGGCGCCAACAGGGGATGCAGGGCGAATTTCGGGCCGCCGGTCCGCGGATGGACCGCGCCAGCGGGCGGACGGGGGGACTTCGGGGGACAGCCCCACCCCGACCCCCACGGATTGCGCCACTCGCTTCGCTCGCCGCTCCATCCGTGGGCTTGGAGAAGGGAAATCGTCCACAGACAGGGCGCCCGGAAGCTCCGAACCGTCGCAGTGACGCAGTGACGCGGTGACGTCCGCCCCTACCGGCCGTAGAAGCGCCAGGCGTGGTCGCGGCGGAGGCGTTCGATGGTGTCCAGGTCGGGCTCGATGGGCAGCTCGGGCGGGGCGGGCACGGGCAGCTGATGGCTGGCGACGAAGGGCGTGCCGGCCAGCTTGAGGTTGTAGGCCAGCGGCATGAGCGTGGCCAGGTTGACCACGTCGAGGATGTTGTAGGCCAGCAGCGTGTCCAGGGCGGCCGGGTTGCCGGCCTGGATGTAGTCCTGCCAGAGCAGCACGGCGAAGTAGCCGTCGAGGTCGGCGAGGTCCTGGCGGTCGATGCCGAGCTGGCGCTCACAGCCCTTGAGCCCGCCACGGTAGCCCAGGCTGGCCAGCACGTAGCGCAGGTCGATGTGGGCCTGGTCGAGCGGCACGCCGAGCTGGCTGCGGAGGAAGGGCAGGTCGAAGCACTTGCCGTTGTAGGTGATCAGCAGGCGGCAGGCGGCGACATCGGCGGCGAACTGGTCGAGGTTGCGGCCATGGACGTAGGTGCGGACGGTGCGCCCGTCGTAGAGGGCGATGGTGGTGATGTGGTCGCCGGGTGAGCCCAGGCCGGTGGTCTCGATGTCGATGTAGGCGGCCTGGTGGCGGAACTCGCCGAAGACCCGCCAGTGCTCGGCGGCGGGCAGCTTGCCCAGGAACCAGCGGGCGTCGCCGTCGGCCAGGCGGGCGGCGCTGTGGTCGGCCTGGCGGCAGAGCGTCTGGCAGCGGGCCGGGGGCAGCGGCAGCTCGGCCCGGCGCAGGGCGGGCCAGTCGCAGCAGCCGGCCTCCCAGAGCCGGCGCTCCAGCTTGGGCCCGACGCCGGGCATGTGGCAGAAGGTGTTCTTGAGCATGGCACCTGGGGCGAGGGCGCGTCGCGGACGGTTCTGCTCCTCCAGCCGAGAGAGCGGCTGGCCGCCGGGGGCGGCACTGCAAGGCGACGCGCGTGGGCGGGTGGGCCCTCCTTTTGTGCCTCGCGAAGGTCATGCTACCGATTCGCCGTCCCCCCATACAAGCCCTGGTGCCCCTTTTTGCCTTGCCCAGACCCCCTGACCGGTACAGGGCGGCCCCGGGCCCCATTTGCCCGGGTGCCCGCCCGGAAAGGAACTTGTCGTTTTCGCCCGCACCGGGTATATTCGAAGTTCGACCTTTGTCACCACGGAGTGACCCGCAAAAAGGCGAACCGAGGCCCTCGGGAGGCCCCCCCGCCGCTCTCTCTAGTGGGGGGACGCTAGTTGGAGTAACTGCTATGCAAACCACGCCGTCCGCCCTGACCCCCGCCGCTCTGGAGACCCTCGAACCGCGTCTGATGCTCTCGTCGACGACCTGGCTGGCGGCCGACGCGCCCGTCCGCGCCTACGTGCCCACCAGCAGCACCGTCGCCGCCGGCTGGCAGAACGCCGCCTTCGACGACAGCGCCTGGCTGAGCGGCACCGGCGGGGTCGGCTACGACCGCGGCGAGGACTACGACGCCCTGATCGGCCTGGACGTCGAGTCGGTGATGTACGCCAAGAACGGCACCTGCTACATCCGCATGCCCTTCACGGTCGACACCCTGAACGACCTGACCAGCGTGCAGCTGATGATGCAGTACGACGACGGCTTCGTCGCCTACATCAACGGCGTCGAGGTCGCCCGCAGCTACGCCCCCGAGACGCTCGCCTGGAACAGCCAGGCCGCCGGCATCCGCGCCGACGCCGACGCGATGATGCCCGAGGCGTTCGCCCTGGACATCGGCGAGCTGCCGCTGGTGGTGGGCAACAACGTCCTGGCCATCCACGGGCTCAACCTGCCCAGCTCCAGCTCCGACTTCCTGATCCGCGCCGAGCTGGTCGCCGGCTCCACGCAGTTCCCGCAGATCCAGGTCGACGGCGCGACCGAGGTGCGGACCGTCCAGGCCCGCCTCAACGGCACGCTGGTCGACGACGGCGACGGCACGACGGCCATCTTCGTCGCCTACGGCACGGCCGACGGCGGGACCGACCCGACGGCCTGGGACAACGTCGTGCCCCTGGGCAACGCCGCCGAGGGCGCCTTCAGCTACCTGCTGCGGGGCCTGGACGCCGACACGACCTACCACTACACCGTCTTCGCCCAGAACGAGCGCGGCGTCGCCTGGGGCAACTCGACCAGCTTCACCACCACCAATGCCCCGCTGGCGGCCGTCGAGACCCTCACCGCCTCGATCATCACCCCCACCAGCGCCCAGCTCAATGGCCGGGTGACCGACGTGGGCGACCCGCTGAGCCTGCCGCAGCTGCACATCGTCTACGGCAGCGTCGACGGCGGCGACGATCCGCTCAACTGGCAGCACGACGTCCTGGTCGGCACGCAGGGCCTGGGCCTGTTCGCCACCAACGCCACCGAGCTGGTGCCCAACGGCACCTACTACTACCGCGTCTACGCCGAGAACGCCGGCGGCATCGCCTGGGGCGCCGACACGATCAGCTTCACCACCCTGCCGATGAACGTCGAGGGCGAGACTGCCCCCGAGGCCCTCTGGATCGAGGGCGAGGACTACGTCAGCACCACCTTCAACCGCCATGGCTGGTACTCCAACGTCCGCACCGACCAGCTCTCGGGCAACCAGTGGGTCGCCCACTACGCCGGCACCGGCAAGCTGGCCAGCAGCACCTACTCGCTGGTCATCGAGGAGGGCGGCACGTTCGACCTGTGGCTGCGGATCAACCCCTTCCGCAACGGCAACGGCGGCGGCGACTACAACTGGCGCGTGCAGAACGATCAGGGCGTCTGGTCGGCCTGGACGAACGTGGACATGGCCACCGTCTCCAGCAGCGTCAACATCGCCCTGCCCAACATCGACATCCGCAACATCGGCTGGGCCCAGGGCGGGCAGATCGAGCTGGCCCCCGGCGAGTACACCCTCGAGGTCCAGCTCGGCGGCCAGACCGGCCTGACCGACAGAGAGGTCCACGGCGGCATCGACGTGATGGCCCTGGTCAACTACCCCTGGGCGCCCACGGGCGTTCAGCCGCCCAGCACCCAGCTGCCCACCCCCGGCGCCGATGAGTGGTTCGCCCTGCAGGCCGGCCCGGACGCCTTCTCGCCCAGCTCGATCATCGACATGCGCTACCTGCTGGACGACTACGCGGGCATCCACGGCCACCTGACCCAGCAGGCCGACCAGTTCGTCTTCGCGGACGGCACGCCGGTGAAGTTCTGGGGCATCGTCGCCGGCCAGACCGCCACGGAGGACTCGATGCGCCAGCAGGCGCAGTTCTACGCCAAGCACGGCATCAACATGGTCCGCCAGCACCCCGTCCAGGGCGTGGTCGGCCAGCTCCAGGGCAGCCGGGAGACGGGCTACTACCTCAACCCGGCCAACCTGGACCGCTTCGACAAGTGGTTCGCGATCCTGAAGGAAAACGGGATCTACATGACCTGGTCGCTGTTCTACCACCACCGCCTGCCCAACGACGCCAAGGAGAGCCTCGGCGGCACGGTGCCCGACGCGCTGTTCGACGAGCTCAACAGCAAGGCCGGCCTGGACACCTACGGCTACGCCACCTTCATCCAGGAGTACCAGGACAGCCAGTGGGAGTACGCCAACCTCCTGCTCAACCACGTCAACCCCTACACGGGTCTGCGGTACGCTGACGACCCGGCCCTGGCGATCGTGGAGGCCCGCAACGAGGACAGCGTCTTCTTCCACAATCCGCTGGGCCATAACTTCGTCCACGGCAACGACGCCCCGGCCCACCGCGAGCGGCTGCGGGAGATGTGGCACGACTGGGTGGCGGCCACCTACGCCACCGACGCCGACCTGGCGGCCGCCTGGGGCGCCGGCAAGCGGGCGGCCGACTCGGTCACGGCCGACCCGGCCACCCAGCCCATGAAGATGTACGCCGCCTGGGAGATGAACGCCAACGGCCCGTTCGGCGCACCCAACGAGAAGGCCCGCATGGGCGACTTCATCCGGTTCCTGGCCGAGATGCAGCGCGACACCTACGAGACCTACTACGGGCGGCTCCGTACGATCGGCTACAACGCCGTCATCATGAGCACCGCCTGGCGTGCCGGCGGACCGGCCGCCGACCCGGCCAACACCTGGACCGACGACGCCATGGACGCCATCACCCGCCACAACTACGTCGGCGGCGGCGACGGCGGGCACAACATCACCACCGGCACGGTCAACAACTTCACCCACATGAGTCTGCCCGGCAGCGGCTTCATTTCCAGCGGCATGTATCAGGTGGAGGACAAGCCGTTCGTCATGACCGAGTGGACCCAGAAGCCGCCCAACCAGTGGAAGGCCGAAGCCGCCCCCATCTTCGCCTTCTACGGCATGGGCCTGCAGGGCTGGGACGCCAGCTACCAGTTCGCTGGCGGGCGCAGCTACATGGGCAACGGCTGGCCGGGCCTGCGGGCGTACGTCACCGAGACGCCCCACTACATCGGGCAGTTCCCGGCCCTGAGCTTCGCGATCTACAACAACCACATCACCGAGGGCAGCATCACCGCCGCCCGACGTGTCAGCACCGACGACCTGTTCCAGGGCATCGACGTGCTCAGCCAGGACTTCACCGGCGGCGGCTGGGACGACAAGGTCCTCATCGGCGACCTGGCCACCCCCACCCAGACCCTCGCCATCGGGCGCGTCACCTTCAAGGCCGGCGAGAACCTGCCCCACTCCTACGCCCAGGACTGGAGCCAGTACTGGGACCAGCAGAACAAGGTCGTCACCAGCAACACCGGCCAGCTCAAGTGGGACTATGACGACCGCGTCATCAGCGTCGGCGCCCAGAAGACCCAGGCCATCATCGGCTTCGCCGGCGGCGGCACCTACGACCTGCCCGGCGTGAGCGTCTCGGTCCAGACCGGCTTCGTCAGCCTGATCTTCACCGCCCTGGACAACAAGCCGCTGACCCAGTCCGGCAACATCCTGATCACCGCCATGGCCCAGGACAAGCAGTACGGCGCCGTCTACAACGCCTCCGGCACCGAGCTGATCGAGATCGGCACCGAGCCGCTGATGCTCGAGCCGGTGCAGGCGACGATCACCTTCAAGGACAACAACATCAACCAGGCCAACGTCGTCGATGTCTTCGGCGTGCCGACCAGCACCCAGGTGCCCATCACCGGCGGGCGGACGATCCACATCGACGGCACCTACGCCACCTACTACTACCAGGTGACCCGCTCGGGCGTCATCCAGCCCCCGCAACTGGCCGGCGATGCCAACCGCGACGGGCTGGTCGATGACCGCGACCTCAACATCGTCCTGGGCAACTGGGGCCTGGCCGGCGCGACCTGGGCGCAGGGCGACTTCAACGGCGACGGCAGCGTCGATGACCGCGACCTCAACACGCTGCTGGGTAACTGGGCCGACGGCGTCCCGGCGGCGGCCCCGGCCGATGCCGTCCTGGCCGCCCCGGCCCCGACCGTCGAGTCGGCCGCCCCGGCCAGCCAGCCGGTGCTGTCGGCCTCGCCCAGCCATCAGCTGGCCGCCCGCCCGGGCCGCTTCGACGCCTGGCAGGCCGACCTGCTGGCCCCCCAGGCCCAGACCGGCCTGGCCCGCGCCATCCCCGGCCTGACCACCGCCAGCCAGCGCACGCCCGAGTTCACCCAGCCCTTCGTGGATGTGCTCGCCGCCGCCGGCCTGGCCGCTGCTGTGTAAGAATCGGGCTCAACACCCACAGGGCCTGAAGAGAGGGCCTCCCCCCCCCCCGGAGGG
>JAWLCG010000060.1:0-18086 GCA_041687295.1 Phycisphaerae bacterium | reverse complement strand
GGCGCCGGGGGGGTGGGGGGGGGGGGGGGGGGGGGGCCGGGGGGGGGGGGGGGGGCCGGCGCGGGGGGGGGGGGGGCGGCGGGCATCGGGCTGGCGTTGTGTTTCTGGCCCGATCTGACGCCAGGGATGCTGGACCAGCACTACTACACGCTGGGGCGGACCAGCCTGGCGTACCTGTCGGCCGGCCTGCACCTGCTGGCGGCCGTCAAGTGCTACGTGGACTACCGCCGCAGCCGACAGGGGCGCGACCTGGCCTTGACGGCCGTCATCTCCATGCTGGCCGTCGGCGAGGGCATCGTGCCCTTCATCGGGCCATGGCAGGCGGGCTGGTGGTACTACCACATCCTGCGGACGGCCAACTTCGTCGGGGCCCAGATCTTCGGCATCTTCCTCTACCGCCAGATGGTCCATGGCCTCAACGGCGCCCTGGCCGAGGGCGCCCGTCAGCAGCGCCGGCTGCGTCGGCTGCACCGGCAGATGGGCTTCGTTCTGGGGGCCTCGGGCACGGGCCTGTCGATTATCGACGCCGACTTCCACGTCCGCTACGTCGACCCGGCCTGGCGCAAGCGGCGGGGCGAGACCGCGGGGCGGCGCTGCTACGAGTACTTCATGGACCGCACGAGCCCCTGCGAGAGCTGCGGGGCCATGGAGGCCCTGCGGACCGGCGAGCGGGTGGTCAGCGAGAAGCTCCTGCCCTGCGACGGCCAGCGCCCGGTCCAGACAATCAGCATTCCCTACGCCGAGGCCGGCCGGCCCCTGGTGGCCCAGGTCTACGTGGACATCACCGCCCGCAAGGCTGCCGAGGATCTGGCTCGCCGCGAGAACGCCAAGCTCTCGGCCATGATCGGCGGCATGGAGGAGGGCGTGGTCTTCGCCGACGCCGAGAACATCGTCGTCGAGGTCAACGACCACCTCTGCCGCCTGGTCGGCAAAGAGCGGGATGCGTTGATCGGCCAGCCCCTGGCCGAGCTGCACGCCGAGCCGATCCGCACGCGGGTGCTGACGCTGATCGAGAGCTTTCGGGGCCGGCCCGGCGGGCGCCCCCATGTCATTCAGCGGGCCCTGGGGGGGATGGAGGTGATACTCCGCGTCCAGCCCATCTACACCGATGGGCGCTACGACGGCGTGCTGCTGAACCTCATCGACGTGACGGCCCTGGTCCAGGCCCGCCGGGCGGCCGAGTCGGCGGCCCGCACCAAGGCGGAGTTCCTGGCCAACATGAGCCACGAGATCCGCACGCCCCTGACGGCCATCCTGGGCTACACCGACCTGCTGATGGACCGCCGCCAGAGCCCCGAGAACCCCGCCGAGTGCCTCGCGACGATCCACCGCAACGGGCGGCACCTGCTGGAACTGATCAACGACATCCTGGACATCTCCAAGATCGAGGCCGGCAAGCTCGAACTCGACAGCGCGCCGTGCAGCCTGCCGGCCCTGCTGGCCGACGTCGCCAGCATGATGCGCGTCCGGGCGAGCGGGGGCGGCATCAGCCTGGCCATCGAATATAACGGGCCGCTGCCCGAGACGATCCGCGGCGACGAGGGTCGGCTGCGGCAGATCCTGGTCAACCTCGTGGGCAACGCGATCAAGTTCACCCATGAGGGGGGCGTGCGGGTGACGGCACGGTTCGAGCCGTCCTGGCGGGGCCAGCCGGCCGTCCGACTGGCGGTCAGCGATACCGGCATCGGCATGACCCCCGAGCAGATCGGGCGGCTGGGCGAGGCCTTCGCCCAGGCCGACGCCTCGACCTCGCGGCGCTATGGCGGCACGGGGCTGGGCCTGACGATCGTCCGTAAACTCCTCGAGCGGATGGGCGGTGAGATGGCCATCGAGAGCACCCCCGGCCGGGGCACCACCTTTACCGTCACGCTGCCGACGGGCGAGTTGGACGGCGTGCGGATGCTGGCCCACCCGGCCGAGGCGGTCCGCGGCCTGGCCAGCGCCGACGATCCCACCGACGAGGAGATCCGCCTGGACGGCGTCCGCGTGCTGCTGGCCGAGGATGGCCCGGACAACCAGCGGCTCATCCGCGCGGTACTCACGCGGGCGGGCTCGGTCGTCGAGATCGTCGAGGACGGGCGCCAGGCCGTCGACCGGGCCCTGGGCGAGAGCTTCGACGTGATCCTCATGGACATGCAGATGCCCGAGATGGACGGCTACGAGGCCTCGCGAACCCTCCGCGACGCTGGCTGGAGCAGGCCCATCATCGCCCTGACCGCCCACGCCATGAGCGGCGACCGCGACCGCTGCCTCGCTGCCGGCTGCACCGATTACCTGACCAAGCCCATCGACCGCGCCTGCCTCATCGCGGCCGTGCGGGCCCACGCGGGGGCGATCCACCCGCCGACCCGGGCCCTTGCGCAGCCGGCCGAGGCCCAGGCCGCCCCGCCGCCCTCGGCCGAGCCGGAGGTGCTCGTCTCGTCGCTGGCGGACGACCCGGACCTCGGCGAGTTGGTCGTGGCCTTTGTCGCCAGCCTGCCCCAACGGATGGCCGACTTGCGGACCGCCCTGGAGGCGAACACCCTCGAGCCGCTCGCCCGCCTGGCCCACAACCTCAAGGGCGCCGGCGGAGGCTACGGCTATCCGGTCCTCACGCAGGCAGCCCGCGAGCTGGAAGTGGCCGCCAAGGCCGCCGACCTCGAAGCCGCTGGCCTGGCCCTGGGCCGGCTTGAACGCCTCAGTCAAGCCGCCGTCCGGGGCCGCTCTGTCACCGTCAACCCGTCTGCCCAGCAGTAGATGAAGGAGTCCTGCCGTGAAAGTCCTGATCATCGACGACTGCTCTGATGCCCAAGCCCTGGCCCGCGTGCTGTTGGCCAAAGAGGGCCTGGAGACCCTCTCGGCCTCCAGCGGACCGCAGGGCCTGCGCCTGGCCGAGACGATCAGCCCCGACCTGGTGCTGCTGGACCTGGAGATGCCTGAGATGAGCGGCTTCGACGTCTGCCGCGCCCTCAAGGCGCAGGCCGCCACCTGCATGGTCCCGGTCATCTTCCTGACCGGCTCGGACAACAGCGGCGACAAGGTCCGCGGCCTGGACCTCGGAGCCGTCGATTACGTCACCAAGCCCTTCGACGCCTTCGAGCTGCGCGCCCGCGTGCGGGCGGCCCTGCGGACCAAGCACCTTCAGGACCTGCTGGTCCAGCACGCCCACATCGACCCGCTGACCGAGCTGTGGAACCGCCGGGCCCTCATCGAGCGGCTGGCCCAGGAGTGGGCCCGGCTGCAGCGTTACGGGGGCGCCCTGGTGCTGGTGATGGCCGATGTGGACCACTTCAAGCGGATCAACGACACCTTCGGCCATCCCGCCGGCGACCAACTGCTGCGGGCCGTCGCCCAGACCCTCGCCTCCCAGTGCCGCCAGAGCGACCTGGCCGCCCGCTACGGCGGCGAGGAGTTCGCCGTCCTGATGCCCGAGGCCTCGGCCGAGCAGGGGGCCGGCTTCGCCGAGCGCTGCCGCCGACAGATCGAGCTGACCGCCCTGACCATCGACGGCCAGCGCCTCGCCGTCACGGCCAGCTTCGGGGTAGCCGACACGGCCGGTATCACCAGCGAGGGCGACCTGCTCGCCGCCGCCGACCAGGCCCTCTATCGCGCCAAGCACGAGGGCCGAAACCGCATCGCCCTGGCCCGAACCGCACTGGCCGAGAAGGTCTGAGCCCTCGGGCCGCCGTGGGGGCCATTCAAGACCGGCCGGTCCAGCAGGCAGGGCGCTGCCCCCTGTCTGGCCCTTCCGGCGGCGCCCCACGCGCCGTACGGTACGTACCGCAGACGCACCTGAGCGCATCTCTGTACTTCCCCCCCAATGAACCCATTCATTGTCCGTTGCCCTGCCCCCGTCAAGGCCCTGTGCAATCCGGAACGGGACGCTAATGGGACTTGTCGCGCCGGGCGGGGACCTCTTGAGGGAAGTGGATGTAAGGACCGTATAATGTGATTCTTATGCGATTTTTCGTGCCTCGGCCCCCCTAGATGAGACGAAATCTAATCTGTCCCCTTCTGGCTGGGTATGTTCATGGGCGGCGTTGAGGTATGGAATGACGTAAGTCTAATTTCGGAATGTGCTTATGTCTTTGAATCCGAGCTGGATTCTGTCCCCTTTGCTGCAGGTCGGCTGTCGGAACGGGGTTGGTCGGGTGAGGGGGTGCTGTCCCGAGGGGGGCTACGGGCTCATTGTCCTTTGACCGGATGGCCGATGCGTGATAAGGTGACTTTGTGAAGAAGTTCACAGTTCTGTTGTTTCGCATTGGGACCCCGGGAACGGGCCGGTGGCGGCCAGGGCTGGGGTAGGCACCGCAACTCTGAGATAGGGAGGCATCATGAGCAGGATTCTGATCGTGGATGACGACCCGGACATCACCGAGGCCTGTCAGCTGTTTCTCAAGAAGGACGGCCACGAGGTGCAGTGCGCCTATTCGCGGCTCGAGGGCATGCAGGCGGTCGAGACGTTCCAGCCCGACCTGCTGGTGCTCGACGTGATGATGGACCAGCCCGACGACGGCATCGCCATGGCCCAGGACCTCCGCCGGGCGGGTTTCGCCAACCCCATCCTCATGCTGACCAGTCTGAGCAAGGTCTCGGGGTTCGAGTACGACAAGGACCAGGACATCCTGCCCGTCGACGACTACCAGACCAAGCCCATCGACCCTGCGACCCTGAACGCCAAGGTCCGCGAGCTGCTCGCCCGGACGGCCCGAAGGAGTGTCTAATCATGTTGGCCACTGAACAGAGAGAGCTCGGCGACGACATCGTCTCCCTGGCGGACCGCCATGGCCGCAACCGCAGCGCCCTGATGCCCATCCTCCAGGAGATCCAGCGCAAGTACCGCCACATCTCCGACTACGCCATGCAGGAGGTCGCCCGCCTGCTGGACATCCACCCCGTGGAGGTCTACAGCGTGGTGACCTTCTACGCCTTCCTCAAGGAGAAGGAGCTCGGGCGGTTCGTCATCCGCCTCTGCCAGACCATCTCCTGCGACATGGACGGCAAGGACAAGGTCGCCCGCCAGCTCCGCAACGAACTGGGCGTCGACTTCGGCCAGACCACACCGGACGGGCGCTTCACCCTGGAGTGGGCCAACTGCCTGGGCATGTGCGACCAGGGACCGGCCATGCTCGTCAACGACCAGGTCTTCACCCGCGTCAGCCCCGAGAAGGTCCACGATATCCTCGAAGGCTGCCGTCGGGTCTTTTCGCCCCACACGGCCATGATGAAGGAAGGGGGCCACTAGTATGAACGCACCGCACAAGGGCATCACGCTGTTCAACGACATCGAGGTCAACAGCGGCCTCAAGGCCGCCATCGGCCTGAGCCGCAGCGACATCATCGGCGTCATCCGCGACTCGGGCCTCAAGGGCCGGGGCGGCGCCGGCTTCCCGACCGGCACCAAGTGGAACCTGGCCGCCGCCGCCACCAAGCACCCCAAGTACGTCGTCTGCAACGCCGACGAGGGCGAGCCGGGCACCTTCAAGGACCGCGTCCTGCTGACCGACTTCGCCGACTACGTCTTCGAGGGCATGACCATCGCGGGCCTGGCCACCGGGGCGGCGACGGGCATCGTCTACCTCCGCGGCGAGTACCGCTACCTGCTGGCCGGCCTGGAGGCGATGCTCGCCGAGCGGCGCAGCAGCAACCTGCTGGGCAAGGCCATTCTGGGCAAGGAGGGCTTCGATTTCGACATCGAGATCCGCCTGGGCTCGGGCGCATACGTCTGCGGCGAGGAGACGGCCCTGATCGAGTCGCTCGAGGGCCAGCGCGGCGAGCCGCGCAACCGTCCGCCGTTCCCCGTCGATACCGGCTACATGGGCTGCCCGACGGTCGTCAACAACGTCGAGACGCTCGCCCTGGCCACCTGCATCCTCGCCAAGGGCGCTGACTGGTTCAAGGCGATCGGCACCGAGAAGTCCTCGGGCATCAAGCTCTTCAGCGTCTCGGGCGACGTCGAGCGCCCCGGCGTCTACGAGCTGCCCCTGGGCATCTCCATCGGCGAGCTGCTGACCGTCGTCGGCGGCGAGGGCGCCAAGGCCGTCCAGGTCGGCGGCGCCAGTGGCCGGTGCGTGCCGGCCGAGCAGTTCGCCCGGGCGCTGGCCTTCGAGGACGTCTCGACCGGCGGCTCGATCATCGTCTTCGGGGCGGGGCGCGACATGCTGATGGTCGCCAAGAACTTCCTGGAGTTCTTCGTCGACGAATCCTGCGGCCAGTGCACCCCCTGCCGCGTGGGCAACCGCAAGCTGCTCGAGGGCGTCGAGATGCTCGAGCGCGGCCAGTGCTCGGTGGCGTACCTCCGCGAGCTGGCCGCCCTGGGCGAGACGATGCAGCTGGCCGGCAAGTGCGGCCTGGGCCAGAGCAGTGCCAACGCGTTCCTGTCCATCATCGAGCACTTCAAAGACGAGATCCTGGGCCGGGACGTCGTGGCCGCCCAGTAAGAGGAGTCAACCATGGCAAACCAACCGACAAATCCCTCCGTGGAAACCAGCCGGGCACCCAAGAGTCAGCACGCCCAGGCGGTCGCCACGCCAGACCAGAACGCCGGCATCGGCGCGATGGTCTCCGTGACGATCGACCACCACGAGCTGAAGGTGCCCCTGGGCACCACCATCCTCCAGGCCGCCCAGAAGGTCGGCGTGCATATTCCGACCCTGTGTCACCACCCCGACCTGTGCGTGGCCGGCGTCTGCCGCATCTGCGTCGTCGAGGTCGCCGGCCAGCGGACGCTCCAGGCGTCCTGCGCCTATCCGATCACCCAGCCGATCCGGGTGTTCACCCACACCCGCAAGGTCCGCCAGGCCCGCCGGCACGTGCTGGACCTGCTGCTCAGCGAGCACTACGGCGAGTGCTACAGCTGCTTCCGCAACAACAACTGCGAGCTGCAGGGCCTGGCCAAGGAGTACGGCGTCGACCACTTCCGCTTTGGCCATCCCGACAAGCCCGCCCACGAGCCGGACCGGTCGAGCTACTCGGTCATCCGCGACATGAACAAGTGCATCCTCTGCCGGCGGTGCGTGCGGACCTGCATCGACCTGCAGGAGGTCGGCGTGCTCGAGGCCACCCACCGCGGCAGCGAGACGACCATCGCCACCTTCGAGGACAAGCCCCTGGCCGACGTGGTCTGCATCAACTGCGGCCAGTGCATCAACCGCTGCCCGACCGGCGCCCTCCGCGCCAACGACCCGACCGACGAGGTCTGGCAGGCGATCGACGACCCGACCAAGCACGTGGTCATCCAGACCGCGCCGGCGCCGCGGGCGGCCATCGGCGAGTGCTTCGGCTGCGAGCCGGGCACGCCGCTGACCTTCCAGATGAACTCGGCCATCCGCGAGTGCGGCTTCGACAAGGTCTTCGACACCAACTTCACCGCCGACCTGACGATCATCGAGGAAGGCACCGAGCTGATCCTCCGCCTCTACAAGGCCCTCGTCCTGGGCGACAAGGACGCGGTCGTGCCACAGTTCACCAGCTGCTCGCCGGGCTGGGTGAAGTACATCGAGCACTTCTACCCCGAGATGCTGGGCCACATGAGCTCGGCCAAGAGCCCCCAGCAGATGTTCGGCGCGGTCATCAAGACCTACTACGCCCGCCTGCACAACCTCGACCCCAAGGACATCGTCACCGTCGCCCTGATGCCCTGCTCGGCCAAGAAGTTCGAGTGCAACCGCCCCGAGATGGCCGACTCGGGCTACAAGGACGTCGACTACGGCCTGACGACCCGCGAGCTGGCGCAGATGTTCACCGAGGCCGGCATCGACCTGCCCGAGATGCCCAAGAGCGACTTCGACGACCCGTTCGGCACGGCCACCGGCTCGGGCGTGATCTTCGGCGCCACCGGCGGCGTGATGGAGGCCGCCATCCGCACCGTCGTCGAGCTGGTGCTGGGCGTCAAGGTCGAGAACCTCTTCGAGCACGCCGACGTGATTCCGGTCCGCGGCTTCGAGGGCGTCCGCTACGCCGAGCTGCCCCTGGGCGAGAAGTTCGGGCCCGTGCCCGAGCTGCTCAAGCTCAACAAGGACCTGCCCTTCGACAGCTGGGACTGGCTCAAGGGCGCCACGCTGAAGGTGGCCATCTGCCACGGCACCGCCAATGCCAAGCGGGTGCTCGAGGACATCAAGGCCGGCGGCAAGTTCAGCCAGTGCCACTTCATCGAGTTCATGGCCTGCCCGGGCGGGTGCCTCGGCGGCGGCGGCATGCCGATTCCGACCAGCCCCGAGATCCGCGCCGCCCGCGCCAAGGCCATCTACGGCGAGGATGCCGCCTACGAGATCCGCAAGAGCCACGAGAACCCCGCGGTCGTCAAGCTCTACACCGAGTTCCTGACCGAGGGCCCCTGCGGGCACCTCAGCCATAAGCTGCTGCACACCGGCTACACCCCCCGCGGGCGGTACATCGTGTAGCAGGCTGAGCGAGTTTCGAGTTTCTCCACGAGGGGCGGACGGCGCCACGGGCCGTCCGCCCCTCTTCTGTAGCTCTGTAGGCTGGGGCAGAACGGCAACGCCGCGGCGTCCCACCTTCGATGGCGTTGGGCCTCCGGATGGACGGCCCGCCCCGGATGCCCACGGATGGCGATCCGTGGGCTTGGAGAAGACGGATCGGTCCGCAGGGCTGCGCCTGGCGGTTCCGCAGGGTCGGTCCTTTTCCAGGTGCCGCCCGCGGCGTAAGATACGGGCAGACCCCTCTTTCGAAAGGAGACCCGCGTGGCCAAAGAGACCCACTACATCCTCGGTGTGCACATCACCGATCGGCTCAAGGAGGCTGTCGAGGTCCAGAAGCTGCTGACGATCTACGGCGACCGGATCAAGACCCGCCTGGGCCTCCACGAGATCGGCTCCGGCGAGACGGGCCTCAACGGCCTGCTGCTGCTGGAGATGCTCGAGCCCGAGGCCCGCGTCCGCGAGCTGATGGACCGCCTCAACGCCATCGAGGGCGTCGAGGTCAAGCAAATGGCCTTCCAGCACCCCGCCCCGCCCGCCGACCGGTAACCGGACCGGCCGGGACGGGGAACGCATCGTGGGCCGATTGCGCCTGTGCTACCGCAGGGCCGTTCGGCCCGACAGGGACAGGGGCAGCTCCAGCGGGCCGAAGGGGCTCTCCAGGCCCAGGCGGGCGTCGAGGCCGAACTCGGCCGGCGTGCCGCGGATCAGCCCAAGCAGCGCCCCGCCCAGCCGGCGCGGCGAGAAGGCCACCGGCAGCTCGACCGTGCCGCCGCCCCCGCCCGCCTCCAGGCGCAGGCCCTGCGAGAGCGTCTCTTGGGCGACCGGCTTGCCGGCCAGGGCCAACGTGTAGCCCATCCGCTGCAGTTGGAGCGGGAAGCTGTTGTGGTTGACCAGGTGCACCCGCAGCCGGCCGCCGACGTGGTCGAGGCCCACCTGGTCCCAGGTGAACTGCGACTGGGAGACCTCCAGCGGGGCGGGCACGGGCAGTTGGCCCTGGTGCTGCAGCGGCAGGCGCCCCAGTCCGCCGGCCGGCGTGTCCAGGCGCAGGCCCAGGTCGGCGCGGTAGGGCACCACCGCCCCGGGCCGAACGCCCGCCAGCGTCGTCAGCAGCCGACTGAACTCCACCCGCACCGGCAGCGGCACCACGGCCTGGCCCCGGGCGGGCACCGAGCCCTCCAGGTCCGCCTGGCCGGTCAGGAACGACTCGGCCCCCGAGGCCAGGGCGTAGTCCAGCCCCAGCAGCGGCAGCGCGACGGGGTAGGGGTTGGCCACCTCCACGTCGAACCGCAGCGTCGCGCCCTGCAGGTCCAGCCCCTCCAGGCCCACGCCGACGACCCGCGCCGTGGGCCGATCGCCCAGAGCGTCCTGCACGATTCCGCATCCGCCCAGCGTCCAGGCCAGCAGCGCGATTCCCGCCGCCGCCATCCACGGCCCCCTGCGATCTGTGCCCATGGCCCAGCCTCCCTGGTTGCGCCCGGCCGACCCGCGCCTGCGGTGTCGACGAGACTACGCCATTATAGGAGCCCGACCTCAGGGGAACCCCGCAGCGTGGCTTCCGTATGATAAGGATGGGACGCCCGGCCCGACGGCTGAGCGGCGTCCGGCCAAGGAATTCACGCCGGAGCGAGTCTCCGGCCAGCGATATCGAGGAGAGAGCATGGCTACTGCGATTCGAGAGGACATGACCGTCCGCGATCTGGTCGTCGAGCAGCCCACCGCCCGGCGGGTGCTGGAGGCCCACGGGGTGGACTACTGCTGCGGCGGGGCCAAACCGCTCGGCCAGGCCGTCGCCGAGAGCGGCACCACCTGGCCAGACCTGGTGGGCGAGCTGGAGCAGGCCCGCCAGGCGCCGGCCGTCGATGAGCGCGACTGGGCCGGGGCGTCCCTGACCGAGCTGGTCCAGCACATCGTGGACACCCACCATGCCCTGATGCGGCGGGAGCTGCCGCGGCTGGAGACGCTGTTCGGCCAGGTCATCGCCGCCCACGGCGAGCACCACGGCGAGATGCTCCGGGTCGTCCGCGACGTCTTCGCCGCCCTGCGCGAGGAGATCGAGATGCACCTGCTCAAGGAGGAGCAGATCCTGTTCCCCTACGTGCTCGAGCTCGACCAGGCCGTCCGCCAGGGCCGACGCCTGCCGCCGATGCACTGCGGCACGGTGCAGAACCCCATCGCCCAGATGGAGCACGAGCACGACAACGCCGGCCATGCGTTGGCCGAAATGCGCCGCCTGATGCACGACTATGCCGTGCCCGAGGACGCCTGCCCGACCTTCAAGGAACTGCTGGACACGCTGCAGCGCGTCGAGGCCGACCTCCACGAGCACATCCACCTGGAGAACAACATCCTGTTCCCCCGCAGTGTCCAGGCCGAGACCAAGGCCTGCGGCTGATCGGACGTAGGCCGGGTCGAGCAACGCGAGGCCCGGCAGCGAGGGCGGTCCACGCCCCCCCCGTGTCCGTATATAGCCCCGGGCTTGCCCGGGGTCTTCGAACGCGTAAAGGCGTGGCTGCAGACGCCGCAGCCACGGCACCCGGACCGTCTGGCGCCTTCGGATGACCCCCCGGCAAGCCGGGGGTCGCATAGGGGCGTCAGTGAGGGCGGTTGACGGCCTCGCTGCCGGGCCTCGCTGCGCTCGACCCGGCCTACGGCCAGTGGGTCCGATCTACCGGGTTCGCTTCTTCGGGTCCGGCGTCAGGGGGGTGGGGTTCTCGATGGCGACGTCGAAGCCCTGGCCCTTGCGCTGGACGACGGCGACGGGGACCTGGCCCTTCTTCCAGTCGGCCAGGGCCAGCAGGGGCCAGCGGCCCGGCGCGGCGGGGGTGAGGTTGGATCGGCCGGCGGCGCGGTCGATCGTCAGGCCGGCGATGCTCATCGGCAACCCGAACGCGGCCGCCCCGCGGGGGTACCACACGAGGTTGTTGGTCAGGCTGGTCTCGGCGAAGCAGTTGGGCTTCTCCGAGCCGGCCCCGTTGCTGGCCAGCTGCCAGGCCCAGTAGCGGTCGGCGTTGGCCAGGAAGTCCTCGCCGAGGTAGCCCCCCGCGCAGTCGCGCCACAGGTTCATCGAGACCCACATGTTCCGCTGGTCCTGGCTGCTGTGCCCGCAGCCGTAGGTCGTCAGCGAGGCCCGCCAGGCGTTGCGGACGTCCTGGCGGAGCCGCTCGGCGTCGAGCCCCGGCGGCAGGTCGTCGATCATCAGCAGCGGCAACAGACCGTTGGTGGTGTAGAGGCTGTAGGCGTCCCAGCCGGGCAGCGTGCGGTAGGGCAGGGGCTTGCCGTTCCAGGCGTCGACCAGGCCTTTGGCGCTCTTGTCGAGGCAGACGCCCCAGTGGTCGCCCAGCCAGCCGGCGTTGAGGGTCTTGACGGCGGTGCGGACCTCCTTGCGGCAGCGGTTGGCCCAGGGGGTATCGCCCAGGGCCTCGAACATGCTGGCGGCTGCGTGCAGGGCGCCCAGCCGCTTGACGCCGAGGTAGACGTTGTCGCGCCCGTACTGGACGGCCGGCGTGGCGTCGTCGATGGTGTTGGCCGTGCCGCGGTCGGGAAAGCCGTTGCCCGTCGAGTCCGCCCAGAGCAGGTACTTCACCAGCTCGACGCTCAGCGCGTGGTACTGTTCGTAGAGTTCCGTCCGCCCCCACCATTGGCCGTGGGCGTAGAGCATCAGCAGGAAGTTGGCGTTCTCCTCGACGGGCATGGCGTGGTGGTAGTCCTGGCCGTTGGCCGTCCAGCCCGAGCCCATGTCGTGCTGCAGAATTTTCCCAGCAAAGTCCGCCACGGGTTCACCGCCGTGGCCCGTTTGGCCCAGCCGTTCGCGCTCGGCGGCGACGTCGTTGGCGTGGTGCGACCACTGGGCGAAGATCTTCTCCAGCAGCTCGGGCCAGCAGGCGAAGTAGAACATCGACTCCTGCAGCGTCACGTCCACCGTCGAGTTGTACCAGCAGGAGCCCTCCCACACGCTGAACCAGTCGCCCCGGCCCTGCCCGACGGTCCAGAGCGTGCACATGAGGTAGCTCTGAAACGCCAGGGCCGAGAGGTTCTGGGCCGATAGCGGCAGGTCGCTGTCGAGCCACAGCCCGTCGAAGGCCGCGCTCTTGCGGAGCAGGGCCTTGTAGCGGCGGCGGACGAAGTCGGCGACGGCGGCCGCGTCGGGCCAGCGGCGCGTGTACTTCAGCCGCATCGGCTCGCCGAAGCGTTCGAAGAAGGCGCCGTCCGTGTGCGAGACCATCGCCAGCGTGAAGCTCTGCAGGTCGGTCTTGCCGCTGACGTCGTAGGGCACCTCCAGGCCGTCGCCGGCGACGCGCCAGTCGCCCTCGAGCCCGACGATGCGGTCGGTGGCCTGGCCGAAGGTGTCGGCGTTGCGCTGCGGGGCCTTGAAGCGGGCCTCCGCGCCGCCCTCCCCGCTGAAGCCCCGGCTGCCGGCGACGACCTCGTACCCCAGCTCCAGGTCGCCGTCGACGCGGCGGACCTTCGCCTCGGGCACGCGCAGGGCGAAGCGGAGCTTGCCGGCCCGGGGGGCGTCCTTGTCGGCGGCGGTCCAGCGGATGCGGTTGAGCCGGCGGACGTCGAAGCGGACGAGGTAGGCCGGCACGGTGCTGGTCGGCTCGTCCTGGGGCCAGAAGGGCGCCGTCAGCGTCACCGTCAGGCTCACGCCCTGCTTGGGCGACTGGGCCTCGTAGATGACCGAGGTCATCGTCAGCCGCTGGTCGACCAGAAAGAAGTCCTCGCCGGCCTTGCTCGCCAGCGGCAGGGCGCAGGTGCCCTTGGCGTCGGACAGGGCGATGACCAGTTCGGCGGGCCTTTGGCACATCAGGCCGAGGCTGCCGTAGTGGACCTGTCGGCGGATGGGGTCGAGGATGATGCTGTACCGGCTGCCCAGCCGGGCCAGGCAGGTGCTCATCAGGGCCATGGGGTTCCCCTTTCAGGACCAGGTAGTCAGGACCACGGACCAGGGAAGACAAAACCGGACGTACCGTCCCCTCCTCCAAGACTCGGGCGCGGTCACGTTAGCGCTCTCCAAGCCCACGGATGCAATCCGTGGGGGTCTTGTCCGGGCGTGCTGCCCAGTCCCCCGTCGCTTCCCCGTCGTGTCGAAGACCCCCGGCATGCCGGGGGCTATATGAAGACGGAAGACCCCGGGCAAGCCCGGGGCCGTATACGGACGCCGGGCCTCGCTCCGCTCGACCCGGCCTACGGTCTACCGGCAGGCGGGGATGGGGAACTGCTCGCCCATCTGCTGGACTTCCTGGCGGATGCGGCCGGCGACGGCCTGGTCGCCGTGGCTGGCCAGGATGTGGTCGATCCAGGTGGCCAGCTGTTGCATCTGGGGCTGCTTGAGGCCGCGGGTCGTCAGGGCGGGCGTGCCGAGGCGCAGGCCCGAGGTCTGCGTGGCGGGGCGCGGGTCGAAGGGGATCTTGTTCTTGTTGCAGACGATGCCGGCCGCCTCGAGCCAGTTCTGGGCGTCGTGGCCGGTGAGCTCGGTGTCTCGGCTGCGGAGGTCGATCAGCAGCAGGTGGTTGTCCGTGCCGCCGCTGACGATTCGCCAGCCCTTGTTGGCCAGTTCGCCGGCGAGCGTTGCGGCGTTGGCGACGACCTGGGCCTGGTACTGGCGGAAGGCGTCCTGGCTGGCCTCGTGGAAGGCGACGGCCTTGGCGGCGATCACGTGGACCAGCGGCCCGCCCTGGATGCCGGGGAAGACGGTCGAGTCGAGCTTCCTGGCGTAGTCGGCCTTGCACAGCACCATGCCGCCGCGGGGGCCCCGCAGCGTCTTGTGCGTGGTGGTGGTCACGAAGTCGGCGTGGGGCACGGGTGTGGGGTGCACGCCGGCGACGACCAGGCCGGCGATGTGGGCGATGTCGGTCAGCAGCAGGGCGCCGACCTCGCGGGCGATGGCGCCGAAGGCCTCGAAGTCGATCGTCCGCGGGTAGGCCGACGCGCCGGCGACGATCATCTTGGGCCGCTCGGCGAGGGCCTGCTGGCGGATGGCGTCCATGTCCATCATCTCGGTGTCCTCGCGGACGCCGTAGCTGGCGATGGTGTAGAACTTGCCCGAGAAGTTGATCTTCATGCCGTGCGAGAGGTGCCCGCCGTGGGCGAGGTCCATGGCCAGGATCTTGTCGCCGGGGTCCAGGGCGGCCATGTACACCGCCATGTTCGCCCCTGTGCCCGAGTGGGGCTGGACGTTGGCGTGGTCGGCGCCGAACAGGGCCTTGGCGCGGTCGATACAGAGCTGCTCGACCTGGTCGGCGACGCCGCATCCGCCGTAGTAGCGTTTGAAGGGGTAGCCCTCGGCGTACTTGTCGGTCAGGACCGAGCCGGTGGCCTCGAGGACGGCCGGGCTGGCGTGATTCTCGCTGGCGATCAGCTCCAGCGTCTGCTGCTGGCGGTCGCGCTCGGCGGCGATGAGGTCGGCGATCTGCTTATCGGTATTCTCGAGGGCCATGGGCGGTTTCTCCAGCGTCGGGGGAAAGGGCACACTCTACCAGCGAACCGCCCCGGACGCAAGAGCCGGAAAGGCCCTTGAGCCCGGGCCGGTTGCGGGTATTATGGACGCTCCGGCCGGAGTGGCGGAACGGCAGACGCGCGGGTTTCAAAAACCCGTCTGGGTAACCAGGTGAGGGTTCGATTCCCTCCTCCGGCAGTGAAAAGGCCCGCTTCGGCGGGCCTTTTCATTAGAGCAGGAGAACAGGAGACAGGAGAGCAGTAGACAAGAGGCTGACGCCTCGTTGAGCCCACCGCCACTCGTGGACGCCACGCCCCCTCCTGCGGTCTCCTGAGCCCGAAGCGCCAGCGCAGGGCTCTCTACTGCTCTACTCTCTTTCTTCGGCGGGGCGTCCTGGTCGCCCTGTTGGGGTCAGTCGTAGACCGGGTCGAGCGTCGCCGGGGAAGGTGGGGCTCCGCTTCGCTGCGCCCCAGCCTACGGCGCGGGCGGCTTTCGTAGGCTGGGGCGCAGCGTCCGCGGAGCCCCACCTTTGGCCTTACGAGCCGGCCCGCGCCCCCGGTGCGGTGGCGCGGGCCCGAGTCAGACGGCCCGGCCGGCACCCCCACGGTCTCCCCACCTGCCGGCCGGGCACCCCCTGTCGGACCCTCCCGCTCGCAGCGGCCGGGGCCTCTCCCCTGCGCCCCGGACTGAGGTCCAGTGTGCGCGAGGGGTATGACAGCCGTGGTCGCGGCCCCGGCGGATTCCCCCGGCGGCACGGGCCCCGGGGGGTATGACAGGTGTGGTCGCACCGCTACGAGTTGGGGGTCAAGGGGTGGCCTGGGGCGAGGCCATGGGGTATGGGCACGGCGGTGCGGCGGGGACTTTTTCTGTGAATTCTGCCGAATTCGTGGCTGACAGAGCGGGCGGGGCATCGTCAGTGGTCGCGACGGCGGGCGATGAAGGCGACCTGTCGGCTGCCCAGGCGGGTCCAGAGGACGGCGATAGGTTGGTCGCCGCCGCCACGGAGTTGGCGCTGGAGGGCGTCGGTGTCCAACCGCAGGCCGCGGGGCTTGACCTCGACGAGGCCGGCGTTCAGTTCGGCCAGGGCCGTCGCCACGTCGCGGACGCGACCGGGGACCTGGCGGAGGACCTCGAAGTCGCTCGCCAGCGGCGAGCGGGCCGGCGCGTCGCCGAAGAGCCAGTCCAGCCCCGGGTGGGCCCGCCAGAGGCCGTGACGGCGGGCCAGGGCGTCGACGGCTCGGGCCGCCAGCAGGGCTGGGTCGGGCTCGATGAGCCATCGCCCCGGCGCGGCGAGGGGAGCGGGCTCGGCGTCGGCGGCGATCGACTCGACGCGGGGGGCCTCGGGCGGCCCGGCCAGCACCGTCGCCACGTGCCGGGGCCGGGCCTCACCGGGCCACCACGCCAGCAGCTGCTTGCAGACGCCGGCCTCGCTGAGCCACTCCAGCGCCAGCCCCGGCCAGTCGGCCAGGGCGGCTGGGTCGGTCGCCGGCGAGAGCTTCATGGCCCCGCAGGCGGTTCGGGTCGGCAGGGCGCGGAGGAAGTCGGGTCCGGGGGCGTAGTCGGCCAGGGCGTGGCTGCGTCGGCCGGTGGCGCGACGGTCGGGGTCGATGTGGACGGCGGCGTCGGTCGGCAGGGCCAGGGCCGTCACGTCGGCGGGCTCGAAGCGGCAGCGGTCGCCCACGCCGGCCAGCGTAGCGTTGTGGGTGGCACAGACCACCGCCGCCGGCGAGAGGTCGAACCCCCGCACGGCCAGGCCGGCCCGGGCCAGGCCGATCGCGTCGGCGCCCATCCCGCAGCAGAGGTCCCACGCCTGCGCCGCCGGCCCGGCCCGCCCGGCCAGCTGGGCGCCCTTGTACCGCGCGAGCCGCTCGCTCGAGGCCTGCTGCAGCATCCGGTCGTCGGCCAGCAGGGCCCGGGCGAAGGCCGGGGCGAACCGCCCGCTCCGCTCAGCCCGGGCCCGCACGGCCCGCAGCTCCAGCACCGCCGCCGCCCGCTCAGCCGACAGCTCCCGCCGCAGCACCTTGGCGGCCGCCAGCGCATCGCCCGGCAGCTCGCCCTCCAGCCACCGCCGGGCCGAGTCGCTCCGCAGGTATTCCAGTTGCGCCACCGTCAGGGCCATGGGGCGATTATGCTCGACCGGGGCCGTAGCGGCAAGGCGGCAGGGCGCAAACGCCGTATGGAGTGCGGCGAGGCACTCGCCGCTTTGGCTTGATATCTGGGACAAGGGCCTCGCCGCGCCGGCACGCGGGAGAGCCAAAGCGGCGACGCTGTCGCCGCACTCCATACTGCGCCCGCGCCCTTGGTCGTTGTCGACCGGTGGGGCTGACGATCAGGCGCCCAAAGACGAGGCTGCAGACGCCGCAGCCACGGCACCCGTCTTCGCCTGCGGCTTCGACGTGGCGAGCCGGTGCGGTTTGTGGGAGTTCGGGAAGGCCCCGGGCGAGGCCGGGGCTACATATCGCAGAAAGTGGGCGCAAAAAGGTGGCGGCCGGCGTGTAACGTGCGGGGGGACACGTTGTGGGATCACGCCTGGCCGCCGGTCTCACGTGAGACATTGTCAGGCGGGGGCCTGACTGTCTGTAGTTCATACGTCCCGTCGGGCCAAGGGTTCTGTGGTTTTTTCGGAAAGATTCCTATTTTCTCGAAGGGCCCTCTCCCTGCGCGCGACCGGGGCCGTGGGAGTGTTGCCACCCGCCACGGCCCCGGCTGTGCCGTTGTCCTGCTCTAGAGTGCCCTGCGGTCGGACCTGCGGGTGCGTTGTGCCTCGAAACCAACGGCCCGGCCACGATGCCCACGGATGGCAATCCGTGGGCTTGGGCCGGCGGCGCCTTGAGACCCACAATCGCAATCGGCAAATGCTCCAGCCGCTCTGCGAGCGGCTAGAACCACCAGGCCTGGCCGGCCTTTTGGGTCAGCAGGATGCCCTGGAGGTAGCTGACGGCCTTCTCGAAGCCCTCGTTGATGCTCATCAGCGAGTCCTCGTGCTCGATGCTCATCACGCCGTCGTAGTTGTAGGTCCGCAGCATGCTGACGAAGGGCTTCCAGAACTCGTCGCCGTGGCCGTAGCCGCAGGTGCGGAAGACCCAGCTGCGGGCGGCGACGTCGCCGTAGCTCTTGGTGTCCAGCGTGCCGTTGACGCGGGTGTTGGCCGGGTCGATGCCGGTGTCCTTGGCGTGGACGTGGAAGATGCACTTGTTCTGGCCGAGGAAGCGGGCGGCCTCGACCGGGTC
>JAWLCG010000059.1:0-18090 GCA_041687295.1 Phycisphaerae bacterium | reverse complement strand
TGGAGTGTATCATCCCTGCCGGGGGGCCTAAAGCGATAAATCCCGGGGGTTTGGGGGCTGGCCCCCATTCCTTTTCCTCAACTTCTTGGGATGAGAACCACAAAAATCTCCCGCGTCTTCCCCCGTTCGAGAGCAGTCCAGCATGAAAGTCAGCGTCATCGTCCCGGCGGCCGGGCAGGGCAAGCGGTTCGGCGGCCCGCAGAACAAGATCTTCGAGCGGCTGGCCGGTCAGCCGGTGTTCATCAAGACCCTCGAGCAGTTCGTCAACCGCGAGGACGTGGTGCAGACGCTGCTGGTGGTCAGCGAGGCCGACCGGCAGGTGATCGCTGAGCGGTACGCCCCGAAACTGGGTTTCATGGGCGTCACGGTGGTCGCCGGCGGCGTCGAGCGGACCGACAGCGTCCGCAACGCGCTGGCGCAGCTGAGCGACGAGGCCGACTTCGTGGCCGTGCACGACGCGGTTCGCCCCTGCGTGAGCGCGGTGTGGATCGACGCAGTCTTCGCCGAGGCCCAGCGGACCGGGGCGGCGATCCTGGCCCGGCCCATTCATGGCACGATCAAGCGCGTGGTGCAGGCCGAGGCCGAGCCGGCGGACGAGGACGACCTGGCCCGCCGCCTCTTCGGCGAGGACGCCCCACGGCCCAAGCCCAAGCCCCGGCGGTGGCGGATCGAGGCGACGCGCCCCCGCGAGGCCCTGTGGGAGGCCCAGACGCCCCAGGTCTTCGCCCGGGCCCTGCTGGAGCGGGCGTACGCCGAGGCGGCCGGCGTGGCGACCGACGACGCGGCCCTGGTCGAGGCCCTCGGCGAGGCGGTGGCCGTCGTGCCCGGCGACGCGCGGAACATCAAGATTACCACGCCGGAGGACCTCGCCTTCGCCTCGGCCGTGCTGGGCACGCTGCCCGAGCCGCGCCGCCGGGCGGGCGGGGCCTTTGACGAAGCGCAGTGGTGACATCGGGGGCTCGCGAGCGTATGATGGGCCCCACGGCGGCAGGCGGCGGCGACGGATCGCCCCCGCGCCCTGAGCCGTCGGGACGGCTACCGCAGGAGTCAATGGCCATGAATATCCGCGTGACGATGCTGCTGCTGGCGCTGGCCGGGCTGATGCTGGCGGCCGGCTGTGACGTGCCCCCCACCCCGCCGA
Source organism: Phycisphaerae bacterium (assembly GCA_041687295.1). Lineage (GTDB taxonomy): Bacteria > Planctomycetota > Phycisphaerae > SM23-33 > FEN-1343 > JAWLCG01. The sequence goes on along the minus strand of JAWLCG010000059.1, from coordinate 16,949 downwards.
GGACCAGCGGGGGCGAAGTGGTCACCGGGCTGATCCCCCTGCAGCCCGAGGAGGCCCGCCTCGCCCAGGAGTTCGAGAACGCCGAGGCCGAGTACGACCACCGTCTGCAGGTGCTGCAGGCCTACTACGACCGCACGGGCGCCTACGCCAAGAAGCAGTGGACCGCCACCGAGTTGGCCAACATCGAGCGGGCGCGCACGTTCGACTTCGTCGACATCGAGCCGGCCGATCCCGCCGCCGGGCCCGACCTCAGCCGCGTCGGCGAGTCCACGCTCGTCGAGTCCGTCCTCGCCAGTCGCCAGCACTACCTTGACACGCTGGACGCCCTGCGGGCCTACTACACCGAGCAGGGCTACCCGCTCAAGGCCCGGCTGGTCCAGAACATTCGAGGCCGCTTCGACCCCGTCCGCGCCTACCAGTACTTCCTCGAGGCCGAGGTGCCCGCCGAGACCCTGCGCCCCACGGCCGTCGTGCCCGAGGCCGAGCGGCTCTTCGCCCAGGCCCGCCAGCTCTACCGCGAGGGCAGCGTCCTGCCGGGCATCGTCGACTACAACAAGCAGCGCCGCGCCCTCGAGCTGTTCGTCCAGCTCGTCCAGGACTACCCCAGCAGCACCCGCATCCCCGAGGCCGCCTACCACATCGGCGAGATCTACCGCCGCTTCTTCGACCAGTACTACCGCGCGGCCCTTTGGTACGAGCGGGCCTGGCAGTGGGACGAGACCATCCAGCTGCCCGCCCGCTACCGAGCCGCCACCGTCGCCGACTTCCGCCTGAACAACCGCAGCCGGGCCCTGGAGCTCTACCGCCAGGCCCTGCGGCACGACGTGCTGGACAACGCCCAGCGCTCCCTGGCCCAGCGGCGGATCTATGAGCTGACCACCGTCCCGCCGCCGGCCGCCCAGTAGGCGACAATCCCGCCCAAACGCCCCGCGGGCGTGCCGGCCTCCCAGCCGACACGCCCGCGTCGCATTGGTGCCACCGTCCTCCCGCAGGCCAGGCTAGGCCCAAGCCTACGGAATGGCTTCGGTGGGCATCGGGGCGGGCCATTCCCACCGCGGCCCAACGCACCCACACGTCCGATGGCCAAACGCCCCAGCCGGCGGAGCCGGCCCTTTTGCGCCTGAGCCCCAAAGAGACGCCAATGCGCCACGGTGCGGCACTGACGCCCCTTCAGAGCCCCGGGCCTGCGCCGGGAACTGGGCGATTGCCCCTACGCCAGGATCGCCTGCAGGGCGGCCAGGGCGGCATCGACGTGGGTGTCGGTGGCGCTTTCGCCCATCAGGCCGATGCGCCAGGCCTTGCCCTTGAACGCGCCCAGGCCGCCGCCGAACTCGATGGCGAACTCCGTCAGCAGCCGTTTGCGGACGGCCGCCTCATCGACGCCGTCGGGGGCGGCCACCGCGTTGAGCATCGGCAGCTGGTGGGCCGGGTCGGCGAGGTACTTCACGCCCATCTCGGCCAGGCCGGCCTTGAGCCGCGCGTGCACGGCCGCGTGGCGGGCGAAGCGGGCCTCGAGACCCTCCTCCAGCACGATCGCCAGGGCCTCGTGCAGGGCGTAGTTCATGTTGATCGGGGCCGTGTGGTGGTACAGCCGCTCCGAGCCCCAGTACTGGCGGACCATGTTCATGTCCAGGTACCAGCTCTGGACCTTGGTGGTGCGGTCGGCGATGACCTTCTCAGCGGCGGGGCTGAAGGTGACCGGCGCCAGGCCGGGCGGGCAGGAGAGGCACTTCTGCGTGCCGCTGTAGCAGGCGTCGATGGCCCAGCCGTCGACGTCGACGTTCATGCCGGCCAGGCTGGTGACGGTGTCGACCAGCAGCAGGGCGCCGGCCTCGTGGACGACCTGGCTGATGGGCTCGATGGGCTGGGCGGCGCCGGTGGAGGTTTCGGCGTGGACGATGCCGACCAGCTTGACCGGCCCGTGGGCCTTGAGGGCGTCGCGGACCTGCTCGGCGCCGATGACCTGGCCCCAGGGGACCTCGACGGTGACGACCTTGGCGCCGGCCCGCTCGGCGACGTCCTTCATCCGCTGGCCGAAGACGCCGGCGATGCAGATCAGCACGGTGTCGCCGGGCTCGACGAGGTTGACCACGCAGGTCTCCATGCCGGCCGAGCCGGTGCCGCTGACGGCCAGCGTGAGGTTGTTGCGGGTGCGGAAGACGGCCTGGAGCCTCTCGCGGATCTCGTTGAGGATCGTCAGGAACTGCGGGTCGAGGTGGCCGATGGTCGGATGGGCCAGGGCGGCCAGCACGCGGGGGTGCACGTCAGAGGGCCCGGGGCCCATCAGCAGACGCGGCTGGATCTCGGCGACGGTGGTCATCGTACAGGTCTCCTTTGGCAGGCGGCGCGGGGCCGCGGGTTCGGCGGACATTGTAGGGTTCCGCGGGGCCCGGCGGTAGTCTGCAGGCTCCATTCGAGCGAAGCGAGCGGCGGCGCTTTCGGTGAGAGAGGGCGAGGGGGATCGGCGTCGGGCAGCCCCACCAGGACCCCCACGGATTGCGCCGACTGCGTCGGCTCCATCCGTGGGCTTGGAGAAAGGGCGCGGGAAGGGGGGGGGCGGCCTGTGCCGATCAAAAATCACAAATCAGAAACCAAGAATCGAAAATCAGAACAGGTGGCGGAGGAGGATGTTCAGGCCGATGGCGATCAGGACCAGCCCACCGAGGACCTCGGCCCAGCGTTCGAGGTGGTGGCCGAAGCGGTGCCCGAAGCGGATGCCCACCACCGTCAGGCCGCCGGCGACCAGGCCGATGATAACCGCCGCCAGCCAGACCGACACGTCCAGCAGGGCCATCGTCAGGCCGACGGCCAGCGCGTCCAGGCTGGTGGCGACCGAGAGGGTGATCAGCGTAAGGCCCTTGGTCGGGTCGCCGCGGGCCTGCTTCTCGTGCTCCTCCAGAACGAAGCTCTCGTAGATCATCTTGCCGCCGATGGCCGTCAGCAGGCCGAAGGCGATCCAGTGGTCCCAGCCGGCGATCGAGTCGGCCAGGGCCTGCCCGGCCAGCCAGCCGAGGATGGGCATCAGGGCCTGGAAGAGCCCGAAGTGCCACGCCAGGCGAAACACGTGCCGCCGCGTCAGCTCGGGCAGGCTCACGCCCACGGCGATGGAGACGGCGAAGGCGTCCATCGCCAGCGCCAGCGCCAGACCCAGTATCACCCACAGACTCATTCCGCTGCACTCCTGTCGCCGCCCCCGCCCGGGCCGGGCATTGTGCCACGAAGCAGGCGTGGCCGCAACCGCGCAGCGAGACGGGCGGCTACCACGCTGACGGCCGGCGCGGCCGTGCAGTGTGGAGTGCGGCGACAGCGTCGCCGCTCTGGCTCGAAGCGCGCCGCCGCCCCAAAGGCGAGCCACTCGCTCGCGCAACGCCGATTGGCCTACAGGGGGTCGGGCTCGGGGGCCAGAAGGGCGCCCGCCTCGGCCAGACTTCGCCGCAGGGCCTCGACGTCGAGCTGGGCGGGGGCGACGCCCGCCCGCACGGCCATGGCGGCGGCGGTGCCGGCGGCCTGTCCGGCGACCAGGCAGCAGACGGTGTTGCGGGTGCTGTTGTGGGCGACGGTGTCGACGGTCATCATCCGCCCGGCGATCAGGACGTTGTCCAGCCCCGTCGGCTGCAGGGCGCGGTAGGGGAGGCCGTACGCCCCGGCGTCGCGGACGAAGTAGCGCCCGTTGTCGATGAAGCCGAAGCAGCCGATCGCGTCGTCGAACCCGCGGCCCTCGGTGCAATCCTCCTGCGTCAGTTCGTAGCGGCAGCGGATGGCCCGGCCCCGGCGCTGGCCGGCTGAGGGCGCGGGGCCCGCGGCGTAGCAGCCCTCACAGCCTGCGAGGTGGCGGCGGAACAGCTCGGTCAGCTCCAGCATCCGCCCGCGGAGGTCGATCTCGGCCTCGGTCAGCGCGGCTGGGTCCAGCCCGTCATTGGGCCCGTAGTTGAGGCAGTTGACGTATGTCAGCTCCCGCGGGCGCAGCGAGCAGGCCAGGAAGTAGCCCGGCCAGGCGTCGGTTCCGGTTTGGGACGTAAGGCCCCGCATGTCGATGCCGAGGCGGACCAGGTCGGGCCCCGTCGTGTGGGGCTTGACGGCGTGGGCGAGCTGCGTGGCCAGGCCGCGAGCCGTCAGGTCGGCCTCGAGGGCACCCAGGTCCACGTTGACCAGGCGGAAGGTGAAGCCGGCCGGGTACGCCCCCGCGTCGCCGGGCCCGAAGCCCTGCCAGTCGGCCCCTGCGTAGGCGGCCAGGTCGCCGTCGCCGGTGGCGTCGATGTACTGGCGGGCCCGCAGCGTGGATCGGCCGGCCTTGTTCCAGACCGTGACGCCCTCGACGTGCCCGCCGTCGGCCTGCACCTCGTCGAGCACGGTGTGCAGCAGCAGCTCGACGCCGGCCTCGCGGCACAGGGCGAACGCGACGCTCTTGAACACCTCCGGCTCGACCGGCGTGAGCATGCTCACGAAGTCGCCCCCGCGCTCCATGCGGACGTGCCCCAGCCCGCCGCCATTGGCCGTGCAGCGGTCGACGAGCTCCTGGGCGACCCCGCCGGCCACGCGCATCCGCTCGGCCCCCGGGCAGGCGTCGAAGACGTTGAAGAAGCTGTGCAGCCCCGTCGCGCCCGTGATGCCCATGCCGCCCAGCCAGCCCGCGCGGTCGATCAGCAGCGTCCGCGCCCCGCCCCGCGCCGCCGACACCGCCGCTGCCAGGCCGCCCATCCCGCCGCCGGCCACGATTACGTCATAGTCGCTCGTCATTAGCTGTCTCCTGGTAACCCGTCCGGTCCGGGGCTTTCAGCATTCAGACTTACGGTGCCTCGCCAACGCCAGCGATCGAGTAGGCGGTTTTCCGCTTGCGCCTGCGGGTTGGCCGAAGGTCCTGCCCAAGCCCACGGAATGCTTTCCGTGGGCATCGGGCCGGGCCGTTGCGCTCGAGGCACAACGTACCCGCAGGTCCGGGCGCAAACCGGCCTACAGACCCTTACTGGCCGGCGAGCATCGTGCCCAGCACCCATTCATACTCCCGCGCGATGCTCTCGTCCAGCCTGGCCGATCGCAGCTCGGGCGGCAGGACGGCAAACGTGTAGGTCTCGATCTCCAGGTGCTCGGTCGCGCCGGCCCGCAGGGGCCCGGCCAGTGCGGGCAGCTCGGCGGCGCTGGAGTCGAGCTCCGCGTCGCCGGGCCAGAACAGCGGCACGTGGAAGTGCACGCGCCACTCGTCCGCCTCGGCGGCGGACGCATCGGCCAGGGCGTCGGCCAGGTCGGGCCAGGCGCGGATCGTGCCGTCGGGCCAGCGGGCCTTCACCTGGTGGAGGTACACCGGGTCGCAGAAGGCCCCCAGCCGCTGCCGGGCGGCCTGGGTCGGCTGGGCCCGCAGGGCGGCACTGGCGTGGATCTTCGCCACCCGCACGCCGGCGGCCTGCAGACGTCCCAGCGAGCCGGCCAGGTCCTCGAACTCGACGAACTGGTGGGCCAGGTCAAAGCACACCCCGATGTGCCGCAGGACGCTGTCGGGGCTGTAACTCTTACCGCCGCCTCGCCGAGCGGCCGCCTCCAGCAGCGGCCCGGTGCAGAAGGCGATGGCCTCGTCGGTGGTCTCCAGCAGGCAGTCGGGCTCGGGCTCCAGGCCCAGGCAGATATCCCGGCCCGTGCGGTCGTGCAGCTCGGCCAGCTCGCCGGCCAGCGCCGCCACTTGGTCGGCGATGGTCCGCGTGTCGGCCGGGAAGGCGATCCACCGTCTGTACGAGCCCGGGGCGGTGGAGATGCTCCCGGTCACGCCCTCGGGCAGCAGGGCGGCGAGGATCTCGGCCAGCCGTCGCGTGTAGGCGAGCCGCTCGGGCTGGCGCCAGTCGGGCGCGTACACCCGCTCCTTGACGGCCTCGCCGTGGAAGGGGCCGTAGGGAAACCCGTTGATGGTGAAGACGTAGAGCCCCTCGTCGGCCAGCAGAGCCCGCAGCTCAGACAGGGCGGCCGGGTCGGCCAACTCCTCCGCCGCCTGCGCCCCCAGCCGCAGCCCAAGTCCGAACGCTCCGTCCGCCCCCACGCGATCGCGCACGGCCAGCGCGTACGTGCGAATCGCCGAGAGGTTCTCCGCCCACCGCTCGCCGGGGTGCACGTTCAGGCAGTACGTCAAGTGCAGCGGGGGCTCGGTCTGTATCCGCAAGGTCCTATTCCTTCCCAAGTCTCAAGGGGCGCCATGCCCGGCCGTGCCATATGGAGTGCGGCGACAGAGTCGCCGCTTTGGCTCACGCCCGTCAAGACCAGCCAAAACGGCGTCAAGGCCGCCGCACTCCATACGCCTCCGGTGCGCCCCGGCTCGGCGGGACCCTCCAAAGACGTGGCTGCAAACGCCGCAGCCACGGCACCCGGACGGTTGATCTCTCTATAAAACCCACAAACGCTCAGTGTGCCTTTCTCTGTGCCCTCTGTGCCCTCTGTGTCCTCTGTGGCCATCTTTGTCTTCGGACGTTACCGCCGGTCGCGCAGAAGCGCCAGGGCCCGTTCGAGGCGGGGCGGGTCGACGTCGTGGACCTCGATGGCCTCGCCCGGGCGGCGGGGCAAGGTCAGCGTCAGCCGCCCGCCGATGTGCTCGCGGAACTGGGCCAGGCCGTCCAACACGACGCGTCGGCCCGCACCGTCGCGTGCGTCGAGGGCCTCGTGCCAGGTGGGCAGGCCGGCGCCGGCCAAGCCCGCCAGCAGGGCGTCGCGGGTAGCGGCGTCGCACAGGTCGGCCTCGGCGGCGTAGCAGGCGTCGAGGCTCATGCCGACCGCGACGGCCTGGCCGTGGCCCAGGGCGTAGCCGGTAAGACCTTCGAGCCGATGCGCCGCCCAATGGCCGAAGTCCAAGGGCCGGGCCGATCCGAACTCGAACGGGTCGCCGCCCGTGCGGATGTGCTGGAGGTGCAACTCGGCCGAGCGGCGGACGCAGTGGGCCATGGCCGCCCCGTCGCGCCCGCGCAGGGCCGGCCCGGCCCCGCAGAGCCAGTTGAAGAAGCCCGCGTCCTTGAGGATGGCGACCTTGAAGGCCTCGGCCACGCCGGCGCGCCAGTCGCGGTCGCTCAGCGAGTCCAGCAGCTCCAGGTCGTTCAGGACGGCCCAGGGGGCGGCGAAGGTGCCCAGGAAGTTCTTCTGCCCGTGGGCGTTCAGGCCGTTCTTGACGCCCAGGCCCGCGTCCGCCTGAGCCAGCGTCGTCGAGGGCGCCCGCACCAGCCGCAGGCCGCGATGGACGATGGCGGCGGCGAAGCCCACCGCGTCGAGCAGCGCCCCGCCGCCGACGGCCAGGACGAAGCTCTGGCGGTCCAGGCCCAGCCGGGCCAGCTCGGCCACCACGGCCAGGGCGTGGGCGGGCCCGTCCTTGACGGCCTCGCCGCCGGGCAGCGTGGCCAGATGGACCAGCTCGAGGCGCTCGGCGTGGGCGGCCGCGTAAGTCCTAATGGCCTCCAGCAGTCCCGGCCGGGCGTCGGCCAGGCCCGCGTCGACGAACGCAGCCACGCGGTGGCGCCGGCCCTCGGCGGCGCGGTCGAGCGCATCGGCCAGCAGCGGATTGGCCGGGTCGAACAGGCCGTGCACGAAGTGCACGGGGTAGTCCAGCGCCACCGCGAACCGCTGGTCGATGGGCGGCGGCATCGGCGTGGCGTCGCCGGGCTGGATTCTGGCGGGGCCCTCACGCATGGTCGAGCCACTCCCGCAGCACCGCCGCGAGGTCCACCAGCGAGCCGACGGCCCCGGGCAGCTCGACGGTGGAGGCCCAGACGACGTCGCGGCTGGCGTCGAGCCGGCCATGCGAGCCGCGGACCCGGCCGGCGTTCTGACTTACCGACGGCGGGGGCCAGCCGAAGAACAGCTCGCACGGGTCGTAGCCGGGCTTGTTGTGGATGTCGACGTGGCCGGCGTAGTCGGGCGCCTCGCGGCGGCGCGTCCACCAGTCGTACGCCAGCCACCAGCCGGGCCGGGCGATCAGCACCAGCTCGCCGCTGTTGGCGTGGTCCAGGCCCGCCCGCTCCAGGTCGGCTCGGCCCAGCACCTCCCCGACGCCCTCCAGGCGGGCCAGCACGGTCCGGGCCTCGTCGACGGCGTCGGCGGCGTAGACGTGGGCGATTTCGTGGTCGACCATCGCGAAGGCCCGGCTGGCGGGGAAGTCGGGGTAGAGTCGGCCCCTGATGCTCCGCGTGCGGAACAGGCCTGCCTCGCGCAGGGCCCGGTTGGGGTGGTCGGCCTGGCCGACGGGGCCGATGGCGTAGTCGCCGAAGACCACCACCGCGTAGCCGTGCCGCTCGGCCGCGTCGAGTAAAGTCGTAAGCTGCCCGGCCAGCGCCTCGCGGGCTCGGTCGGACTTTGCGTGCTGGGGGCCATGGCGCTGCAGGTCGTAGTCGAGCGTAGGCAGGTAGGTCAGCACCAGCTCGGGCGCGTCGGGGTCGGCCAGGACGGCCGCAGTGGCGTCGGCGATCCAGTCGCCCACGCCGGGTCGGGCCAGCGGGCCCCAGTAGCGCATCAGGTTGAAGGGTCGGCCGACGGCCTGGGTCAGGTGGGCGTAGAGGTCTTCGGGCTGGCTGTAGCAGTCCTGGATCATGCCGCCGTGGTGCTTGTGGACGGGCTTGGGAGTTAAGACCCAGTCGACCGACTCGCCGAGGCTCTGCTGCCAGAAGAGCATTGCGACCCGCCGGCCGCGCTGGCGGAAGGCGTCCCAGATGCGTGGCCCCTCGACCAGCCGGGCCGACTGCTCCCAGAACATCGGCCGTTGGAGCCGCCGGTCGTACAGGCCATTGGCGACCATGCCGTGCCGTGCAGGGGGCGTCGCGGTGCGGAGGCTGGCCTGGACGGTGCAGGTGACGGCCGGCAGGACGCTGCGGGCCCGCGCGAAGCGCAGCGGCCCGGGCACCTCGCGATCGAGGGCCGCCGCCTGGACGATCAGCAGTTTGCGGGCCATGGGGGAGCCTCCCGGTGGCCGGGGGAGCGCCGCGCCGGCCGCCGGGGGCATTGTAGGGTATCGGGGGCGGCGGCGGGAAGCGCCAAGGCGTCGAGGGCGGCCGGGGGCGCAAGAAAGAACCCCGCCCGTGTGTGCCGCACGGGCGGGGTTCTGATCCAGTGTGCCGGACGGTTGCGAAGCGTCAGGCCAGCGACTGCGACGGAGTTCGGTTATCTGCGGCAGGCTTACCGAGCCAGGTGTCGGCCGGGCGGTGTTACCCGCGTCGGCGGCGTCGGGACAGCGGGCCGTCGGTGACGGCGGTCGCGGTCATATCACCCTCTTGTCTCCCGCGAAAGCCTGCGGATATTCCCTTTACCGGGATGGCTGACTCATAATGAGCCGGGCTCGCGGGGGGGCAGGGACCGGACGTCTTTAGTGGTCTGCCCGAATCGGCGCTCGGTCGCGGTGCGTCCGAGCCGACCCTCATGCTCGCGTACGTTGCTGCCGAACAGGTCCGAAAGCCCCGGGTTGGTCTGCGTCGCCGCAGCGACCCTGCCGGGCTTCCCGTCCGTCTGGCCGCGCCGGGTGGCGTCGTCGTGGCGGACCGTCGTGTGAGTCCCGCTGGACCCCATCGGCCGCCCCGACGCCATCGCAACCGCCATTTGGCTCTTCCGCTGCATAGGTCACCTCACTCTCGCGGGGCCTGCATGTTGGCGGTTACGCGTCCGTGCGTCGAGACTTACGAGCCACCGATCCTTGGTGGCTACTGAAGTAGTACGATACCCCGCGCCCCCACGCCAGCCGGCGCGGCGCAGGCGGGGGGATTTTCGATTTTTGATTGCAGATTTTCGGCGGAAAGGCCCGCAGCCAGGGTTTCGAAGAGGCAAGAGGACGGGCCACAGAGGGCACAGAGGACGCAGAGAAAGAGGCACGGAAATCAGTGGGTTTCACTAAAAGAGGATCTCATCCCAATAAGTTGGCGAGGAGACACCCTCCTGGGGCTCTGCCCCAGAGGCCGGGATTTACCGCTTTAGGGCCACCAGCAGAACATAACAGACACCACCTCCAGGCAGTGCCGCCCGTGCTGTACAGCCGCCCTGACGGCGCTCGGGGCGCTCTTCCGCGCCAGCGCTGGGCGATCCTCCGGGAGGACCGCCCAGAGAGGCCCACCCATGCTGGTGGCCCGAAAGCAATGAATCCGGGGGTTTGGGGGCTGGCCCCCATTCCTTTTCCTCAACTTCTTGGGATGAGAACCCTAAGAGAAGAACCGGCGGGGTGCCGTGCCTGCGGGTCTGCAGGTGGTCTGGGCCCAAGCCCACGGAATGCCTTCCGTGGGCATCGGGGCGGGCCGTCCCTGTGGAGGCACAACCCACCTGCACGTCCGATGGGCAAACGGGCCGGGTGCGGAACCGCCTCCGCCCTCGGGGCGAGCGGTGCTGACGCCCCGCTTGCCCGGGGCACCCCGGAACACGTCCCGGGGCACCCAGCCGCAGCCGGACTGCGTCCGGCCTACAGGGCGATTCGCGGGCCGGCGCGCCCCCGAAGACCCCGGGCATGCCCGGGGCTATATGGGGGACGCGCGGGGGGCGTGTCAGGTCTTCTTCTTGCGGATGGGCTCGATGGCCTCGAGGCGGAGGTGCTTTCGGCTGCCCTTGAAGCGCAGGGCGGTGGCGTTGATCTCGAGGCTCAGGTCGCCGCGGGCGGAGGGGTGCAGGGCGAGGGTGTCGATGGGCGTTCGGCTGAAGGCCGAGACGAGGATCAGCCGGTCGGTCCGCTCGGTGGCGATCTCCAGGGCGGTCTCGGTGGCCTTGCCGACGCGATGGGTGGCGGTCTTGCAGGTCAGCGGGACGTTGGCCTCGAGGCGGAAGTGCAGGCCCGTGCGGTCGCCGACGATGGCGCCGGTGCGGTCCTTGAGGTGCAGCTGGGCGAAGGTGTGCCAGAAGGCCCGCACCGGCTCGCGGAGGGCGTTGTGGACCTCGTCGAGCACCAGCAGCGTCTGGCCCTGGCCGCGGGCGTCGAGCAGCATGACGACGTGGCGGTTGTAGCGGGCGTTTCGGCCCAGGGCGCTGCCGGCGTTGGCGGTGAGCCAGCGGTAGGCGGGCTGTTCGGAGGCCTCGACGATCTGGCCCTGGGCCTCGATCTCGTGGTCGCGCTCGCCGATGACCAGCGTGTTGTGGGCGCGGGCCTGGGCCTCGTAGAAGCCGAAGCGGTCGCCGGAGAAATATTGGGGGACGGGCGGGTGGCCCAGGTCGGCCAGCAGCATCTCGCCGTCGACCTGCACCTGGATGGCGTTCATGTCCAGTTGGCCGTGGTGGGCGGACAGGTCGCCGGTCTTGACGGCGACGTAGAGGTCCGGCTCGGGCCAGTGATCGGCGATGGCGGCCCAGCCGATCTCGTTGTAGACCTTCAGGACGCTCAGGTCGGGCTGGGGCTCGGGCTCGATGTCGACGGGCCGCCACAGCAGGCTCAGTCCCGCGTCGCTCCAGCCGTCGGCGCGGACGTCGCGGTGGAAGGCGTAGCGGTCGAGCCACCAGCAGACCTCGGCGTGGCCGAAGCGGCGGGCCAGGCCGTACAGCGCGCCGAACAGCGGCACGCCGCCGGAGTCGCCGAAGCTGGCCGACTGGCCGCGGGGGCTGAAGTAGACCCCGAAGGCGCCGGTGGCCTCCATGCCGCGCTGGTGGAAGAGCGTGCGGTCGTCGAGCTGGCGGTCGAGGGCCTCGCCGAACATCAGCAGGTAGCGCAGGGCGTAGGCCCAGTAGACGATGCCCTCGTCCCAGCCGCCCTCGCGGCCCAGGGCGTCGAAGAAGTGGCTCAGGCCCGCGCGGGCCTTGTCCAGGGCGGCCGCGGCGCGGGGGTCGTCATCGGCCAGGGCCAGGGCGGCCAGGCCACAGCCGGCGTTGATGACGGCGTTCCAGTTGTGGTAGACGCCGTACCACCAGTCGTCGGCGGCGACGGCGTCGGCGTAGGCGTAGACGCCCTTGTTCCGCAGGGCCTGCAGGCAGCGGAGGCGGTCGGGCTCGCCGAGGTCCTCCTCCAGCCAGTCCAGCGCGACCGCGACGGTCGTGGCGCACTCGGCGGTGCACAGGTCGGCCCGGACGCCGCGGTGGCTCGGGTCGGTCCAGGTGCTCCAGCCGATCAGCGACTTGACCTCCTCGATCGCCCGGTCGCGGTAGGCGACGTTGGGGTCGATGTGGTGACAGATGATCAGGTCGAAGATCCGCCCCTGGCAGTTGCGGGCCGCCAGCGTCGCCGCCGACCAGCGACCCTGGGCGTGCTGGGCCTGCCACTCGGTCTCGCTGATCGGGCGGGTCTGCAGGATCAGGCCGCAGCGCTTGCGCAGCGTTTCGTAGATCGTGTCGAACGGGTGTCGGCCGATCGAGTCGCGCAGTCGCGCGAGCTCCTCGCGGCTGGCCAGCAGTCCTCGTCTCATGCAGATCCTCCGCAACGGGGCATCGTGTCCGCCCAAGCATACCGGCCGGCCGGGCGGCGGGCAAGTGCGGCCCCCAACGGCCCGGCGCGCCGGCGGAATATGGAGTGCGGCGAAGTATTCGCCGCTTTGGCTTTCTGGCGGACAGGGCGGGAAGCCGTGGCTACAGACGCCCTAGCCACGGCATCGGGACGGTGGTGGGGGGGTCGAGAAGACCCCGGGCATGCCCGGGGCTCTATGGGGCGACATGCGGATGGCAGACTGCGGTTCGGGAATCGCAAGAATCCCTCGCCGGCCGGTGCGGGCGCGCGGGCCGACAAGTGCTGCACGGGGCGGGCGCTGTCGGCCGATGAACAGGAATGGATTGAAGCGTTGCGCCAGCGCCCGTATGATTCTGTGCATGCGGGGGCAACGTGGGTTCGGGCATCCCCGGCTGGGGTAGTAAGGAACGCAATTGGTGGCCAAAGGCGACACGGCGTCGACCATCTCGGACGAGGAGCTGCTGCGGCTTCATCGCACCGGCCAGCAGGGGGCCTTTGAGACCCTTATCCGCCGGCGGGGTCGTGAGTTGTATCGTTTCCTCGTGCGCTATCTCGGCGACCCGGCCCTGGCGGATGACGTGTATCAGGAGACGCTGCTGCAGGTTCACCTCGCGGCCGAGGGGTTCGACCCGTCGCGCCGGCTCAAACCCTGGATGTTCACTATCGCGGCCAATAAAGCGCGGGATGCGATGCGAAGTCGCTCGCGAAGATCGGCCGCTCCTCTCGACGCGCAAATCTCGTCGGGAGAAGAAGAAAGCACCACATTCCTGGACCTGCTCCAGGCCGAGGTCGAGCGGCCCGGCGAGCAAATGGAGAACCAGGAACTCCGCGAGGCCGTACAAAAAGTTGTGATGGAGATGCCGGAAAACCTCCGCGAGGTTCTCCTGCTGAATTACTTCCACCACTTTTCGTACAAGGAAATCGCGGACATCCTGAAGGTGCCGTTGGGAACAGTCAAGAGTCGCCTGCACGCGGCCGTCAACTACTTCGGCCGCCGCTGGGAGGCGGTAGGGAAGAGATTCACCCATGAATAGGCTACGCGCGACGGAGCACCCCGACGACGAGGTGCTGATTGACTTCCTGAATGGCAACTGCTCGGCCGACCTGGCCGGGCAGGTACGCGAGCGGCTCGAGAAAGACCCCGACTTCGCCCGCCGATCGCAGAAAATCGCCACGGTCTTCCAGGCCCTGGACGCCTACGAGGCCCCCGAGCCCAGCGAAGAGTTGATCGCCCGCACGCTCGCCGCCGTCGAATCGGCCGGCCGAACGCGGGCCCTGCTCGACCGCGAGGCCGCCCAGACCCGCACGCTCAGTTTCCCTTCCTTCAGCCTCCGCGAACTCGGCGCCGTGGCCGCGATGCTGGTGGTCGTGGGGGCGATCCTCGTACCTAGCTGGCGCCACGCCGCCCAGATGAGCCGCCAGACCGCCTGCGTCGCCCGCGTCGGCGAGATCGGTGCCGCCCTGGGCCACTACGCCAACGAGAACAACGGTCAGCTGCCCGCCCTGGGCCTGGAGGACGCCGCCTGGTTCGCCTATGCCCAGGCCCCGCTCCGCGTCAGCAACAGCCAGAATCTCTGGCAGCTCATCACCGGCCAGTACATCAAGGACCCGGTCCTGTTCCAGTGCCCCAGCGGCGAGGTCCAGCCCTTCAGCGTCGCGGCCAGCCTGATCGACTTCCCCGGGCCGCAGTACATCGGCTACAGCTACCAGAACGGCGTCAACAGCCCGCCCGTCCGCCTGGACGCCGTGGACGATCCGGCCTCGATGGCCATCCTGGCCGACCAGACCCCCCTGGCCAACGGCCAGGCCCTGCTGGGCTGCCAGAGCCAGCAGAACTCGCCCAATCACGGCGGGCGGGGCCAGTCGGTGCTCTACCTCGACATGCACGCCGCCTGGCAGACGAGCCCCAACGTCGGCCACAAGGGCGACAACATCTGGGTCGCCCAGGGCATCGACGAGTACCAGGGCATCGAGCGGCCGGCCGCCCCGACCGACAGCTTCCTGCTGCCCAACTTCGTCCAGCCCCGACCGACCGACGACAACTAAACCCCCATGCCGTTTGCGTGCGGGCCCCCAAAGCGGGCTCAGCCCAAGCCCACAGAATGCCTCTGTGGGCATCGCGGCCAAGCTGAGCCTGACGGGCCTGACCAACCCGCACGCCCAGCAGGCCAGACAGGCAGCCGTCCCCGATTCTCGACCCAGGCCCCGACGCCGGCGCCCCGCGCCCGCCGGGGCCTGCGTCGTCTGTGCCCCGGCCGGGCCTTTGACCCCCTCGCCTGGCCCGGGTAGAATCCCTCTCACGCCCGCCCCGGCCGAGCGTGCCTGGGCAATATGGAGTGCGGCGACAACTCGCCGCTTTGGCTTGGCCTCCATCGAGCCAAAGCGGCGAATCCTTCGCCGCACTCCAAAGGGCGCCCCGGTCCGAGACACCCCATGCCCCGACGCCTGCACAGCCTGGCTCTGGTGGCGGCGCTGACGGTCCTGCCGTCGGCGGCCTGGCCTGATGCGCCGGCGCCGCGGAGCGACCGCGAGCGGACGATCCTGGCCGACGTCGCCGACGCGACCGAGTCGCTCAACGAGGCCGCCCTCTACCTGCTGCTGGGCCGGGCCGACCGTCTGGCCGACGCGCCGGCCGGCTTCGCCGACGCCCCGCGCACCTCGCCGGCGGAGCTGCTGGCCCGCCCGGCCGACCATCGTGGCCAGCCGGTGGCCCTGACCGTCCGCGTCTGGCGGGTGAGCCGCTGGGTCGGCCTGCCCAGCACCCCCGACTGGCCCGGGCGAACCGTCTACCGCCTGGCCTGCACGGCCGGGGGCGAGGACGAGCCGATGATCCTCCTGCTCACTCGCCCGCCCGCGCTGGCCGCCGGCGAACACCCCGATGGGCCTCGCTTCGAGTTGGCGGGCCTGTTCTACAAGACCGTCCTGCGTCCGACGGCCGCCGACCCGGCCGGGGCCCCTCGGCCTTACCCGGTAGTGGTCGCCGCCACGCTGAACCCGCCCACGCCGCCGTCGCCGTGGCGACAGGCCGCCCTGCCCGCCGCCCTGATCCTGCTGGCGGCCGGCTGGGGCTGGCTCCGCTGGCGCAGCCGCCGACAACCGTCCCCCGAACCCGCCCCGGCCGAGACGCCCTCCGACGGGCCGATCGACCCTGAACTCGCCCGCCAGGCCGCCGCCTGGCAGGCCCGCCAGAGCCCCCAGGAGCCCGCGCCATGACCGCCATCCCCGTTTCCCTGGGCCCCCGCAGATACGACGTCCGCATCCAGCCGGGCCTGCTCGACCACGTCGGCGGCCTGACCCGGGCCGTCGCCGCCGCCCGAAGCGCCTTCATCGTCACCGACAGCCACGTCGGGCCCCTCTACGCCAGCCGCGTCCGCGCCAGCCTGCTGTCGGCCGGCTACGAGGTCTCCCTGGCCGGCTTCCCCGCCGGCGAGCCGCACAAGACCCTGGCCACCCTCGGGGCCCTGTTCGACCAGGTCTTCGCCGCCTCGCCCCCGCCCGACCGCGACAGCGTCGTCGTCGCCCTCGGCGGCGGGGTCACCGGCGACCTGGCCGGCCTGCTGGCGGCCACGCTGCTCCGCGGCGTCCGCTTCGTCCAGGTGCCCACCACGCTGCTGGCCGACGTCGACAGCTCCGTCGGAGGCAAGACCGGTGTGGACCACCCGGCCGGCAAGAACCTCATCGGCGCCTTCCACCAGCCCGTCGGCGTCTTCATCGACCCGGGTACGCTGGCCACGCTGCCGTCGGTCGAACTCGCCAGCGGCCTGGCCGAGTGCGTCAAGCACGCCGTCATTCGCGACGCGGAGCTGCTGGACTGGATCGAGACCCACGCCCCGGCCCTGCAGGCGGGCGACCCGGCCTGCCTCGGCGAGCTGATCGCCCGCAACGTCCGCATCAAGGCCGCCGTCGTCGCCGCCGACGAGCGAGAGAGCGGCGAGCGGGCCCACCTCAACTTCGGCCACACCATCGGCCACGCCATCGAGGCCGTCGCCGGCTTCCAGGCCGACCCCGCCCACTCCCTCCGCCACGGCCACTGTGTCGCCCTGGGCATGGCCGCCGCCAACGCCATCGCCGTCGCCCGCGGCCAACTGCCCCACGCCGACGCCGCCCGCGTCGAGGCCCTGCTGGCCCGCCTCGACCTGCCCACCCGCTACGCCAACCTGGACCCCGGCCAACTGCTGCCGATCATGCGCCGCGACAAGAAGGCCCGCGCCGGCAAGCTCCGCTTCGTCCTGCCGGTCCGCCTCGGCACCGTCGAGGTGGTCGACGACGTCACCGACGCCGAAGTCGTCGCCGCCCTGGACTACCTCGCCCGCCCCACGACCTGACTCGCCCAGCCCGCTGTCGCCTTCTGCGAACCCTCCCTGCCCCTCCAACCCAAGCCCACGGAATGCCTTCCGTGGGCATCGGGGCGGGCTGTGCCCATCGCAACCCAACGCCTCCTCCGCCCCGGCCTGCGCCCGCCCCGCGGGGCCAATTCTCTGAATTCTCCGATTGCATACAATATACAATATACAATTGGCTTGGCCTGGGGCGAATGGCCCATGTGGAGTGCGGCGACAGAGTCGCCGCTTTGGCTCGAGGTCGACCCCAAGCCAAA